>CAZIKZ010000048.1:17790-18773 GCA_964539845.1 uncultured Hyphomicrobiales bacterium
CGTGCAGCGCGCGCGCAACGAGTTCCTTGCCGGTGCCGGATTCGCCGGTGATCATCACCGTGAGATCGGTTTGCATCAGGCGCGCGAGCAGCCGATAGATTTCCTGCATCGCAGGCGAGCGGCCAACGAGCGGTATCGAGGAATCGATTTCCTCCGGCTTGCTGATCCGCGGCCTGTCCTTGGGCTCGGACAACGCGCGGCCGACAATGCCGATCAGTTCCTTCAGATCGAACGGCTTCGGGAGATATTCATAGGCCCCGCGTTCCGATGCCCGGATCGCGGTCATGAACGTGTTCTGCGCGCTCATGACGATAATGGGCAGTTCCGGCCGTAATTTCTTGATGCGCGGGATCAGTTCGAACGCGTTCTCATCCGGCATCACCACATCGGTAATGACGAGGTCGCCCTCGCCCTGGCTGACCCAGCGCCAGAGCGTCGCCGCGTTGCTGGTCGAGCGAACTTCATAGCCCGCGCGAGACAATGCCTGGTTGAGCACGGTCCGAATCGCGGCGTCGTCGTCGGCGACGAGTATGTTTCCGGCAGGCATTTGCATTCAGCCTCGGCTGCTCATTGTGCTTGGGCGTCCGCCGGTTCCGGTTCTCCTGCCGGAGGCCCGTCGAGGCCAATTCCGGCATACATCGGCATGAGAACCCGGAAGACGGTATGCCGGGATTGAGATTCGCATTCGATGATGCCGCCATGGTCGCCGATGATCTTCGCAACCAATGCAAGTCCGAGGCCAGATCCGCTGGGCTTGGTCGTCACGAACGGATCGAACAGGTTCGGCAGCAGGTCCGAGGGAACTCCGGGACCGTTGTCCTTGATGCAAAATTCCATCGGCAGCGAGACGCGCGACCGGCTGCCTGGCAGCGTGAGGCGGACCCCCGGACGGAATGCCGTGGTCATGAGGATCTCGCCGTCGATCGCGCTCTCGCCGATCGACTCGGCGGCGTTTTTCACCAAATTCAGAAACACCTGAATCA
>CAZIKZ010000049.1:0-18760 GCA_964539845.1 uncultured Hyphomicrobiales bacterium
GCAGGCGGTCGGATTGGTGTCGGACAGGCGGGTGAAGACATCACGTTCCGTCCGGCTTTCTTTTGCGAACGCTGCGGTCTCACTATCAAGTCGTGCGAGAAACTCCTCCATCAAGGCGCGATTTTCCGAACGTGCGTCTATAACAATGCGCGCGTCTTGCGGCACGACGTTTGACGCGCCCGGCTCGACTGACACAATCCCGATGGTTGCGACAAACAGGCCGGCTTTCCGCGCGACAAGTTCGCGCGCGATACGATCGACGAACACCGCGGTTTTTGCCGCAGATGTAAAGGCATCCCGGCGCAGATGCATGGGTGTCGTTCCGGCATGGTCGGCCGAGCCTTTGAACACGACCTCGATCCGCGTGATGCCGACGATGGCGGTGACGATTCCGACGTCGACCCTGCTGTCCTGCAGGACAAGGCCCTGTTCGATGTGAAGTTCAAAGAACGCCGCGATGTCATTGCGTTTTGCAGCGCCAAGAGCCGCGACGTTCCCGCCGACGCGATCGATGGCATGCGACAGCACTTCGCCCGTAGGATCGGTGTAGCGCAGCATCCGATCCTCCATGACACCGGCCATCCCGCGGCTGCCAATACAGGACAGGCCAAACTCGCTCGGCTCTTCCGCGAGGAAGTCGATCACCTCGAGATTGTGACGCAAGGAGATGCCGGATTCTGCAAGTGAGCGGGCGATCTCGAGCGCCGCGAGGACGCCTGCGGTGCCGTCAAAGCGGCCGCCTGACGGCACCGTGTCGGAGTGCGAGCCGATCAATATGGTGCCGGCTGTGGGCTCGGTGCCGGCCTGGCTGCCGCTGAGATTGCCGGCGGCATCGATCCGTGTTTCAAGCCCGGCTGCTTCGAATTGCTGGCGCACCCAAAGGCGCCCCTCGTCGAACAGCGGCGAGAACGAGCGGCGGGTATAGGGCTTGCCCGGGTCGGTGATCTCGGCAAGTTGCATGAGATCGTTCCACAATCGGCGGCCGTCGATCGGGAGATTGCCTGCCATCACGCTGTCCCAGTGCCGGTTGCGTGCGCACTTGCGCTTTTCAGCGCGAGTGCAGCGAGTGCGTACCCGCCAGCCGCACCATCGATGAAATGCATGTGGTCCGCTTGCGCCGGAAATGGAGCGAAGCACGTCATCATCGCGGCCTGTTCGCGATGCAGGCCGAAACGTACCGCTCCCGTGCGCGCCGCTGCGGTGAGCCTTCGTTCAATGTCCTCGGCAAGCTCGGGGGTGCAGTCGATGATCATGCGCAAAGCGTCGTCATACTTGCGGAAGTCGGAATTCGCGACAAGCTGCTTCAGATATAAGCCGGGGATGAACTTTCCCACATTCAGCCCAAAACGAAAGATTACGAAGTAACCGAACATCTGGAGTAGCGCAGCCGCCTTCCTGATAAATATTGGAACCCAGGTATGGCGTGACGCGCGCACCTCGAGGTCAATGCCTTGCGGGGGCCAGCCGAAAGTCGGCCCCTGCGCGGGGACGGGAGCGTGACCCTTCTGCTCGACGAGCAGAACGAGGTCCTGCACCACACGGCGAAAAGCGCGTTCATCGCCGCTCTCGCCCGGAACGACAAGCAGCGCCAGCACAACACCGTGCAGCGACGGCATTTTCTCGAAGCGGCAGGAGAGTCCGGTCAGATCGGGGTGCGTGCCGGGCGGTGCCGGTAACACAGTGAAGCGGCCCTGTTTCATCGCGGCTTCCGCCCATGCAAGCCCCCCGCCGGTAAACATTGCATAGGTTACGTCGTCGGACGGCGCGAAACGCGCCAGGCGGACATCCAGCCGGTGCTCGCGAATGTCCTTCACCGGTACCATTGCGCCGCGCAATTCGAGCGACAAATCTTCTTGCGCCCAGCGCAACGTCGCGGCCAGCGCCGCTCGCGCGGTGTCGGCCCATGACGGCGGCACAGCGAAGCTTGCGCCATCGCCGCCGAATACGAAGGGAAATTCGCGGCCGAGCGCATTGGCGACCGCAGCGATGCCCGCAACTCCCGCCATGTTCACCGCCTTGTAGCGGTTATCCTTGATTGCGCGGGTGGAGCCCACGACGTCGGTCGTACCAATCAGCCAGTCGTCCGGGAGCGGACGATACAAAGCCTCGTCCGTAACGTTCGGAAAGCCGCGAAAAACGGGTATCTGGTCGTAGAAGTCTTCGCTGCCGGGATCGGGATTCACGCGCGGATCCTCTCGGACAACCGGTAAGCTATTGTTCTCCCGCATCGCAGTTTCAAATGAGGCTCCAGGATAGTCGACCGTGCAGCAATCAATTGGCCGATTCGAACCAGCGAAGGAAACGGCCACCGGCCACTCCGCGCATCAAGGCGATATTGTACTCCGTAAATATCTCCGGACTGTGCCACCCGCCTGCCGGCCAATTCGATACGGCGCGTTCGAGCCGCGCAAGGTCGATTGCCTTGCGCGCGAGCGGGGAGCGGGAAAGTGCGGCGATCTCGTGCGCAAGCTCCCCACGTCTGCGATCGACCCGCTCGAACCATTCCGCGTCCTGTAGACCGTGCAGGCGGTTGGTGAGGACGCTTTCGGGCAGCAAGCCCCACATGGCCCGTCGGATCAGGGAGCGGTCCGTGCCCTCGGCAAGATATTGCTCGGGCGGAACACCGAAGCAATAAGAGACCACGTCGATGTCAGCGGTCGGGTCGCGCACTTCCACGCCCGTGACAGCTTTTTCCGCGGCATGCCAGTCGCCGGCATAGTCGGCCTGAAGGAGTCCCTGGATGCGGTCGTCTCGCCGGGCCCGATAATGAAAGTCGTGCCCGGCTTTCCTTGCGCGCTTATCCACGTTCATGGCAGCCGCAAATTCCGGGTGGATTGGTGAGTGTTCGTGCCACGGCGCGATGCGGCGGGGGTTATGACGCGGTGCGGTCCAATTGCTGAGCCAGGCCGGCATGATCGGTTCGATGAACAGATTTCGCGTGGCTGCCCAGCGTGAATGCGGCGTGCGGCGATAATAGAGGTGCCATTGACGGAGCGCCGTGAGCCAACGGCCACGCATCAGATGGTCGATGGACTGCGACCATCCATTCCAGCTGATGGTGTGGTTGCCGTGCAATCCGCCGAGAAGGACGCGCCGCCCCTGCGCGCGTGCAAGCCGCAAGATCGACAGGACCCAGCCGAGATTAGTCGGGTTTCGCACCGGTCCTTCCAGGGCGATGAAGAAGCGCTCAAGTTCGGCGAGGTCATCCGTCACATCATTGCGGACATAGGTGACATCGATGGTGCCTGCTGCCTTCGTGATCGCCTCGACATACGGTGTTTCATCCGCGTAGTGCCCGGCCGGTGCCGGTCCGTCGAAGCCTTGCCTTGGAACGCCCGTGAAGGCTGCCAGCCGTTGATCGGACTCGGCAAGCGCGCGCGCGGCAAGCGCGGCTACGGTCGACGAGTCGAGGCCGCCGCTGAGCAGACATCCGATCGGATGAATGCTGCGCATCTGCCGTCGCACTGCGACGTCGAGGCGTTCGCGCAAGCCGTCCGCATAATCCTGGTCGGATCGGAACCTTACGGGCTTTGCGTCGCGCGGTGACCAGAAGCGCTGCTGCACGACTGTCCCCTGTGCGTCGATGCGCATGACATGCGCCGGCGGGACGCGGAAGACATCCTTATAGATTGTGGTCGTATGCTCGGCGTGATTGAGGACGAGGAAATCGGCGAACTTCTCTTCGCTCAATTCGCGATTGATGCCGTCGAGAGCGAACAGCCCGTTCGGCATGGTCGCGAATGCAAAGAAGCGCTCACTATGATGCCACATGACCACATTCAATCCGATGTGGTCGCGTGCCAGGGTCAGGGCCCGCCTGTTCGTATCCCAGATCGCAACAGCGAATGGGCCGCGCAGCATCGGCCATACGCTGTCGCCAAAGGCCTCCCACGCACTCAGGACCACGCGCGAATCCGGCCAGGCCATAGCCTCCTGTTGCGTGAGACCGAGACGGGCGAGGATGTCGTTGCGATTGTCGATCCGCAGATCGGCTGTGATGATCGATCCGCTGGCGCCGCGGTAAGGTTGATGATCGTCCCGATCTTCGGGGGTCATGCGCATCAGCACATGCACGAAGCCGACGTTACCGCTGACGGCTATGTCGGATCGGTCCGGACCGTGGGCGCGCAATGCGTTTGCAACGCGTTCAAGTTCGTGCCGGCTGACCGGTTGGTCATCGAAGCGCAGTATGCCCGCGATACCGCTCATGCGAGACCGCCGCTCAGGTCACTTCACGCCGCCGAATGCGGCGAGGGGCGTGAAGCGGCCGGCTTCCTCGCCGCCGACGAGCTTCCGTTCACCCACCTCGATCCAGGCATGGGCGGAGACATTGCCATCATTGCGGGCAACGCCGAGGCAGAGCCGGCTCGCAATGCCGCGACGCCGTAGCATTGAATGCGCGGCCAGCGCACGCGGCAGACATACTGCGTTCATGCCCGGCGGGGTCACCATGTGTTCGATCGCCCAGGTCACCCAGTTCGCCTCGTCGGCAGTAAAACGGCGCGGCTTTTTGATTGGACGATCGGCCCAGTCGAACAGCCAGGCCGACGGCAAAAATCGCACAGCGACGCGCGCGAGCAGAAGCATGAGCGCTGCCTCGCGCAAATAGATTCGCCGCATCGTACGGGGGGTCATCGCAGGCCGTCTCTATCGACCTGCCGGGCCAGCTGTCGTTCGATCAATCGCTGCAGAAATGGCAGCACGTCACGCGACAGCGTCGCGAGATCTACGTCATGGTTTTGTGAAAGGGCATCGAATATGTCTCCGACCCGACGTGGCTCCGACAAAAGGTGCCAGATTTCGCTCCCCACGGTATTGAGGCTCACATAGGCATCGGTGTGGACGTTCAGCACGACCACGCCGCCCTCCAGATCGGTTGCGGCGAGGGTCTGGTCGCGAACCAGTACGCTGTCAGCGGTTACGCCCAAGCTCACCGGGTTCCCAATCGCTTGCTTCTGAGGCTCAATCCTAGCTTAAGCCGGCGTCATTCGCCATCAGCGAGTGACCGCGCTTGCCGCATCCGACGTTGGCTTAAGTCGAGACCCTCAGGCGCCCGCTGTCATTCGGTGCGAACCGCCAGCGGGAACGACATCTCAAATGCAAAGCCGAGCTTGGTCGTCGGAGCCGCAGGGGCAGGCGGGCTCGCGTTCTGGCTGGAGCCGGCCGCCTTCGCTTCGGCGGCTTTTGTCTCAATCCCGATAGGCAACTCGGTCATGGCGGGAGCCTCCCAGGCGCGGGGCGCCCGAACCGGACTTCCTTTCGCCGAGGCCGACCGCATCTCCGTCTCCACAATGACCGCCAACCATTCCATTATGGGCATCGGGTCGGTTGAGGCAAGCCAGCCGGCTAGATTGATAACTCTTTATTTTGCAAGCATATAACGGCGGTCGTGAGCGCTTGGCAGTCGCAACCCGCCATGATAGCGTTTTGGAACCAGATTTGATTGAGGCGAACAGACATCTTGGATCGCTCGATCAGATGGCGATCGATCCATGCATGCCGAGAAGGGTCCTAGTATGGCACAAAAAGCGACTACCGAGGTGGAGGCAAAGCCCGAGGCATCCGTGCCGGAGCTCACGCCATCGGCGCGACTCGAGATGGCATCCAAGCTCGTTGATCGTTTTGCCATGTGGGGCGGCGTTGCAGGACTTGTCCCTGTGCCGATCGTCGACGTTGCCGCCGTCGCCGGCATTCAGGTGCAGATGCTGCGCCGGCTGTCGCAGATCTATAACGTGCCTTTCTCTGAAAACAGCGGCAAGGCGCTGATCGCGGCTTTGGCCGGTACGATGATTCCGGCGACCAGCGGCATTGGCGCGGCCAGCATGCTGAAGTCCGTGCCGATTCTGGGAACGATCGCGTCCGGGTTTGTGATGCCTGCGCTTGCTGCCGGTGCGACCTTCGCGATCGGCAAGGCGTTTGTTCAACACTTCGAGTCAGGCGGTACGATGCTGGACTTTAACCCGCCGGATTATCGCGAGTTCATCAAGGCGCAGAAGGAAAAGTGGGACTCACGCTCGCGCGCCAAGGTGGCCGCGCCTGAGGCGCCCGCGAGCACGACGGGGGCGACAACCAATCCTTGACCTGCGAGATCTGCATCAAACCGGAGGGCAGTCACGATCGCGAGATCGGTGGCTGGTCGAACGAGATCAATGATCGAAGCCGGCCTTTATATCGTCTTTTGTGCGCTCACCGGATTGTGCGGCATCGGGCGACGGCTTGGCTTTCTGGGCACGTTCGGTCTGGCGCTTATCACAACTCCGCTGGTCGTCCTGCCGCTTCTGCTCATCACCGGCCCGTCACGAAACGTAGAGTGGCGTCGTCGGCCCTAAGGTTTTTATTTCGAAGCCGGCATATGCCTTTCTCCTGGGGCCGGCAGGGTCCCTTGCAATAGTAGCCCGGCGGTAGCGTTCAAAATGTCCTTCCTCCAGCTTGTTCACCGCGAGATGCACGCCTCCGTGCGAAAGCTGGTGTTCATGTCTGCTTTGGGCGGCGTCAGTAACGCCCTCATCCTCACCGCCATCAATACCGGCGCCGCGGCGGCGGATTCGGAGGGGCACGGCAGCCTGTGGGCGGCGACACTGTTCGTGGTGTCGCTGTTTCTGTTCTTCAAGACGCAAGTCTACGTCTCCACGACGATTACGTCCGAAATCGAAGCGATCATTCATAAGCTTCGCGTCCGGATGATGGACTATGTCCGGCGCTCGGAGCTTCTCTCCATCGAGGACGTCGGACGCTCGCGCATCATCGCGGCGATCTCCAGCGATGCCGCGATCCTGACGCAAGCGAGCAACATGCTCAGCTTCTCGATCCAGGGCCCGGTCCTGATCGGGTTCGTGGCGATTTATGTGGCGTACCTGTCGCTTGCGGCATTTCTGCTGAGCGTCCTGATTGTCAGCATGGCGGGCCTGATCTTCCATTTCAGGAGCCGCAAGCTGGTCGAGGAGAGGGCGAGGGCGGCCGAACATGAGCGGCGGTTGTTCGACCGCATCACCGACTTCCTCGATGGCTTCAAGGAGATCAGGCTCAACCGGTCGCGCAGCGACGCCTTGTTCGATGACGCCGTGAACGTGTCGCGGACCGCGGCCAATATCAAGATCCGAAGCCAGTCGGAGACGTTCAAGCAGATCGCCTATTCACAAGGCTACATGTACATCCTGCTTGGCACGGTTGTTTTCGTCGCCCCGCAATTCAGTGAAAGCCTCGGTGGCGCTTCTATCGCCAAGATCACGGCGGCGCTCCTCTACGTCATCGGGGCATGCTTCGCTCTGGTGCAGTCGATTCCCATTCTCATGAATGCGAATGCTGCGGCAGATCGCATCGGGCGGCTGGAAGAAAAGCTGCGCGAGGGCGTTTCCTCGGAAACCGATGAGGTCGTATCCGCAAAGAGCTTTGAATCGATCGAAATGCGCCAGATGGTGTTCAGCTATGTCGACCGGCATTCGGACGTGGCATTCCATATCGGGCCGATCGACTTCAGCTTGCGCTCCGGTGAACTCCTTTTCATTACCGGCGGCAACGGGTCCGGAAAGTCGACATTCCTGCGCGTACTCGCAGGTCTCTATCACCCCGAATCCGGAGAGATCCTCCTGAACGGGAAGCGCGTCAACAAAGCCACGCGCGATGAATATCGTGAGCTGTTTTCGGCGATTTTCTACGATTATCATCTTTTCCGCCGGCTCTATGGTATCTCGGACGCTGACCCCGGCGAACTCGCGGACCTGTTGGCGCAATTCCGGCTGGAGGAGAAAACCGGTCTGATCAACGGCGAGTTCCGGACGCTCGATCTGTCCGGTGGCCAACGCCGGCGCCTCGCGCTGATTGTCAGCCTGCTGGAAAACCGCCCTATCATGCTGCTAGACGAGTGGACGGCCGAGCAGGATCCCGAATACCGGCGCAAATTCTATGACGAGTTGCTTCCGGAAATGATACGTGCCGGCAAGACGGTCGTGGTCATCACCCACGACGACCGGTACCTCGACGAATTCCGATTGCCGGGGCGTCGGATTCACATGGAAGAGGGCCGTATCGTTGAAGAACGTACAGTGGGCGGCTGAGGGCGTTCGATGAGGAACGACTGATGGCGAGGTATCCCGAGACTCTCGACGGCAACCCACCTCCAGTGAGGAGGCGCGGCGCGTGGAATTTCCTGACGCGGCGCCTGCCAAGCTTCGCGTTCCTGCTGCTCGTGATGTTCCTCGCGGTGACGGTGCTCTGGCGCTACGTGGTGATCACTGTCCCCAGCGGCAATGTCGGCGTTTTGTGGAAGCGGTTCAACACGTTCGACTATTATTGCTGGTGCTTCGCCGGCCGCGGCACGATGCTCAATCCGCAGCAATTGCGGGGGGAGGGCCTTCACCTCGTTTGGCCGTGGGACCATTTGTTCATCTATAACCTCCGTCTGCAGTCGACAGCGCAGACCTACAACGCGATTTCGAAGGATGGTGTGAGCGTCACCATCCAGATGAACATTCGTTACCAGTTGCTCCACAATGCGGTCGCTGTGCTGCACAAGTTCATTGGCCCGCAATACTTCGAATCGGTCGTGAGCCCCGAGATCGGAAGCCAGACGCGCCAGGTCATTTCGCAGTACACCGCGCAAGAGGTGTATACTTCGAGAGAAGGGATCCAGGAGAGGGTTCGCGACAACGCGCGCAAGGGTCTTGGTGCCAACCTCAACAAGCTGGTGCAGCCCGAGGCGATGGAGCAGCCCGATCCCCGAAATTATAACGACGCGCTGCAATACTCAATTCAGATCATCGACACGCTCGTGCTCAGCATCGAACTGCCGCCGGCCATCGTCGCGGCGATCAATCGTCAGACCGAGCAATTCTATCTGATTCAGGAATATCGCTATCGTGTGGAACGCGAGGCGCAGGAGTCGAGACGAAAACAGATCGAGGCGAACGGTATCGCGGCGTTCCAGCAGACTGTCAGCCAGGGCATTTCCGATTCTTATCTGCGTTGGCGCGGCATCGAAGCAACCCTCGCCTTGTCTCAGTCGCCGAATTCCAAGATCGTGGTGATCGGTGGCGGCAAGGATGGCTTGCCGATCATCCTGGGCAACGTGGATCAGCCGGCAACTCCCCCGACACCGCCACGGAAGGATTCTGCGCTTCCGGCGCCGAGTGCCACAGTCCCGGGCGCCTATGCCGCGCCGCAGGCCGTGCCGCCGCCGACCACCGTTGTCGTGCAACCGGGCTCGGCCGTTCAGGTCAACCCGCCGCCGGCCGTACCGCCGCAAACCCCGGCCCCGGCTGGACCGGACAAGAAGTCTGCCGTGCCGGAGCCCGCGGGCCCGGCCAAGCCTGAGAAGACGGCCGAGAAACCGGCGACGTTCAATCCATTCGACCTGTCCAGTTACGAGTCGGTCCTGTCGCGGATCACCGGCGGATCACGCACGGACGGTGCGTCGAACGGCGCCGAAGGTCCGCAGAAGCCGGCCGAGGTTTCGACCAACCCGCCGGCTGGGACGCGATAGCAAACCATGTGCAAAGGGACTCACGTCATGGCTTGCGCCCGTCGAAACAGAAATCGTGGTAGTGCGTGAGATGCGTCGGTGGCGTTGGACCAGGCGCAGGAGGACCGCTAACGTGGCCGACAATATTCGCTCCGGTCGTACGGTCGAGACGGACCTCAGTTCGCGGGCCGCTTGGCGCCTGCTGACACGCAGGCGGCGCGTCTACATCCTTCTGATCGAGACATTGCTGATTTTGGGTGTGGCCCTGATCGGCCATATCACCGGACGCGAACTGGCCCGGCGCCAGCTGGCGCAGCGCGAACAGACCATCGTGCAGCTTCGGGAGGAGCGGCAACAGGTCAGCGCTGAACTCAACCGGCGTGCCGATCGTATCCTGACGCTTCAGACCCGACTGAATCATGTGCAGGGCGTATTGGATGAGATCGTGCCATCCGAGAACATTTACGTCATGCGACCCAATCAATCGCTGGTCGTCGCAGGTGGCCGTGTGACCGTCGGGTTGATCGGATCCCCAACCAATGAAGGCGTGAACATCAACATCGGCGGACAGCAGCGGTTTGCCGCCGCCGGTAGTGTGACCCCGGTGGATCTCGGCGAAGGCAGAACATGTCAGATCACTGTTCAGTCCTTTGACATGTTCAAAGTGGTCTTGCACGCCACTTGCGCTGCCGAGGTGAAGTAGCGGGCGCGGCGGCGGTCGTTACTCCCAGATCAGGATATTCGGGAGCGTGTCGTCACGTTGCCGCAACAGCGTGTAACCCACGCCGGCGAGCCCGCGAAACAGACCGGGGTTGAACCGCCGTTTGCCGGCGTTCCAGCGATAGTCGCCGGCCGAACCCGCCGCCCCAACCACCGCGGCCAGCCGCTCGGCTGCGATCTGGCGGATGTCCGGGCGGCCAAGCGCTTCGCCTGCTTCGCAGAAAAATTCGACGGTACCCAGCGTTCCGCAGCAGAGTGTGTCGAGTTCGGTCGGCCACGTTTGTTCGACACCGGCGAGCGCATTTCGGATGTCGGTTTGCAAAGCCGTCGCGTTCATGGCGTCTTGCTTGAGCAGGGCTGCGCGGGCAAGTCCGATTCCCGGTGCGCCGTGGCACCATCGGCAGGCCCAGCCGGGCTTCCCTGTATGTCGCAGGTCTGGCCAATTGTGCCGTTCGGCGTCGTAGGTCGAATTCTCGAACGCGAGACACTCTGAGGCCGCGTGCCGAAAATCGTCGCGCCCGGTCGCGGCAGTCAGCGACGCGAGCGCATAGGCAAAGCCGGCTGCGCCGTGCGACATGCCGTTCAGCGGGTTCTGGCCCAGGCCAAGCCCTACCCAGCTTCGAAGACCTTCCGGACCGAGGCGATCCTGGCGCAGCAGATGGTCGCCGCATTTGATGGCGCGACCCAGCACGTCACCGGACTGCGTGTCGCGATAGAGACGCAAAAGAGCGAGTATCGCGCCAGCGCTACCGCCGAGCGCATCGAGTCGCTTGTCTGCCGCGATCAGATCGTCCGTCATCAGGGCGGAGGCGACGTGGGCATCCGCAAGCATGTCCGTGTCTCCGAGGATCTTTGAGATCACGGTCAGCGAGTAGACCAGCGAGCCCAGCCCGGTTGCGCCGCCAATTCCGAGGGAGCGCGCGAAGCGCGCCGCGTTCCGATCCTTGAGCTTCTTTCGCAGATGGGTCAGCGCGGCGAGCGCGAGCTCGCCGGACGGCGAAAAATTCGTGACGCTTGCGTGTGCGGCGAGGAAGAGCGCAATCCCGGATACGCCGTTATAGAGATCGGGACCGACTGGCGTGAGCTGGAATGCCTCCGCGTCGCCCATCCAGTCCAGACCGATCCATGCGGCGGAATTGCCGCGGCGTATGGCGTGCTCGGACAATTCAGCCGCAATCCGGTCGGCCTCGGATGCGAAGGTTTCATTGGCCGCAGCGCTGGGTCCATCCGTTTTCAAGAGAAGCCGCGTTGCTTCCGCCGATGTGATGACCCTGGATGACGTCGTATTTGCCCGGATGATCGCGGTTTGCCACGCGATCTCCTGCGCATCGAAGTTGTGCACGCGGTCTCGCGCGCGCTCGAGCCCCGACAGGCCCTGCAATGTCACAACGGGGCCTGCGCAATCGCGGATATCATGGCCATCGCTCGGCAACACGAAATGCGGGACATTCAGCTCAAGAAGAGCTGACCGCTCGGCGCGAAGGAATGACCAATTTGCATCGGAAGGCTCGTCCCAGTCCGACAATCGCGCGATGAAATCTGCCTGCGCCGACCACGTCGCGCCGTCGTCCATGCTTCGGGGCGTCTTGAGCCGCTGCAGCAGCATCGAATAGAAACGTGTGGGCCGTACCACCTTACGGACCGGGGCGCCGCCAAAGCCATCAAACAGGGCCCCTTGGTCGGGTCCCCTGGTACGAAGCGAGAGAAACCGGGCGTAGTCCTCGAAACCCGCGACGAATGCATCGACGTGTTCTGCGAATTTGGCGTAGCTCCCGCCGACATGCGGCAGATTTGGATTTGCCTGGTCGACCACCCTGGTGCGGGTCGGCCGCATCTTGTCGGTGTTGATGTCGACCCATGTGATCTTGACCTTGGAATTCCAGTCCGCAGTCATCGCGCCCATAGCGAATACGGAGGTGTCGGGTGCCCGGCCGTAGGCGGGCAATATTCCGACAGCCATCACCGAATTGGCGATCATGTCGGCGGCGGCATCGTATGCCGCGCGTTCGGTATCATGCGCTTTCGGAGCTGCGGGAGGCGGCTGGAGAATGGTTTCGAGATCGATCGGCACGGGATGATCACCCGCCGCGATCACGTTCTCCTGGTGCATGTCCGTCGCCGCGAAGCAGTGAAACAGCACGAGCCACGCCCCGGCGCGCCGGAAGAACAGGTCGTAGCCGTCTTCGCCGGCGCATCCGGAGTGTTCGACGAACTCCGTCCAGCCGTAATTGTCTTGGGCGATCGCGAGAGCTGCCCGCAATTCCAGGGGAGGGCTCGAGCCGTTCAGCCGCGCAATCAGCTCCTGCCAGGCCACATCGAGGCGCAGATCCTTCGGCTTGTAGACGGCCCGCGCGCCGTCCTCGAAGGAGACGATGAAAACCGATCGTCCGGCATTGTGTCGATCGGACAGACCTCCGTCGATTTTGGAGACGCGGGCAGGACCGTCACGGCGGACAATGTCCCGGCGGATGCTGTCTATGTCGGAATCCAGCCGGTATGCGAACTCGCGCACGGAATCGATCCATTGCCGGACGAGTGTTGCAATCAACCGTAGAAATACGGGCTTTTCGTCGAACAATTGACGGAAGCTGCCCGACTGCATGTCCGCGATGAACCGGTCATAGAGTTGCGTGGCGGTCCCCTGATGCGGCCCGTCTGCCTCTGTCGTGCTGGTACGCGCGGCGGCGAAGCGTTCGTAGAGCACCGGCGCACACAGATCGGACAATTGGTCGAGGAGCATCAGCCGCAAACAGAGGCGGCCCGTTTCAGTGAAACGGTCGCGCCGTTGGGCGCCAGCGGCATCCCACAAGAGCGTTTCGGCCTGGTCGACCACCGAACGCAGCAAGCGCTCGAACGGACGCGGTTCAGCCCCGGGTAGTGCAGGGATTTTCTCGGCTGAATGCGTCCGCAGCGCTGAGTCGATCCAGACGGCATCATCCATCCAGGCCGGAGTGGGGAGGGGAATGCCGCGGCGAACGGTCGCAAATTCCGTCCGCAGGTCCTCATACGATAACCCGTCGCGTCCGAGCCTGCGTCTGAACAGGTCTTGATCGCCGTTGGCGGAGGAGCGGCACCAGGCAGCAAGCCGTTGCTCGGCGAGGCCCGCGTCGCCCGGCTGACCCGGTTGAGGCTCAGAACGTTCGGCCAGGAGTTCGTCGATCGTGGTGGCGCGCTTGATGATCCGCTCGAAAAGGTCGTCCATTGGCCCTTCTTAGCGGTCTCGCCGATGCTTTTCTCGCGTGAAATGGAGAGGGTCATTCGGGCGCGGCTATCTCCATCCCCGGTCTGGGGAATAGGAAAGCGAACCCATCTTATAGACGGTCAAATAGCGCAGCCCTCGCCAGCCCTCGCCATCGTAATGACGGCAAATTGTTAAGCACATGAAGGATTCGGCAGGAATTTCATAAGGGATAGGTGCGGTGATAAACTGCCACTGATTGACTTTTTACCGCACTTGAACAATTCTTGGTTCGCCAGCAGGGGGAAATTTCATTAAGTTTCCTCGTTACTTTCTATGCATCTGGCGGATGAAAGGAATTACGCCATGACTCTCACCACCCTCAATCAAAAAGAAGAAGAGATCCTGAGCTTCGACGTTTCCGACGAAGTGCTGGAAAGTGCCGCAGGAACCGAGACCTCCGCAAACTACACGCTCGGTTCGTGCACCGGCCTGTCGGTTTGCCCGGCCTGGTAATCTCCGGACAGTTTTGCCTTTCAGGCTATTTGGCGCTGTTTCCGAAGAGATTTGGAAGCAGCGTCATGCTTTTTGAGACTTTGTTTTATCGACCGGCACTTTGATTCGGTCTCATCGTGACCGCGCGCCACCCCTGATTGTTGATTGCACGTCATTGCGACGGCGCACCGGGGCTGGCCATTCCTGCGCTCAGTTCAGACAACAGAATAAAGCTCTGACGCGCAGCGATCCGCACACAATTCTGCGCAGCCTGGACGGCAAGCTGTAGGCGTGCATCCCCGAAATTAGCTACCATACGGACGAATCACTGCGCGGGTCTGTGGCGAGGAGGCCGTGAGATGATCATCACGATAGCCACGATGAAGGGGGGCAGCGGCAAAAGTACTGTCGCAAGCTGCCTTGCGGTTTACTGGCATCTTCGCGGGCGGCGCCCGACCCTTATCGATGCTGATCCTCAGCGTTCGATCATGGGGCTTGCGGCGCGCGAGCGGAGCCTCGGCGGCGTCGCCGTGATCGAGGATGCAACCGAGGATGCCACCCGAACCGCGCGCCGGCTCTCAGGCGCGGGCGGGCTCGTCATAATCGACACGCCGGGATTTCGGTCCAAGACGACACTGGACTGTCTGGCGGTGTCGGACTTCCTCCTTGTGCCGGTCAAACCATCACCCTTCGATGTCGACCGGACGCTGGATACCCTCGCCTTTCTCACCGAGCGCGCGGACGGGCGGCGGCCGCTCTATCGTTGTCTCCTGACGCAGACGACCCGCGACTCGGTGATCGCAAGGCACATCCGCGCAGAGTTGACCGAGGCCGGGCTGCCCGTTCTTCAGAACGAAATGCAGAACCGCGTGGCCTATCCGGAAGCCTCGCTGTGGGGTGCGACGCCTAGCCTCATCAGCTGGAAGGGGCCGGCAGCTCGCGAGATTGCCGCGATTGCGGACGAGCTCGACGTGGTGCTCGGACAGCAGCAGGCCGCAGCATGACACGCAAACTCCCAAAGGCCATCAAGCCAGCCGGATCGGGCCTGCATTTCATACCGGGAGAAGCAGGCACGGAAGCGCCGCTCCCGCAATCCGTTACGGCGAAGCCCACGACTCCAAAGGAGCCGGTGCAGGTCGAGGCCGAAATCTGGCCAGCATCACCGGCTCCGGCAAATGCAAATAATGCAAAAAGTGCAGATGATACGTTTCTTCTCGTGTCCTCGCCCTCGCAAGCGGAGGCGGAACGGCGTCTTCAGCTGGCTTTCAAGATTGTCGAGCGCCATAAAATGTACGCGGGGCTTGGTGGGCTTCTGCCCATGGCCGCGGTGAATGTTGCGGGTGTAACCGCTGTCATCCTGCGTATGGTGAAGTCGCTTACCGATCTCTACGGCGTGCCGTTCGAGCGCGACAAGACGCGCTCGATAGTGATCGGACTTATGGGCGGTGCGGCTCCGACCGGTCTTGCCGCGGCGGCAGCGACAACGCTTTCCTTCGCCGCTCCAATCGCTGGGGTTGTTGGTCTTGGTGTGTCATCGGTCACGGCCGCCGTTCTGACCCGCAGGATCGGCCTGCACTTCGTCGAACGGTTCGAAGCGGAAACGCTCGTTCAGCGCTGAAGCAGTCTCCGGCCCGGATATCCCGGGAGGGTACACGGATGTGAACTCCCCGGCTTGAGTGCGCCGGCCGCAAAATTTGCCCTCCACGTGACTTCCTTCCACTACGGCTTTCGCAAGCCGCAGTCTCCAGTGTCACCGTGACCGCGACGTCTGTGACGCTTGCGATATTTTTACACCTCGCTTCCTGTCTGGGCCCGCGGCATCATAAGGACCGGAGGCTGCGTATTAGCCTCCCGGAGGAGTGCTGCGATGAATATGATGACGAAGATCAAGCCGACGCCGGCCGCTCCGCAGCGGCTGTTTATCGGTGGACAATGGGTCGAGCCGATCTCGAACCAGAAGCTCGACGTCATCTCTCCCGTGACCGAGGAATTGATCCTCAGCTATCCGGAAGCGGGCCGCGCAGACATCGATCGTGCGGTGGGCGAAGCGCGTGAAGCATTCGACAGCGGGCCATGGCCGCGTATGCCAGCAACCGAGCGCGCGCGCTATTTGCGCAAGGTCGCGGAGCTTCTGTCACAGCGCCTCGACGACATCGCCAATGCCTGGACGCTGCAAGTCGGCGCGCCCATCATGCTTACCAAGAAGCTCGTTGGGCAAAATCCGACGCTGTTCAACTACTACGCCGACCTCATCGAAACCTACCCGTTCGTGGATGAACGCAAACGCGACGACGGCGGTAAGGTAAAGGTCGTGAAAGAGCCGATCGGCGTTTGCGCTGCGATCACGCCGTGGAATGCGCCGTTGGTCTTGCTGAGCTACAAGGTTGCCGCGGGACTGGCGTCTGGTTGCACCATTGTCGCGAAACCGTCGCCGGAGACGCCGCTCGAGGCCTATATTCTGGCCGAGTGCATCGAGAAGGCCGGGTTGCCGGCCGGTGTTTTCAATCTCGTGCCAGCCGGGCGCGAAGGTGGCGATTATCTCGTGCGCCACAAGGGTATCGACAAGGTCGCCTTCACCGGCTCGACCGCGGCCGGCAAGCATATCGCTGCTGTGTGCGCGGAGCGGCTGGCACGCGTCAGCCTCGAGCTTGGTGGCAAGTCGCCCGCGATCCTCCTCGACGACGCGGACTTCGCCGCCGCGTTGCCAAGCCTGATGGTCTATTCGATGCCCATCACCGGGCAGGTTTGCTTTTCACTCACGCGCATACTGGTGCCGGAGCGGCGCAAGCAGGAATTCCTCGACATGTTCCTCGGTGCCGTCTCGCGCATCAAGGTCGGTGATCCGTTCAATCCCGAGACCCAGATGGGGCCGCTGACCATGGCGCGGCAGCTTCAGCGGGTGCAGGGCTATATCGCAGCAGGCCGCGCAGAGGGTGCGACGGTTGCTTGCGGTGGAGGCCGTCCAAGCGGCTTCGACAAAGGTTACTACATCGAGCCGACCGTATTCACGGACGTGCATCCGTTCATGAAGATTGCGCAGGAGGAGATTTTCGGCCCGGTCGTATGTGTCATGACCTATACGGACGAGGATGATGCAGTGCGGAAGGCCAACAACTCGGTTTATGGGCTGAGTGGCGCAATCTACACCCCCAATCCCGAGCGCGGCTATCAGTTGGCGCGCCGGATCCGCACCGGCAGCGTCACGATCAACGGCATGATCGTCGATCCGAAACATCCGTTCGGTGGTTTCAAGCAATCGGGTGTAGGCCGCGAGGGTGGGCCCGAAGGGCTGGACAACTACCTCGAGACCAAAACCATCCATTTTGCCTGATCGGCTGGACCGTTTCCGGCCCGACCCAGCTTACGCGCGGTGGCCGGTTTTGCGAACCGATACAGACTGGTGCAGAATCGGCGGCAGAACGCCGCACATTGGGTTAGGCAAAGCGGCACCGGCGGCCGGAGACTTGCCAACGAGGCTCGCGGCGTTGACGTTAACGATGAACCATGCTGGACCAAGGGCCCGGCCGGCCGATACATTGCCCGGCTGGCGACAAAAAGGGTGCCAAACGCCCCGCACCGTAAAAAGGCAGAGGAGGAATTTATGTTCAGGAAAATGACGATGATGGTGGCGGCCTCAGCCGCTGCGTTCGTCATGGCGACCGGAATTGCGGCCGCTCAAGACACGTTGAAAATCGGAGCAAGCGCGCCGAAGACCGGTCCGCTCGGGGGCGGCGCAGCCGTCACGCATTGGCCGAACGTCAAGCTTTGGATCGAAGAGGTCAACAAGCGCGGCGGCCTGAAGGTCGGCAACAAGCAGATGAAAGTCGAACTCATCGAATACGATGACAAGACAAGCGGCGAAGAAGCCGTCAAGAACATCCAGCGCCTCGCCACCGTCGATAAGGTCGACTTCATTGTGACGCCGTACTCGACCGGCATCAATGTCGCGACCGCGCCGCTGATCGCCAAATATGGCTATCCGCACATCACGACCAGCGCTGCGACGGACAACGTCCCGGAATTTGCCAAGCGCTGGCCGAACTCGTTCTGGCTGCTCGGCACGTCGAAGCAACTTGCCGAAGGCGTTGCTGACGCGCTGAAGAAGCTGCGTGACTCCGGTGCGATCGGCAAGCGCGTAGCGCTGGTCAACGTCGCCGACGCGTTCGGCCTCGAACTCGTCCGTGCCGGCAAGCCGGCCCTGCAGAAGGCTGGCTTCGAAATCGTGTATGAGGCGTCGTATCCGCTCGGCACGCAGGACGTGGCTCCGATCATCAGCGCAGCCAAGGCGGCCAATCCGGATGCGTTCGTCGCTTTCTCGTATCCGCCGGATACGTTCGCACTCACCGAGCAGGCGCAGGTTCAGAAGTTCGACGTCGGCGCTTTCTACGTGGGTGTCGGCACCGCATTTCCGGGCTACGCGGGGCGTTTCAAGGACAATGCGAATGGCGTGATGGGTGTCGGTGGCATGGATCCGGATTCGAAAGCGAATCAGGATTACCGCAAGCGCCACAAGGAACTGACCGGTGCGGACCCCGACTCCTGGGCGAGCGCCACGACCTATGCCGGTCTTGAGATCCTTGGACAGGCCATCGAGCGCGCCGGCACGACTGACAAGGCGGCTGTGATCGCCGAGATCAGGAAAAAGCCCTTCACCACGGTAATTGGCGAAGTGAACCTCGCCGACAACATCAACCACAAGGTCTGGTCGGTCGGGCAATGGCAGAACGGCTCGTTCAACGGTGTTGCTTCTGACGGTATTCCCGGCGCCAAGGCACCGGTCAAAAAGCAGCCCTGGAAATAGGGCTCTGAGGAACGCATCCGGCGCGGCCAACAAAGCCGCGCCGGATGGTCCTGTGCGAGATCTGTGATGGAGACCATTGTTACTGGAGTTCTGCTCGGCGGCACATATG
>CAZIKZ010000050.1:0-18699 GCA_964539845.1 uncultured Hyphomicrobiales bacterium
CTGCGCGCGGCCGGCCACTGGATGGGCAAGGTCCGCCGCATGGCCTCTGACTTCCAGGACCAGTTCCGCGAGGCCATGCGCGAGGCCGAGGTCGCCGACCTCAAGCGCCAGTTCGACGAGGCCAGCGCAAAGGCGACCTCCGCATTCACCAATCCGCTTGAGACGGCTCATAAAGAAGTTGAGGCTGCGCTCGGAAGCGAGCCCAGCGCCGCGGACAAACCGGCCGACGCACCGGCGATTGTGACCGCCGATCCCGGCGCAATCGAGCCGTCAGCCGGCGCGTCCGTTGCCGAAGCACCGCCGGCGATCGTTGCCGAGCCCTCCGTCACAGCCGATGCGCCGCTCGACATCAGGCCCGAGTCCGCGAAACAGAGCGGAGGCGGTGCGGCATGAGTAACCGCAAGCCCGAGGAAGAGGACGAGATCGAGCAGAGCAAGGCGCCCTTGCTCGATCATCTGATCGAGTTGCGCTCGCGTCTCATCAAGGCACTCATCGCGTTCGGCCTTGCCTTCATTCTCTGCTTCGCTTTCGCCAAGCAGATCTACAACATCCTGGTCTGGCCGTTCGTGTGGGTGGCCGGTCTTGAGAATTCGAAATTCATCTATACCGCGCTGCTGGAATACTTCCTGACGCAGCTCAAGCTCGCGATGTTCGGCGCGGCTTTCATCGCCTTTCCGGTGATTGCCGGACAGATCTACATGTTCGTCGCGCCGGGGCTCTATCGCAACGAACGCCGGGCCTTCATTCCGTATCTGATCGCGACGCCGATTTTCTTCGTCCTCGGTTCCCTGGTCGTCTATTTCGTGGTGATGCCGCTGCTGGTGCGCTTCTCGCTGGGCATGCAGCAGACCGGCGTCGAGGGGGTTGCCGAGATCGCGCTGTTGCCCAAGGTCGGCGAATATCTCTCGCTGATGATGACGCTCGTGTTCGCTTTCGGCGCGGCGTTCCAGCTTCCGGTGATCCTGACGCTGCTCGCGCGCATCGGCATCATCTCCTCGCAGCAATTGCGCGAGAAGCGCCGCTATTTCATCGTCGGAGCCTTTGTGCTCGCGGCGGTGCTGACGCCGCCCGACGTGATCAGCCAGCTCTCGCTCGCGATCCCGCTGATGCTGCTTTACGAGGGTTCGATCTGGTCGGCGCGCCTGGTCGAGAAGAAGCCGCAACCGGCTCCCGCCGACGCGGCACCGGCCGAGGGCGCGGGCGGGTAACACCGGTCTCGTCCCGGGTGCTGCGCAGCGTGAGCGAAGCGAAGTGGTGCGCCGCAGAACCGGGCCCCACCTTCCACCTGCGATGGGTCCTGGTTCTGCCGCGCACCGTTTCAGGCTGCGCTGCGCCCGCGACACGACACCCAAAAGCCGATTATAAGACCGCCTCGAATCTGGAACGCCCCGCCATGCACGACATCCGATGGATCCGCGACAACCCGGCCGAGTTCGACCGGCGTCTGATGCGCCGCACCTCCGACTTCAACGGGACCGCCGAACGCCTGATCAAGCTGGACGAGGATCGCCGCGCCGCCATCACCGAGGCCGAGGCGGCGCAGGCGCGACGGAACGCTGCGTCGAAGGAAATCGGCGAGGCGAAAAAGACAAAGGATGACGTGCGCGCCAATGCACTGATGGCTGAGGTTGCCGCGCTGAAAGAGACGCAGCCGAAGCTCGAGGCCGACGCGAAGGCGAAGGACGAGGCTTTGCAGAAGGTGCTCGCCGAAATCCCGAACCTGCCGCTCGACGATGTGCCGGACGGCGAGGACGAGCACGGCAACATCGAGCATCACAAGTTTGGAGCCAGGCGCGACTACGACTTCACGCCGAAGCAGCATTTCGAGCTCGGCGAAGCGCTGGGCATGATGGACTTCGAGTTGGCCGCCAAACTCTCCGGCGCGCGCTTTGTGGTGCTGACCGGCGGGCTGGCGCGGCTTGAACGCGCATTGGGTCAGTTCATGCTCGACCTGCACACGCAGGAGCATGGCTACACCGAGGTCAATCCGCCGATCCTCGTGCGTGATGATGCGATGTTCGGTACGGCGCAATTGCCGAAGTTTGAAGAGGATCAATTTTCAGCTTGGCGCGAACTCGCTATTCAGGAACGTATTGATCGAGCTCTCGAAAACAACCGAAAGATAGAGACGAGGAAACGCGAAGGCTTTGTCGATGTTTATATCGACGTCTCTGAAGAACCAAAGTTTGAGCGTCACTGGCTCATCCCCACCGCCGAAGTCCCGCTCACCAATCTGGTCCGCGAAGATATCACCGACGAAGCGCGCCTCCCGCTACGGCTGACCGCCTGCACGCCGTGCTTCCGCGCCGAGGCGGGAGCCGCGGGCAGGGATACGCGCGGCATGATCCGCCAGCATCAATTCACCAAGGTCGAACTCGTCTCCATCACCACGCCCGAACAGGCGATGGACGAGCACGAGCGTATGACCGCGTCGGCGGAGGAAGTGCTGCGCCGGCTCGGGCTGCATTATCGCGTGGTCACGCTGTGCACCGGCGACATGGGCTTCGCCTCGCAGAAGACCTACGACATCGAAGTCTGGCTGCCGGGCCAGAACATGTTCCGTGAAATCTCGTCCTGCTCGGTCTGCGGCGACTTCCAGGCGCGCCGCATGAACGCGCGCTACAAGGGCAAGGACGGCAAGGCGAAGGGTTTCGTCACGACGCTCAACGGCTCGGGTGTGGCGGTCGGTCGCGCGCTGATCGCGGTGATGGAGACCTACCAACAGGCCGACGGCTCGATTGTGGTGCCGGAGGCTTTGCAGCCCTATATGGGCGGCATGACAGTGATCGAGAAGAAGACATGAAGGAAGTGCTTTTGGCCGCGCGGCACGCTCTCTCCGCTCCCTCCCCCCTTGTGGGGGAGGGTTGGGGAGGGGGGTGCTTGTTTGACTCGCAATGTAGGACATCCGCTTCATCAGTTCCGACCCCCACCCCTAACCCCTCCCCACAGAGCGGCGTGCGCGGGACGATCTGATGAGAATCCTCGTCACCAACGATGACGGCATTCATGCCGAGGGGCTGAAAGTCTGCGAGGACATTGCCCGTTCAATCTCCGACGACGTTTGGGTGGTCGCGCCGGAAACCGACAATTCCGGCGTGTCGCATTCGCTCTCGCTGAACGATCCGCTGCGGTTGCGCGAAGTGGGGCCGAAGCATTTCGCGGTGAAGGGAACACCGACCGACTGCGTGATCATGGCGGTGCGCCACATCATCGCAGAGCACCGGCCGGACCTCGTGCTCTCCGGAGTCAATCGCGGCCAGAACGTCGCGGAAGACGTGGGCTATTCCGGCACTGTCGCCGGCGCGATGGAAGGCACGGTCCTCAACATTCCGTCGATCGCATTGTCGCAGGCCTATGGCCCCGGCAATCGCGACAACCCGCCATGGGACACCGGCCGCAAGTTCGGGCCCGGCGTCGTGCGGCAAATTCTCGCGACCGGGATTCCGAAAGGCTCTCTGGTCAACGTGAATTTCCCGGATTGTCATGCCGACAGCGTCCAAGGGGTCGCGGTCACGGCGCAGGGCAAGCGCGATCAGGAACTGCTCCGCATCGAGCCGCGCTTCGACGGGCGGACCAACCCGTATTTCTGGATCGCGTTTTCACGCAAGGGCAAGCCGACCCCGGTCGATGGCACCGATCTGTCTGCGCTCGCGCAGAACCGCATATCGGTTACGCCACTTCGGCTCGACCAGACCGATCACCATTTCATGACGAAGCTTGCGGAAGAGTTTGATTAGCCGTCATTCCGGGCGCGACCGCTGGTCGCGAACCCGGATTCCAGTCAGGCGGTCCGGAGTTTTTCGCTGGATTCCGGGTTCGCGGGCTTCCGCCCGCGCCCCGGAATGATCACCATGCGGAAAGCGGCGGCGCCGGATAGGAGAGGCTCGCATTATGTGGCCGTCCAAGAACAAGAACATGGACCGCATGGAGTTCCTGCTGACGCTGCGGCGTCGCGGGATTACGGACGGGGCTGTGCTGCGCGCGATGGATGAGGTGCCGCGCGAGATGTTCGTCAGCGACGACACCAGGCAGCACGCCTATCAGGATCACGCGCTGCCGATCGCATGCGGCCAGACCATCAGCCAGCCCTATGTGGTCGCCTACATGACCGAATTGCTGGAATTGCAATCGCATCATCGCGTGCTCGAGATCGGCACCGGCTCCGGCTATCAGGCTGCGGTGCTGTCGCGCATCGCTGCCCATGTCGTCTCGATCGAGCGCTACCGCACGCTCGCCGGGACTGCGCGCCGCACCTTCGACCGCATCGGCTATACCAATATCGATGTGATCCCGGGCGACGGCTTTGAGGGCGCGCCGAACCTCCCGCCATTCGATCGCATCATTGTGACGGCCGCGGCCGAGACCATCCCCGACCTCTTGATCGGCCAATTGGTTGACGATGGCATCATGGTGTTGCCGGTCGGTCCGCACGATGCCGCGCAGCAGATCGTACGGCTGCGTAAGACTCCCGAAGGAATCGAACGCGAGGACCTGATTGCGGTGCGGTTTGTACCGCTGGTGCCGGGGCGGGCGAAGGAACTCTGACGCGTTTCGCGCGAACTGAAATCGGTTCGCGTGAAGGAAAACACGTAATGTAAAAAATAGAGCGGCAAGCAATTGTAAACGCTGTTGCGTCTTGCGGCGTCGCGAGGGCCGTTAAGGTTTACAGGACGCGTTCGCTTAAAACCTTATTTACTCCGCGGGTGTTTAACTCGGCTCACTGTCCAAGTAGCGTTAGTGAGTTTGTAAGATGCGTTCTGCTGAGCCCGCCCGCTCGCCTGCTGTGCCGCGTCTGGCTGTCTGCGCTGCGCTCGCTCTTGCGACCGCCGCCTGCTCAAGCGACGCCAACCGTGTCGAACAGCCGTTCTCCAATCCGTTCTCGTCGCAGCCGAGCGTTGCGCAACAGCAGCCGCCGCAAGGTCAGAACTACGGCCAGAATTACGGCCAGGTCCAAAGTCAGCCGCTGCCGCCGGCACAGCCAGGCTATCAGCAGCCGGCTCCTTATCAGCAGCCGGCGCCGTATCAGCAGTCATATCAGCCGCCGCAGACCCCCGCGCCGGTGCAAACGGCCGGATATCATCCGCAGGGTGTGTCCGGTGGCGGCCGTGGTGTAGCCCCGTATCAGCCGCAGCCCGAAGTCACCGGTTCGGTCGCACCGCGCCCGATGGTTGCGCAGCCGCAGTCCCAGAAGGGCTGGGACTGGAATGGCGGCACGCCTGTTACGGTCTTGCAGGGTGAAACGATCCAGACGATTTCCCGTCGCCATGGCGTTCCCGCGATCGCCATCGCCGAAGCCAATGGCATGACGACCGGTACGCCGATCTATCCGGGTCAGCGTCTGGTCATCCCCAAGTATGCCAATTCCGGCGGACGCCCGACGCCCGCACCGGCTGCTGCCGGTCCGCAACTCGCAGCCGCGCCGGTGACCACCGGCAGCGTGCGCCAGCCTGCGCCCGCGCGTCCGTTCGCCGCCCAGGGGCAGGTCCATACGGTTGGACCGGGCGAGACCATGTACAGCATCGGCCGGCGCTACAATGTCAGCCCGGTCGCTCTGGCGCAGACCAATCGGCTTGCGCCACATCACAAGCTGCGGATGGGCGAGCAGCTCACCATTCCCGGCACGTCCCGCACTGCGCAGGCAGCACGTCCGGCTCCGGCCCCGGTCGCAGCCCAGCGTCAGCCGCAGCCGCAGCCGCAGCCGGTCGCCGCGATGGCGCCCGCCCAGCGCGTCGCCGAGGCGCATTCCCAGCCGATGCCGACCGCGCGGGTGATCACTCCCGCCAGAGAGACGCCGAGCCCGATCGACCAGGTCAAGGAACAGAAGGACGAGCAGGCCGCATCCGCCGGCGCTGGCTTCCGCTGGCCGGTGCGTGGCCGCGTGATCGCCGGCTTCGGACCGAAGCCGACCGGTCAGCAGAATGACGGCATCAATATCGCGGTGCCGGAAGGCACGCCGGTCAAGGCCTCCGAGGATGGTGTCGTCGCCTATTCCGGCAACGAGTTGAAGGGTTACGGCAATCTCGTCCTGGTCCGGCATGCGAGCGGTCATGTGACGGCCTATGCCCACGCCAGTGAATTGCTGGTGAAGCGCGGAGATACCGTGAAGCGCGGACAGACGATCGCGAAATCCGGTCAGACCGGCAACGTCTCGTCGCCGCAACTGCACTTCGAGATCCGCAAGGGTGCGACTCCGGTCGACCCGATGCAGTTCCTCACCGGCGCGAGCTGATTTGCCGTTCCGGGGCGCGACGAAGTCGCGAACCCGGAACCCAGTGCCACAAGACGCTGCGTTTGCCGCCCCTGGATTCCGGGTCCGGCGCTCAGCGACGTCCCGGAATGACGCCAAAATCTAGGCATCCAGTCGCACGCCCTTGCGTCCCGCATAATCCTGAATGAATTGCCACGCCACGCGGCCCGATCGTGAGCCGCGTGTGGTCGCCCATTCCAGCGCCTCGCGCCGCAATTCCTCCGGCTCGGCCGTGATGCCGAAATGCTTCACGTACCCGTCGACCATGGCCAGGAACTCGTCCTGGCTGCATTTATGGAAGCCGAGCCAGAGTCCGAAGCGGTCGGACAGCGACACCTTCTCCTCGACCGCTTCGCCCGGATTGATCGCGGTCGAGCGCTCGTTCTCCATCATGTCGCGCGACATGAGGTGACGCCGGTTGGAGGTTGCGTAGAGGATCACGTTTTCCGGCCGGCCTTCGATACCGCCTTCCAGAACCGCCTTGAGCGATTTGTAGGTGGTGTCGTCACCGTCGAATGAAAGGTCGTCGCAGAAGACGATGAAGCGGTAGGGCGACTCGCGCAGTAACCCCATCAGGACCGGGAGGCTCTCGATATCCTCACGATGGATCTCGATCAGCTTGAGACGCCCGGGCTTGCTCGACGTCGCGTTCACATTGGCATGGGCGGCCTTGACGAGGGACGACTTGCCCATGCCGCGCGCACCCCACAGGAGGGCGTTGTTGGCGGGCAGCCCCTTCGCGAACCGCTCGGTATTTTCGATCAGGGTATCGCGCATCCGCTCAATGCCCTTGAGCAGGCCGAGGTCGACGCGGTTGACCCGTTTCACGGGCGCGAGTACGCCGCCATCGGCATGCCAGGCGAAGGCATCGGCGGCGCTGAAATCGGGTTTCGGATTCGGGACCGGCGAGAGCCGTTCCAATGCAGCCGCGATGCGGTCGAGCGTGTCGGGTGAGAGAATCGCCGCCTTTGGCTTGGTCCGTGAGGCCGGGCGCCTCGGGGCGCTCTTGGCGGGCTTTCTGGCTTTGCGCATGTGGCGGCGCGTCCTCTTGCAATGGCCTGCCGAACCCCTTAGCTGGACCGAAAAAGGCCTGCAAGGCCAATGATTTGCTACCGACTTGCGGCATCTTGGCTTAAACTTGGCGCAACATTGCAATTGGGCGAGCGGCCGCTATAGTCCGCGCCGTTTTGGGCGCGGTTGTTCGCGCCGAACGACATACTCAAATGAGGCCGTTCGATGCTGATTACGCCCGCCTATGCGCAGGCCGCCGGTGGTGACACCAGTTCAATGCTGGTTTCGCTGCTGCCTTTCGTCCTGATCTTCGTGATCATGTATTTCCTGATCTTGCGTCCGCAGCAGAAGCGGGTGAAGCAGCACCAGGAGATGGTGAAAAACGTACGCCGTGGCGACACTGTCGTGACCTCCGGCGGTCTGATCGGCAAGGTGACCAAGGTCATCGACGACGACCAGCTCGAGATCGAGCTTGCGGACGGCGTCAAGGTCCGGCAGGTGCGCCAGATGGTGAGCGACGTGCGCGCCAAGGGCGAGCCGGTGAAGGACGAAGCTTAACGGCATTTTCCGGCGTCGAGGGCGCGCCTGACTATCACGCGAAAACGGACGCCATTACGGACCAGGCCGATGCTTTACATTTCTCGTTGGAAGATGTTCGCGATCCTCGCGACGACGTTGCTCGTCTGCGCTTTCGCGATTCCGAACTTCTTCCCCAAGGATCAGGTCGACAAATGGCCCAAATGGGCACAGCGCCATATCGTGCTGGGTCTCGACCTGCAGGGCGGCTCGCACATTCTCCTCGAGGTCGATTCGGCCGCGGTTCGTAAGGAGAAGATCGAGGCGTTGCGCGATGACGTGCGACGCGTGGTGCGCGAGAACAAGCTCGGCAGCCCGGCCGCGGCGACGGTGCGCGGCAATACCGTTGAGTTCCGCGCCCGCGAAGGCGTCGACCAGCGGGTAGCCCTTCAGAAGTTCCAGGAATTGTCGCAGCCGCTCGGCGGCCTGTTGCAGGCGACCGGCCAGCGCAGCATCGATGTGGTCGATGCCGGCGGTGGATTGTTCCGGCTGACCGTGACCGAGCCTGCTTTGGTTGAGCGCATCCGGCAGTCGGTCGATCAGTCGATCCAGATCATCGAGCGTCGTGTCAACGAACTCGGCACCGTCGAGCCGTCGATCCAGCGTCAGGGTGTGGACCGCGTGCTGGTCCAGGTCCCGGGTCTGCAGGATCCGCAGCGCCTGAAGGATCTGCTGGGCAAGACCGCCAAGCTGACCTTCCGTATGGTCGACGTGACCACCACGCCGGATCAGGCCGAGACCGGCAAGGTGCCGCCCGATTCCGAACTGCTGCGCGGCAGCAAGACCGAAAACAATCAGCCCTACGTGATTGAGAAGCGCGTCGTCGTTTCGGGCGAGGATCTCGTCGACGCGCAACCCGGCTTCGACCAGCGCACCAGCGAGCCGGTGGTCAATTTCCGTTTCAACAATAACGGTGCGCGGCGCTTCGCTGAAGCGACGCAGGCCAATGTCGGCCGGCCCTTTGCGATCGTGCTCGACAACGAGGTCATTTCCGCCCCGGTGATCCGTGAGCCGATCATCGGTGGTTCGGGACAGATTTCCGGGAATTTCACCGTGCAGGGTGCGAACGATCTCGCGATCCTCCTGCGTGCCGGTGCGCTGCCCGCGCCTCTGACCATCATCGAGGAGCGCACCGTGGGCCCCGGCCTCGGTCAGGACTCGATCGACAACGGTATGCGCGCGGCCTGGATCGGCTCGCTCGCCGTCGTCATCTTCATGTTCGCGACCTATGGCCTGTTCGGGCTGTTCGCCAACATCGCGGTGGCAATCAACGTCGCGATGATCTTTGGCATCCTGTCGCTGCTCAATGCCACGCTGACTCTGCCCGGTATCTGCGGCATCGTGCTGACCGTGGGCATCGCAGTCGACTCGAACGTCCTGATCTACGAACGGATCCGCGAGGAGGTGAGGGCGGGCCGCACGGCGCTGAACGCGATCGATGCGGGCTTCACCCGCGCGCTCGCAACGATCCTCGATTCCAACATCACGACCTTCATCGCTGCCGCGGTGCTGTTCTACATCGGCACCGGACCTGTGCGCGGCTTTGCGGTGACGCTCGGGATCGGAATCATCACGACTGTGTTTACCGCTTTTACCCTCACCCGATTGATGGTGGCCCTGTGGGTGCGCTGGTGGCGCCCGCGCACCGTACCGATCTGAGAGACGAGAACGCCCGTGCGCATCCCACTTCTTCGTCTCGTTCCGGACGACACTAAATTCGACTTCATGCGCTTCCGGCGCATCAGCTTCCCTATCTCGGCGGTCCTGTCGATCGCCGCGATGCTGCTGTTCTTCTTCAACGGCCTCAATCTCGGCGTTGATTTCGTCGGCGGGACGCTGATGGAGGTTCAGTCGAAGGCCGGTCCGGCCGATCTCTCGAAGATGCGGTCCACTATGGGCTCGCTCAATCTTGGCGAAGCGCAGTTGCAGCAATTCGGCGCGCCGACGGACGTCCTGATCCGCATTCCGCAACAGCCCGGCGGCGAGGTGGCGCAGCAGGAGGCGGCGCAGAAGGTGCGCGCGGCATTGGGCAATGATGTCGAGGTGCGCCGTATCGAAGTGGTGGGACCGCGCGTCTCGACGGAGCTTCTGGCCTACGGCATTTTCGGTCTTCTGGTCGCGATCTGCGGCATCTTCGTCTACCTCTGGTTCCGCTTCGAATGGCAATTCGCACTCGGCGCCATGATCGCGAACGTGCACGACCTCGTGCTCACGATCGGGTTTCTCTCGCTGATGCAGATCGATTTCGATCTGAACGGCATTGCGGCGTTGATGACCATTCTCGGCTATTCGCTCAACGACACGGTCGTTATCTACGATCGTATCCGCGAGATGCTGCGGCGCTACAAGAAGATGCCGATCGCCGATCTTCTGAACATATCGGTCAATTCAACGCTGTCGCGCTCGGTCATCACCCACGTCACGGTGACGCTTGCGCTGCTCGCTCTGTATTTCTTCGGCGGTCACGCCATCCACGCCTTCACTGCGACGATGCTGTTCGGTGTTGTGCTGGTCGGCACCTACACGTCGATCTTCATTGCGGCGCCGATCCTGATCTATCTCAGCGTCGGCTATGGACGGCAGGAAGCCGACGAACCGGCTCCGCAGGAGTTTGTGGCCGAGCGTACGGCCGAGAAGGCCGGTGCGGCAAAGCCGGCCGCTGCCAAGCGCTGAGTTTGGACCGGCCGGACAAGGTTCCGCACTATCCGCGGCCGGCGCCGATCGAGTCTTACGGTCGCGGTGGCTTTCGTTTCGCGGGCATGTCGCATCGCGGCTCGCTCTTGCTGCTGCCGAGCGGGATCTGGACCTGGCCGGTCATCGAACCCTCCGGCATCAATGCCGAAACGCTTGGTCCCGTGATTGTGGAGGCTGACCAGATCGGTCTCTTGCTGATTGGCACCGGACCGGCGCGCTGGCCGCTCCCGGTTGAGTTGATGCAGCTTTTTGCCCGGCACAGGATGTCCGCGGAAACCAGCCAGACCGGGCAGGCGGCCAATACCTACAACATCCTGCTCGAGGAAGGCCGCCGGGTCGCCGCCGCATTGATCGCCGTGGACTGAAAGGCTGACGATCCCGTCATGACCGAACAGAGCGACTATTGCGAAGAGCTGGTCCGCGACGCCGACAAGGACCGCTTTCTTGCAACGCTGTTCGCGCCGGCAACGCATCGGGCCGATCTCTATGCGATCTATGCGTTCGACATCGAGACGGCATCGGTCGCCCATCGCGTCCGGGATTCGGTGGCAGGCGAGATCAGATTGCAATGGTGGCACGACGCGTTGTCCTCGGACGGCGAGTCCAGCGGTCATCCCGTTGCCGATGCCATGCGGCAGCTTCTGCACCGCCATGATCTGCCGCGTGCTGTTGCGCTCGACCTTGTCGATGCGCGCCGGCGCGCCTTGTACGCAAACGATGAGATGACGGAAGCCGAGTTCGAGTTGGCGGCCTCGGAAATTCAGAGCGCGATTATCCGGATGGCCGCGCAGGTGCTGGACGGTCCGCCGGGCGAAGCCACACGACTCGCTGCGCATCACGCCGGAGTTGCGGAGGCCGCTGCTCAGATTGTGACGTCCACGGTTGGGTTCGATGGTCCGGCCATGGTGAGGCGCCATCGCGAGGCGGTCAGGAACCTCATCCCGAATCTGCCTGGTCCGGTGCTGCCGGCCTTTCTCCCGCTCGCACTCGCAGTGGAGGGGCGCGCGTCGCTGCCGCAATGGCGCAAGCAATGGATCTTGTGGCGCGCGTCGAAGAATCTGGAGCGTTGGATCTAGAACGCTGGGTCTAGAACGCTGGGTCTAGAACGCTGGGTCTAGTGTGGTGGATCGGAAGTCCGCTTCATTGTTGCCGCGACCTTGTCAAGCGGACTTCCGATCCAAACCACACTAGAATCAATACGATGCTAGTGTCCTTCGAACCCGAAGTTCGCAAAAGAGGTGCCGCAAAATCATGCGAACTTCGGATTCGGGACACTAGAACGCGTAGCGGTCCCGCAGATTCTGCCGTCCGGCGACGATGCGGGCGACCACTTCCTTCTCGGTCTCGCTCGCGAGCAATGGATCGATCAGATCGATCTGATTCATCGCAACGAGTTGCAGAATATCGGCGCGAATCTCGCCGCCGCGATTGCGTGGCAGCCGCTCGACCACCTGCAGGCGCTCCGGACCGGCAATTCCACCCGGATCCTCGGCGAGGAACTTTATCAGGTCGTTCTCTGCCAGCTGCGCGCCTTCGACGAAGGCATAAAGGCCGGTGCCGGTGCGCCGGTCGGGGAAGGCAACAATGACGGCGTCACGCACGCCATCGTGCTGCTTCAGCCGCTCGGTGAGCCGCGGCGCGTCATTGACGAAGCGCGGGCCTGAGCCTTCGCGGTCCGTGAAGTTCAGCAGCCCACGCGTGATCCAGTAATAGACCCTCTTGCCGGTCGACATCCAGATCCGCGTCGGCCAGGTCTTGCGTGCGAGGATGCGTTTCTCGGTCGCGGTGAGGGAGTCCGGCGCATAGCGGCGCTTGTGCTTCAGCATGTGCCGCAGGTCTTCATAGGCCGCCATGCGGAACAGTCGGCCGCGCCGCGCGAAATGCGTCGCGAGTTGAAAATCGGTCAGAGACGCGTACCCGGTCGGTGTGCGCAGCCAGTTCTGTTCCTTGGCGAGATCGTTATGCGTCAACCCTTCGCGATGGATGGCGCGCAACGCGCGGCGCGCCGAGCGGAAGTAGTTGAGATCGCCTTCCGGTTTGGCGATATGCATCGGCAAGCCATCAATCCAGCCGCGGACCAGCGCCAGGTTGCCGAGATACAGGAGCGGCGGCGCGATCCCGATCGAGCCTGCGATCGCCAGCCCGCGGGCCTCGCGCTTCAGGAAGTGCCGCGCGATTCCGTAGCTCCACCACGGAACGAGATCGATCCGCCGCAATACGGATTCGACGTCGCCGTTCGGGGTCACAAAGGTGCCGCGCTCAACGGTGGAGAAGACATCCTGCTTGAGCACGACGCCGCTGCGGAAGCGGTCGGTCAGTTCGGGCGGTATGTTATCGTGGTCTGTCATTGGTCAAAACTGCTGGCAGCGCGCGGCTTCTAGCATGCCGGGGGCGTGGCGGTCATGCTGCTGCCGTCACGCTTCTGCCGGCCCAGAGGTCGAGGTCGGCGAGCGCGCGGGCGGTCAGGGCGCGTTTCTTTGCAACGGTTTTGGCGGGGCCGCGCAGCCGCTCGCCGGTCTCGGACCGCGTCGGCGCCTGTGACAGCGGCGGAAACAATCCGAAATTGACGTTCATCGGCTGGAAGCTGCGGGGACCTGCATCGATGGTCTCGATATGCCCGCCGGTGATATGGGCGAGCAGCGCGCCATGGGCAGAGGTCGGGGGTGGCGCTGCGATTTCAGTCCCCGTTCGCTCTGCGGCGGCGAAGCGTCCGGCCAAGAGGCCGATGGCGGCCGACTCGACATAGCCCTCACAGCCTGTGATCTGGCCGGCAAAGCGCAGGCGCGGCATGGCGCGCAGACGCAATTGCGGGTCAAGCAGCGCCGGCGAGTTCAGATAGGTATTGCGGTGCAGCCCGCCGAGCCGCGCAAACTCTGCGCGCTCGAGGCCGGGAATGGTGCGGAACACCCGTGTTTGATCGCCGTGCTTCAGCTTGGTCTGGAAGCCGACCATATTGAACAATGTACCGAGCTTGTTGTCTTGCCGAAGCTGCACGACCGCATAGGGCTTGCGGTCCGGGCTGTTCGGATTGGTCAGACCGAATGGCTTCATCGGGCCATGCCGCAGCGTTTCGCGACCGCGCTCGGCCATGACCTCGATCGGCAGACAGCCATCGAAATAGGGCGTCGTGGCCTCCCAGTCATGGAACGAGACTTTTTCACCCGCGATCAGCGCGTCGATGAAAGCGTCGTACTGGGCGCGGTCGAGCGGGCAATTGATATAATCGGCGCCGGAGCCGCCAGGACCAACCTTGTCATAGCGCGACTGCAGCCAGGCGACCGACATGTCGATGGTTTCGTGATGCACGATCGGCGCGATCGCGTCGAAGAAGGCGAGCGATGTTTCGCCGGTGATGTTGCGAATCGCTTCTGCAAGCGCCGGCGAGGTAAGGGGCCCGGTCGCGACGATGACGCTGTCCCAGGCTTCGGGGGGCACCCCGTCAATTTCCGCGCGATCGATCTCGATCAGCGGATGCGCTTCGATGGCTTGTGTGACTGCGGCGGAGAAGCCGTCGCGGTCGACCGCGAGGGCGCCGCCGGCCGGCACCTGGTTCGCATCGCCGGCGCGCATGATCAGCGACCCGAGCCGGCGCATCTCCTCGTGTAGGAGGCCGATCGCGCTCGTCTCCCTGTCATCCGACCGGAAGGAATTGGAGCAGACGAGCTCGGCCATGCCGTCGGTATGATGTGCCGCGGTTTGCCGGACGGGGCGCATTTCGTGCAAGACCGCGGGGACGCCGCGCTCTGCAAGCTGCCAGGCGGCTTCGCACCCGGCGAGCCCGCCGCCGACGACATGAACTGGGTTGATCGACATGGCGCTTGCGTAGGGGAAGCGGAGCGTCCCGGCAATCACCTACGAGCACAAATGAAAACGCCCGCATGAAGCGGGCGTTGTCGGTTGTCTTGGTCGACTGATTCAATCAGGCGGCGCGTTCGGCGTTTTCCCAGGCGATACGCGGGATATCAGAGCGGGAGATGCCGATGTCTGCGAGTTCACGGTCACCAAGGCGGGACAGTTCCTGAAGGCTGTTCCCGTAGGCGCGCCACTGGCGCAGGAAGCGGAAGAAGTGAGTGAGGAACATGGCTGTCATCCTTTGAAAGATCAGAAGAGGCAATCTGATTCTGACCACCAAAGTAATGTCGAATGGTGCGGTGCAACAGATTGTATGTTGCGATGCAGCTATGCAATATATGCATAATACCAGTCATATTTCCTTAAATTTTAGTAAAAAGTCGGCGTGTCTTGGGCTTTTTAGTCCTGAAACTGACGCTCCAGCGTCACGAATTTGCATAGGTCCAACCTGCGACGCGATTCAGGCTGGCATCCCCCCGAAAGGCTCCTGGCTCGAGACGGGTCTCAGCGTGGCCGCACGCCCGGCTTGCCGCTGGGCGGAAACAGGAACTCGACGCCGCCCGCTTCCAGTGCGGCCTGCAGCGGCGCAAGGGCGTCCTCCCGTCCAGGAGGGGCCCCATCCATTTCTTCCAGGCGGCGGATGGTCGAACTCGATATCGCCGCTGCCTGGGACAGTTCGCGGACCGACCAATTGAGCACCCCGCGCGCGGCCCGCAACTGCGCTCCGGTTAAGACACTGCTCACGTTGTCGGCGGTGGCTGGCCAGACTTTGCGATCCTGAATATCCGAGGAAAAGCCGACCCATTCGCGGACCACCCCGGATTCCAGCATGATCGGCGCAGCGCGCGAGAGCATCCAGCGGTATTCGCCGTCGGGCTCCTTGATCCGATGTTCGACTGTATAGTCTCGCTTGGTGGCAAGTGCGTCCGACCAGGCTTGCAGCGTGAGCGCGCGATCGTCCGGATGTACGAGATCGATCCAGCGCGAGCCTAGGAGTCCGGCCGGATTTTCCCCGCGCAATTCGCGCCAATTCCGGATGTCGAGAATTTTCCCATCCGCGTCCGCCGTCCACACGAATGCATTGGTCGCAATTACGAGCGCGCGAAATCGCGAATCCGAAGCCTCCTTGGCGAGGGCCATCTCGCGCTGGGGGGTGATGTCGAGCAGGACACCGAACGCGCGCACCGGCTTGCCGGTCTTGTCGAGCTGGACTTCGCTCCGGTTAGAGAGCCAGCGCAGTTTGCCGTTCGGTTGAATGATACGCAATTCGCGGTCGAGCGGCAGGCCTTCACTCACGATACGGTCGAATTCGCCGGAGGACCGCCGATCCTCCGGATGCATCAGCTGCACGATCGCTTCGTATGATGGCTCGATCGAGCCGGGGGCTAACCCCATCAACTCGTAAAAGCCATCAGACCACGTCGTCTTCTGGGTTGCGAAATCCAGGCTCCAGATGCCGGCGTTGCACTTTTTTTCCAGAAAACTAAGAGTTTCCTGCGCGCCGGCGTTATCGAATGTCAGCACCATAGCACCCTCCGGGAGATGGGCAGTTCTGGCATAGTCGAAATTTCCGGTTCCGCTAGGTTAACATTGAAAAATTTGGGCCTGCAATCGACCCGGCGGAAAAATTGTGCGGGTATTGGGGTAAGAGTGGCCGTAGATGCTCGTCGTCGCGGGCGTCAAACAGTGAGGCGAGGATGAGCCGTGTGCAGGCCCTGCTATTCGACATGTTTGGTACGGTGGTGGACTGGCGCACGGGGATCGCGCGCGACGCCGAGCGACTTCTTGTGCCGCGCGGCTATGCGCTCGACTGGATCGCTTTCGCCGATGCATGGCGCGCGGAATATCAGCCGTCCATGGAAGAAGTGAGGGCGGGCCGCATTCCCTTCGGGAAGCTCGATGTCTTGCATCGGCGAAACTTCGACCGGATCCGGCCGCGTTTCGGGCTGGCGGAACTGGATGAAGATACTTGCCGCGCGCTGAATACGGCATGGCACCGCCTGCCGGCGTGGCCGGATGTGCCACAAGGGCTGTCGCTCTTGCGAGAGCGCTTCCTCCTGGCGCCGGTGTCGAATGGCAATATCGGGTTGATGGCGCGATTGGCGCGCCACAACGGATTTCTCTGGGATGCGATCCTCGGTGCCGAGATCGCCGGCGACTACAAGCCGAAGCCGGCGGTCTACGATGCGTCCTGCGCGGCGCTCGATTTGGCACCGGACCAATGCATGATGGTCGCGGCGCATAGTTCGGATCTCGCGGCGGCCGCATCCCGCGGATTACGGACTGCGCATGTGGCGCGACCGGATGAGTACGGACCGGCGACCGGCGAGGCGCACCCGACCGTGCCGGTCGACATTGTCGCGAGCGACTTCATCGATCTCGCGCGCAAGCTCGCATAACCGCTCTCGGTTCCCGGCAGATACTGAAAGTCTCATTTCACGAGGCGGCGGGCCGCATTCGGTTCCTGTTCTGAGGATTCGGGCGGGACACTCATGGCAATTGCGGCCTGTCCCGATCGGCGGAGCGCCTCCGTTGCTTGCGGAAACGGGCCTCTGCTATAGCTCGGTTCCAGAAATCCCAATGGAGAGACAGGATGTCGGTCGACGCGGCGACCGTTCGCCGAATTGCCCATCTATCCCGGATCGCGGTCGCGGACGGGGAGGTGGCGCATTTGCAAGGGGAACTGAACGCGATCCTCGCCTTTGTCGAGCAACTCGGCGAGGTGAACGTGGACGGCGTTGAGCCGATGACCTCTGTCACGCCGATGGTGATGAAGAAGCGCGATGACAAGGTGACCGATGGCGGGATCGTGGACGATATCCTGCGCAACGCGCCGCTGACTGAGGGTCCCTATTTCGTCGTTCCGAAGGTTGTCGAATAATGTGTCTCGCCTGCGAAGAAGCTGACATGTATTACCGCTGGCAGTTGCTCCAGCAGATCGCCAAGGGCGAGATGCCGGAAGGCCACAGCGAAGACGACCTGCGTGCACTCGGGCTTCCGCTGCCTGGCGAGATCGAGGTGGTCGAGGAGCCGGACGGCACCAAGGTTGTCCGTCAGAAGGCGCCTGAGACGAAGGCGCAGACTTTTGCTTGCGATAGTCCCGACGCATGAGCGATCTCACCAACCTCACGATCGCCGCGGCGCGTGACGGACTTAAAACAAAAAGCTTCAGCGCATCCGAACTGACCGAGGCGCATATCGCCGCGGTCGAGAAAGCGCGCGCACTCAATGCCTATGTGCTGGAGACGCCGGATCACGCGCGCATGCGCGCGAAGGAGGCCGATGCCCGCATCGCATCCGGCAATGCCGGTCCGCTCGAAGGCATCCCGGTCGGCGTGAAGGACCTGTTCTGCACGACAGACGTGCGGACGACGGCGTGCTCGAAGATCTTGGGAAATTTCGTGCCGCCTTACGAGTCGACCGTCACCGCGCAGCTCTGGCGCGACGGGGCCGTCATGCTCGGCAAGACCAACAATGACGAATTCGCGATGGGTTCGTCGAACGAGACGTCGGCATTCGGTCCGGTGGTGTCACCCTGGCGGCGCAACGGATCGAACACCGCGCTCGTTCCCGGCGGATCGTCGGGCGGCTCAGCCGCTGCCGTTGCCGCGCGGCTCTGTCTGGCCGCGACCGGAACCGATACCGGCGGCTCGATCCGCCAGCCGGCGGCGTTCACGGGCATCGTCGGCATCAAGCCGACCTATGGACGTTGCTCGCGCTGGGGCATTGTCGCCTTCGCCTCATCACTCGATCAGGCCGGACCGTTCACGCGCACCGTGCGCGATAACGCTATCCTTTTGCGTTCGATGGCCGGTCACGATCCGAAGGACACGACCAGCGCTGACCTGCCGGTGCCGGATTATGAAGTCGCGGTCGGCAAGTCGGTGAAGGGCATGCGGATCGGCATCCCGAAGGAATATCGTATCGACGGCATGCCGCCCGAGATCGAGACCTTGTGGGAGCAGGGTGCCGCCTGGCTGAAGAATGCCGGCGCCGAGATCGTCGATATCTCTCTGCCCCACACGAAATACGCGCTGCCGGCTTATTATATCGTCGCTCCGGCGGAAGCCTCGTCCAATCTCGCGCGCTATGACGGCGTGCGTTACGGCTTGCGCGAAAACGGCCGCGATGTCACCGGCATGTATGAAGCGACACGCGCCGCCGGCTTCGGCGCCGAGGTGCGCCGCCGCGTGATGATCGGCACCTATGTGCTCTCTGCCGGCTATTACGATGCCTATTACCTGCGGGCGCAGAAGGTGCGCACGCTCATCAAGAAGGACTTCGAGGACGTGTTTGCCGCGGGCGTCGACGCGATCCTG
>CAZIKZ010000051.1:0-18668 GCA_964539845.1 uncultured Hyphomicrobiales bacterium
AACCGCATGCTGATCCTCGCGCTGAGCGCCGCATTGATGGCGTTCGGCGGCTACAGCATCACCAAATTGCCGGTCGACGTATTGCCCGACCTGAACAAGCAGGTCGTCACCATCATGACCGAGGCCGAGGGGCTCGCGCCGCCCGAGGTCGAGCTGCTCGTCACATTCCCGATCGAGACGCAGATGAATGGCGTGCCGGGCGTCGCGCGCGTGCGCTCGGTCTCCGGCGTCGGGCTGTCGTTCGTCTATGTCGAGTTCGACTGGAACGCAGCCGACATCTATCGCAACCGCCAGCTCGTCTCCGAGCGCCTCAGCTTGATGCGCGACCAGTTGCCGGCCAACGTCATTCCGATGATGGGGCCGATCGGCTCGATCATGGGACAGATTCTGATGGTCGCCGTGACCAGCGACCGCGCGACTCCGATGGAGCTGCGCGAAGCGGCCGACTTCACCATCCGGCCGCGGCTGCTCAGTATCCCGGGCGTCGCGCAGGTCATTCCGATCGGCGGCGAGGTGCGGCAATATCGCGTGTCGCCGCAGCCGCCGGCGCTGCGTGCGCTCGGGGTCAATTACGAGCAGATCGAAAAGGCGCTGGCGTCGTTCGGCGCCAATGCCGGCGGCGGCTTCACCGATCTCAATTCGCGCGAATACCTGATCCGCAATATCGGACGCACCACGAGCCTGGACGACCTCCGCAACATCGTGGTCGCCAAGGTCGACGGCAAGCCGGTCTTCATGCATCAGGTCGCGACCGTCGAGTTTGCGGCGCGGGCGAAGCGCGGCGACTCGGGCTTCATGGGCAAGCCCGCGGTGATCGTCGCGGTCGAGAAGCAGCCGAATGTCGACACTGTCACGCTGACGCGCAAGGTCGAGGAGGCGCTGAAGGAACTCAACACGAGCCTGCCGCACAACATCAAGGCCGATCAGCTCGTGTTCCGGCAGGCAAACTTCATCGAGACCTCGATCGGGAACGTGCAGACGGTGCTGCTCGAGGCGTTCGTTGTCGTCGCGATCGTGCTCTACCTGTTCCTGCTCAACTGGCGCACCACGGTGATCTCGCTCACCGCGATTCCGGCCTCGATCCTGATCACTGCGGTGGTGTTCTATTTCGCAGGGTTGTCGATCAACACCATGACGCTCGGCGGCATCGCGATCGCCATCGGCGAACTCGTGGACGATGCGGTGGTGGGTGTCGAGAACATCTTCCGGCGGCTGCGCGAGAACCGCGCGCTCGGCAATCCGCGTTCGGTGTTCGACATTGTGGTGAGCGCTTCGCAGGAGGTGCGGTCGGGCATCGTCTACGCCACCATGATCATCGTGCTGGTGTTCGTGCCGCTGTTTGCACTCGGAGGCATCGAAGGCCGGCTGTTTGCGCCGCTCGGCGTGGCTTATATCGTCTCGATCCTGGCGAGCCTCGTGGTCTCAATCACGCTGACCCCGGTCATGGCCTATTACATGCTGCCGGGGCTGAAGAGCCTCGACGAGCATGAAGGCTGGCTGGTGCGTGTGCTGAAGCGCGGATATGGCGCCTCGCTCGCCCGTGCCTATGACAATGCCAAGCTCATTCTCGGGGTTACGCTCATTCTCGTGATTGGTGCGGCCGCGGCTGCCTTTACGCTGCCGCGCTCGTTTCTGCCGCCGTTCAACGAGGGCACCTTCAACATCCTGGTTCAGTTCAATCCGGGTGTGTCGCTCTCGGAGTCGAACCGGGTCGGCACCATAGCAGAGCAGCTCATCATGCAGGTGCCGGAGGTGAAGTCGGTCGGCCGCCGCACCGGCCGGGCCGAACTTGATGAGCATGCCGAGGGCATCCACGTCACCGAGCTGGAAGTCGATCTCAACAGGTCGTCGCGTCCGAAGACCGAGATCGTCGCCGATATCCGAGGCAAGCTCGGCGTGCTGCCGCTGTCGGTGAATATCGGTCAGCCGATCGCGCATCGCCTCGATCACATGCTGTCCGGCATTCGCTCCGAAATTGCGCTGAAGATTTTCGGCGATGACCTCGACACCATGCGCAACCAGGCCGAGGAATTGAGGGCAAAGCTGACCGCCATTCCCGGACTGACCGACGTGCAGGTCGAGAAACAGGTGCTGATCCCGCAGCTTGAAATCCGCGTCGATTATGCACGTGCGGCGCTTTACGGCGTGCAGCCTGCGGCCGTCATCGATCAACTCAGCCGCCTGTCGAACGGGCGGGTGATCTCGCGTGTGATCGACGGCTATCGCCGTTTCGACGTGGTGATGCGGCTGCCTGAAAGTATGCGGACGACGCAGGGGTTGGGCGATCTTCTGATCGAGACGCCGTCGGGCTGGATTCCCGCGCGCCAGGTCGCCGAGATCAAGGAGACAACCGGCCCGAACCAGATCCTGCGCGAGAACGGGCGCCGCCGCCTTGTCGTGCTGGCCAATAGCGACGGCAAGACCGACATGGCGAAGCTGGTGGAGCAGATCCGCACGATGCTGGCCGAGACCAAGATGCCGGAAGGCACCTTCGTCAATCTCGAGGGAACGTTTCAGGCGCAAGAGGCGGCAGCGCGCACCATCGGCCTGCTGTCTCTGGTCTCGCTGCTCCTGATCTTCGCGATCCTATACAGCCGCTACAAGTCGAGCATTCTGTCGCTCATCATCATCGGCAGCGTGCCGCTGGCGCTGATCGGATCGGTCGCGGCGCTGTGGCTGGTGAGTCAGCCATTGTCGGTCGCGAGCATGGTCGGTTTCATCACGCTGACCGGCATCGCGTCGCGCAACGGCATCCTGAAGATCAGCCACATCATCAACCTTCATCTGCACGAGGGCATGCCGTGGGGCCGGGAGCTGATCACCCGCGGCTGTCTCGAACGCATGACGCCGGTGCTGATGACGGCACTCGCCGCCGGCGTCGCGCTGGTGCCGCTGCTCGTCGATGCGGCGAGTCCGGGCAAGGAGATTCTGCACCCGGTCGCTGTGACGATCTTCGGCGGTCTGATCAGTGCAACGCTGCTCGATGCGTTCGTGACGCCGCTTCTGGTGCTCGCCTTCGGCCGCAAGGCGGTCGAGCGGCTCAAGATTGCAGGAACGCCCGAAACGGGGACGCCGGCTCCGGCGGCCTCATCGACGCCATCTTATTAAACACGGGAGACTGACAATGACGTTGAAGATGCTTGCTGTGGCCGCTGCGCTCGCTTTCGCTCTACCTAGCGCGGCTTATGCGCAGCACAAGCACAGCCACGGGCACGGCCATGTCGAGAAGGGCAAGAATGGCGGGCAGATGACGGAAGCCGGCGACTATCATGTCGAACTGGTCGCGAAGGGTGGGGCAATCGAGGTTTATGTGAGCGACCACGACGACAAGCCTATCGCGGTGTCCGGCTTCAAGGGCCTCGCGATCCTGTCGGCCGGTGGCAAGAGCCAGCGCATCACGCTGGAGGCGAGCGACGGCGGAAAGCTGACGGGCAAGGCAACCGGCGATCTGCCAGCGCAGCCGAAGGGCGTGGTTCAGATTACACCGCCCGGCGGAAAGACCATGTCGGCGAAGTTCTGATTGTCATTGCCGAGCTTGACCCGGCAATCCATCGCAACGAAGAAATCTTGATTCTCTTTTTGATGGATGCGCGGGTCAAGCCCGCGCATGACGCTTGAGATTTTGCGCTGCCGGCATCGCTTCGCCTCCGGGCGCCGGCCATATGACAGGCCCGCGCATCGCACTCAAAGCTGCATTTCCTTGCGCGCATCCGCGATGTCGACCGGCGGCAGCCGGATCGCGCCCTGCTTGGTGGTGATGACGATCTCGTTCGCCGTGGTCAGGCTGTCGATGAACTGGTTGTAGCGCTGGACGAGATTGCCCCATTTCTTCTTGCGGTCGGTCATCCCCATGTCGTTCTGCATGAAATAGATGGCCGGCTTTCCGCCCTGATCTTCGGTCGTCAGATCGCCATCCAGCCGCCAGCGCCGTGCGCCGGTCTCGATTCTGACGCGCACCGCGCCCTTGGTCTGCGGACCTTCCGGATAGGCGAACCAGATGCTGATGGTGCGGCCCGCGCGCACCAGGAACATCACCTTGCCGTCGCGCACGAAGGATAGGGACGCCGCGTTGGCGGAATCCTTTTCGAAGCGCCAGACGCCCTGCATCGGTGCTGTCGATTTGCTCTGCGCGGAGGCGGGCGGCAAGGTTGTGAGAAACAGGAATGCGAAAGCCAGGAGGATCGCGGAGGCGAGGCGGCGGGGCATGCGAGTATTCCATAGCGTCACGAAACCGGCGCTCTATAGCATACCAGCTTTCTTTTCCCTCCCCCGCAAAGCGACCGTGTTCCTCTTACCTCCCCCTGAAAGGGGGAGGTCGACTGCCGTCGCGAAGCGCGGGCAGTCGGGTGGGGGTCTCATCAAGCTCCGACCCCCTCCTCAACCCTCCCCCTTTCAGGGGGAGGGATCGCACCTTGCACGTGGTGAGGTGAACAAGACATCACAGCACAATGCTCGGATTACGGATGCACTGGTCGCAATCGATCAGGTTGAGCTGGCGCACCGCGATCTTCCACTTGCCGTCCGCTTTCACATAGCGGTGGCCGCACCAGGCATAGAGGCACCGCGTCTCGAAGCCGCGGAATTCCGCGATCATGAGGTTGGAGCGGATCATACGGGTGCCGGCGCGTCCGACATCGAACACCTCGACATTGGTAACGAGCCGCACGGTGCGTGACTTCGGCTTCTGCGACCAGGCATAGCCGGTGCGCAGCCGGTAGACGCGATCCTCCAGCCGCCGGCGGTCGTCGAACGTGATCGCAATCTCTTTGCGCGGATCGCCGCCCCTCGGGGTGGACGGCAGCCAGTAGACGCATTCCGGCGTGAACAGCGTTAGCCAGTCCTCGAGACGATCCTGATCGAGCAGCCGCGCCTCATGCTCGAGCAGGCCACGGAACATGTCGCGTTCCGCCGTGTCGTTGACGACAAGGTCGTCGCGCTGCCAGTTCGAGAAATCGGCGATGATCTCCTCGTACAGCGCATCGGTGATGTAGAACGAGGTCTTGTGCGGATCGTGTTTCAGCGGCGCTTGGCTTTTTTGAGCTTGCATGATCACGGCTCCCGCTTGATCTGGACGTTGGGCTCGGTCTGCATCAGGCGCTTCCAGTACTGGATGTATTCGCGCATGAACATCTCGTCGGTCGCCGGCGCCTTCTTGACGCCGTCGCCGAGATCGACGGTGCGGCCGGGAATATCCATGCCGCGATGCATGTAGACCCATTCGTCTTCGAAAGCGCCGAGACCGCGCTGGATTTCCTCGAAATTGGCAAGGTCGTCGACCTCGCCGAAATTCGGGAAGCCTTCCTGTGTGCGCATGCGCAGCGCATTGATGAGAGGCAGTTCATCGCCCCACACGCCTTCGTCGTCGACCACGGCAGTGCCGTACCAGACCGCGTTGGTCTCGTTGAAGCTGATCGGCTCGAACACCTGGAGATGGTTTCCGAGAATCGAGAGATTCGGGAAGATGTTGATGTTCACCGGTTCGGATGACGCAAGGTCGAGCGCTTCCGGCGCGCGGTTGCCCAGTCTGCGGCGCAGCTCCGCCTCGTAATGCTCCATGCCGGGATGCGGGCTTTCCACCGCCCACATCGCGCCCGGCTTGATTTCCATGTTCGGGCGCTTGTCCTTGAAGTGATGGCCGTGGCCGAAATACTTCATGTACATCGGCTGCTCATCCGGCCGCCCCTTGTAATAGGACATGCCCTTGTCGGCCTCCGGGACCAGACGGTTCTCCATGTCGAGCAGCGAGCGGTGCGAAAAGACGACGTGATAGCCGTCGCAGGAATTGTCGTAAGCGAGCTTCCAGTTGCCGTTATATTTCAGGCGATTGGCCTCGCAGATCGCGACCTTGCCGCCGGGGTGACGATCGAGCCATTCGTCGAGCGGGCCTTTGACGTCGCCGAGATATTCGGTGAGCGGCGGCATGTCCATGTTGAGCGTGCCGAAGATAAAGCCGCGATAGGATTCGACGCGCGGGATCTGTGCGGCATTGAAGCGCGTCTCGGTCACGTCGTTGGCGTAGCCATCCGGCCACGGCACATTGCGGATCGAGCCGTCATTGTTGAATGTCCAGCCGTGATAGGGGCAACGGAAGACGTTGGAATTGCCCTTCTCCAGCCGGCAGAGCGTGGTGCCGCGATGCGTGCAGCGATTGTAGAGTGCGCGGATTTGACCTTTTGAATCGCGCAGCACGATGATCGGGCGCAGGCCGAGCTTCGCGGTGATGTAGTCGTCGTTGTTCGGAATCTGGCTCTCGTGCCCGAGATACACCCACACCGCACCGAAAACATGCGTCATCTCGGCGGTGAAAATGGCGGGATCGGTATAGATCAGCTGATGCACGCGATCGCGCTGCACCAGTTCGTCATAGTCGTAGGGCGGCGCGAGATAGGCGGTGCGGATCAGGTTCGAGGTTTTTTCCAGCATGGCGTCAGATCCTGTGCTGTGTGGTTATTGTTTGCGAAGCGCATGCCGCGCTGACTCCCTCCCCCTGAAAGGGGGAGGGTTGGGGAGGGGGTCTGTTGCGAGCGCTAAAGGGGACCCCCACCCGGCGCACTTCGTGCGCCGACCTCCCCCTTTCAGGGGGAGGTGAGAAGCGGAGAGCGCTTCGCGAGTTTGCTCAAAAATAATCGAAATACTCATTCTGTTCCCATTCGGTCGCCTCATCGGCCGGATGACCGGCGACACCGTGTTCGCTTTTCCATTTGTCGAAGCGGCCAAGCTCGGTCCGCTTGAAGGCCGTGAAATAGGTGATGAAGGTCTCGCCGAGTTGCTCGCGGAACAGCGCGGAACTCTCCAGCGCCTCGAGCGCGTCGGGCAGCGATTTCGGAAGCAGCGGAAAGTCCGAGTTATACGGGTTCAGTTCCTGCGGCCCCGGCTCGCGCTTGTTGGCGATGCCGTCGAGACCGGAGATGACCTGCGCCGCGATATAAAGATACGGATTGGCCGACGGTTCGCCGATCCGGTTCTCGATCCGCGTTGCCGGATCGTATGGCGCACCGAGGACGCGCGCCATCACGCCGCGATGGTCATAGGCCCAGGTCGCGCGGTCCGGTGCGAGCGAGTTCGCCTTGTAGCGGCGATAGCCGTTGACGGTCGGCGTGGTGAAGGGCGTCGTCGCCTGCGCGTTGTGCAGCAGCCCCGCAAGATAATGCATGCCGACCGGCGACAGCGGGTCGCCTAATGAAGCGCCCTTGCCGTTCGGCGTGAACAGATTCTTCTTGCCGCTGACGTCCGATAGCGACTGGTGCAGATGCCACCCGCTTGCGCAGAAGCCGGGGAATGCCGGCCGCGCCATGAAGGTCGCGAGATAGCCCATGCGGCGGGTGATCTGGCGCGTCGCGCTTCGGAACAGGATCAGATTGTCGGCGGTCATGAGCGCCGCTTTCGGGGCAAAGGTGCATTCGACCTGGCCCGGCCCCCACTCGTTTTCGATGGAGCGCAGCGGCAGGTCGATCGCCTCGAAATGTTCGGCGAGCGCCGTCAGCACCGGCTGCATGATGTCGAAGTTGGATTCGGAATGATACGAATAGCCGGTCTCGACCGGGATGGTGTGGATCGGCTTTCCCTTCACGCCGATGGCGTTGATGTTCTCCGGCCGGAGCCGGTCATCCGGCACGCGCAGGAGATACCATTCCACTTCGAGCCCGACCGTGAGGCCGAATTTCTGCTGCTTCAGCCGCGCGAGTTGCTTCTTCAGAAGCTGTCGCGGCGAGAAGTGAAACGGGATGCCGGTGTTGAAATATTCGTCGCAGATTACCCAGCCGATGCCGGGCGCCCAGGGCAGTACGCGGAAGGTCGACGGATCCGGCACGATGGTCAGGTTGGGCGAACCCGTCATCTCCTCCAGCCCCATCCCGCCGCCGGGCGTGAAGGACGCGAAAGTGCGTGCGCCTGAGGCGTCGAGCGTTGTGGTCGCGACATTGATGTTGTAGCCCCCCGACAGCGCCGACAGGAATGCGGGGATCGTCACTTCCTTGGTGCGGGCATGTCCGTGGGTGTCCGACCAGACCAGCCGGATCAGCTTCAGCTTGTGCTTGGCGACCAGCGCTTTCAGCGCGCGCGCCTGTCGCGTCTGCTCCGCGGTCCACAGGCCGAAGCGTTCGATAAACGGAGCAGGCTTTTTCATGTGAAGTCCGGCCGGGCAAAGGAGAGGGAGGGATCCTTGAAGACCCGGGACTTTATCGCGTTCGAGTGCGGAGACTGGAGCGATTCTGAAAAATCGATGTAGTCTGTTCAAATGAATAGTCGGCGCGAATTCATGTCATAATGGATATATGTCCAGGAAACCGGCCAAATCCCGCAAAACCGGCCAGACCTTGCGGCGCAGGGTCCGGTTGCGGCAACTCGAATTGCTCGCCGCGCTTGAACATGCGCCAACCCTGAGTGCCGCCGCGCGCGAGGTGCGGCTGTCTCAGCCTGCAGCCTCGAAACTTCTCGGCGTTCTCGCAGACGATCTCGCCGTCGGCTTGTTCGAAAAGGCAGGCCGCTCGCTACGGCCGACCGCCGCCGGCCGCGCGCTGATTCGCCACGCCGCCAATCTCGTCGGCAATCTCGATCGCGCGCAGGCCGAGATCGAGGCGATCGAGAGCGGCTTGACCGGCACGGTCGCAGTCGGCGCGGGCATCGGCGCCTGTTACGTACTGATGCCGCGCGCGCTGCAGCTTCTGCTCGACCAGGCGCCCGACATCGGGGTGACGATGCGCGAAGGCGCGATGGAGGAGCATTTCGCGATGCTGCGTGACGGACGGCTCGATCTGGTGGTCGGCCGCGTCGAACCTGCTCTGGTCGATCGCGACTTCGCGATGGACGAACTCTACGATCCCGCGATCCATATCGTTGCCGGCCCGCAGCATCCGCTGACGCGAGGCTCGCCGGTCAGCTGGACGAAGCTCGCCGAGCAGGAGTGGATCCTGCCGCAGGACGGGACGCCGATGCGCGCGGGCATCGAGCGCATTTTCCGGCGCGTGAAGCGTCGTCCGGTGCGCTGCATGATAGAGTCGTCGTCGATCCAGACCAATGTCAGCCTGATGAATGCGCGCGACATGCTGTGGGTCCTCTCGGAGGACATCACGGCGTATTTCGAGGCGCTTGGTCTGTTGAAGCGGGTGCCGGTCGAGACGCTGCGGACCGCCGCGGCGATCTCCACCGTTCGGGTGCGCGGCCGCACATTGTCTCCCGCGGCCGAACGGCTGGCCGGATGCCTGCTGGCCGCGGCAAAGGGGATTGTTTCACCCTCCGCCGGAGCCGGGGCGCCGCTCACAATTGCGCAGCGACGGTGAACGGGGCGGGCCGAGCGTCGACACGCCACCTGCCCGGCCAGATCTCACGTCATTCTATGTGCGCCGGCCTCCCTCTCTGAGGTGAGGCCGGGCGCAATTCATATTGCATGCTAAATATAATACTTATATCATATTGCCATGACAAAGCCGGCCGCCCGCAAGTCGGAGAGCAAGCGCGAAGCAGCGCCAGCGAAATTCAATGCGGCCGACGCGCCCTACCGCATCACTGATTTTCCGATGCATTACTTCGCCGCCATCCAGCGGCAGAACCAGCTCAACTTCGCGCGCAGTCTTCGCGAATTCGGCGTGACGGTGCCGATGTGGCGGGCGCTGTCCGCGCTCCATGAAAAGGACGGCCAGACCATCGGTGAGATCGCGCAGCTCGCGGTGCTCGACCGTTCGAGTCTGGGGCGGCTGCTGGACGAGATGGCCAAGGCGAAGCTGGTCGATCGTGAGCCGTTGTCGGACGACAGGCGCGCGCTTGCGGTTCGCCTGTCGGCGCAGGGCCGCAAGATTTTCGCGGCAACGCTGCCGGTGGCGAAGCGGCACTATCGCTCCGTCCTGAAAGGCGTGAGCGCCGAGGAATTCGAAACGCTGATGCGCGTGCTGCGAAGAGTCAAAGCCAATACACGTATGATGGCGGATGTCGCGGATATCGAGAGCGATTGAGCACGGGTCTGAAATCGGGCGACGAAAGACGGGACGATGCTGATCGAAATGGTGAAGAAGCTGGTCCAGATGATCGCGCCGAAGTTTGGCACACGCGATACGTACAAGCCGGAGCGCCACTATATGCGCGGGCCCGGACCCAAGAGCAAACAGATCGACCGGACCAAGGCCCGCTCGCCACAGCCGGGGGAGCCGGACCAGGTGGAGGCGTAAACGATGAACAGCAAACGCGATTATTACTTTCCGAACACCGAAGAATTGGCGCCCGACGAGATGCGGGTGACAGCGCTAGGCACCGGACGGCCGTTCGTGCGGCGCGCACAGGCCAACACGTCCTGGCTGATCGAACTCGGCAACGGCGACAAGTTCGTGTGGGATTTCGGCTCGGGTTCGCAGACGAATTTCACCGCGCTCGAAATTCCGCATCAGGATGTCACCGCCTATTTCGCGACCCATCTGCATGCCGATCACGTCGGCGATTTCGCGCAGGTCTGGATCGGAAGCTGGGCCGGCGGACGCTCAAAGCCGCTCGTGATGTATGGGCCGTCCGGCCCCGAGCCGAAATACGGCATGCGGCATTTCGTCGAGAAGCAGGTCGAGTCCTTCGCATGGGATACCGACACCCGTCACGGGCTTCTGCCCGACGCCGGCGCCGAGGTCGAAGTGCATGAATTCGATTTCGCCAAGACCGGCGTGATCTACGACAAGAACGACGTGATCATCAAAAGCTTCCCGGCGATCCACATCTACGACGGTCCGGTCAGCCTGCGTCTGGAATGGAACGGCCTGTGTTTCGTGTTCTCCGGCGACACCACGCCGAGCACGTTCTTTGTCGAGAATGCCAAGGGCGCCGATCTTCTCGTGCATGAAGCCTTCAACACGGTCTCGCAGTTGATGGAGCGTTCCGGCTATGACGAGCGCATGGCGAAAGGCATCGGTACGATCGCGCATACTGCGCCGTCCGAAGTCGGGCATGTTTTCGCGAAGACCAATCCACGGCACGCGGTCATCTATCATTTCTTCAACGACTTCGACACCGCAGGCGAGATGGAGCGCGATGTCCGGCAGGCGTGGCAGGGACCGCTTTCGCTCGCGCAGGATCTGATGGTGTTCAACGTGACCAGGGACGAGATCCTCGTCCGCATGGCGGTGACGCCCGATCATGTCTGGCCGAACAAGAAAGAGCATCAGTCATTCCTGTCCGGCTCGCGCAAGAAGCGTGTGCAGATGTCGCGCTGGCTCGCGGACCAGCAATTGTTTCCGAAATTCTGAAGACCGAAGAAGAAAATTCCAGCCTGCCGGCAAACAAGAAAATTCGGGGAGCTCCCGCTGGGAGTAGTGTCGCGATAAGTTAGATGATGGAGAGGGGTCATGCGCTGTATCGGTTTCAAGCGTCTTGCTGCCGCCGCCGGATTGTTCCTGGCGCTGTCTGCGTTGCCGGGAGTGGCGCAGGATTATCCCAACAAGCCGATCCGCGTGGTGATGACCTACACCGCGGGCGGTGTCTCCGAAGCCATCGTGCGCCTGCTGGCGCCGAAGATGGAAGAGGTGCTCGGGCAGAAGCTGATCGTCGAGGCGAAGCCCGGAGCTGCGGGCAATATCGGCACGATCGAAGTCGCGAAGTCTGCGCCGGATGGCTACACGCTGGTTGTGACGGCGACCAACAACTTCGTCATCAACCAGTTCACGATGAAGATGGGGATCGACCCGCTTGCGGCATTGGCGCCGGTCGCGAAGCTTGCCGATGTGCCGCTGGTGCTGTTTTCGACTCCGGCGGTGCCGGCCAAAAACTTCTCCGAATTCATGGCCTATGTGAAAGCCAACCCGAGCAAGGTCAATTTCGGTTCACCGGCGCCGGGGACCGTGAATCATCTCCTGCTTGAGCGCGTGAAACAGGTGCGCGGTCTCGACATGCAGCACATCCCCTATCGCGGCTCGCCGCAGGGAGTCATGGCGCTGCTGCAGAACGACATCCAGCTGTTCACGGTCGGATTGGCCGCGGGTATCAGCCATCTGAAGGATGGCAAGTTCACTGCGATGGCGGTCGCGACCGACGAGCGGCTGCCCGAGTTGCCCGATGTGCCGACGTTGATCGAGAGCGGGCTGCCCGGCTTCACCGGCGCCAATTGGTGGGGCATGGCCGCTCCGGCAGGGACGCCCGAGCCCGTGATCAAGAAGCTGCGTGAGGCGGTGCAGGCGGCCCTGCGTGAGCCAAGCGTGATCGAACGCTACAAGACCCTCGGGATGGTGGTCCCGAAGGAAAGTCCCGAGCAGTTTGCCGCAAGCCTCAAGGGTCAGGCGGCGACGTGGTCCGACACTGTGAAAAAAGGCAACATCACGGTGGAGTAGCAGCGGCGTGTCTTTGCTTGCGCCGCTCGGCCTTACTTCATAGAGAAACTCCAAATCCGTTCGTCCCCGCGGAAGCGGGGATCCAGGAGCCTGGATTTCCGCTGCCGCGGGAATGAACAGAGAAAGTGGGTGCTCTGTGATCTCAGGAATGCGCAAAGGGCTGACCAGTTACGGCGACAAGGATTTTTCGCTGTTCCTGCGCAAGGCCTTCATCAAGGCCATGGGCTATTCCGACGATGCGCTCGATCGTCCGATCGTCGGCATCACGAATACCTATTCCGATTTCAATCCGTGCCACGGTAACGTGCCGCAACTGATCGAAGCGGTGAAGCGCGGCGCGATGCTGGCCGGCGCCATGCCGATGGAATTCCCGACGATCTCGATCCACGAGAGCTTCGCGTATCCGACCTCGATGTTCCTGCGCAATCTGATGGCGATGGATACCGAGGAGATGATCCGCGCGCTGCCGCTCGATGCGGTGGTACTGATCGGCGGTTGCGACAAGACCACGCCGGCGCAGGTGATGGCGGCGGTCAGCGCGGACCGGCCGACCATCGTGCTGCCGGTCGGCCCGATGCTGGTCGGACATTTCAAGGGCGAGGTGCTCGGCGCCTGCACCGATTGCCGCAGACTCTGGGGTGAGTTTCGCGGCGGGCGTATCAGCGCCGAAGATATTGAAGTGGCGAACGAGCGGCTGGTGCCGTCGATCGGCACCTGCGGCGTGATGGGTACCGCATCCACCATCGCGTGCATGATGGAAGCGATGGGCATGACGCTGCCGGGTGCGGCCACGATTCCTGCGACGCACGCCGACCGCCTCCGCCTTGCAGAGGCGACCGGCAAGCAGGCGGCCGCGTTGACCAAGGGCGGGCCGAAGCCATCGGACATTTTGACGAAGGATGCGTTCCGCAACGCCATCGTGATGCTGCAGGCGATCGGCGGCTCGACCAATGGCGTGGTGCATCTCTCCGCCATTGCCGGCCGCACCAGCACGCCGCTCACGCTCGAGGAATATGACGAGATCGGCAAGAAGACGCCGGTGCTGGTCGATCTGAAGCCGTCCGGCGATCATTACATGGAGCATTTTCATTACGCCGGCGGCGTGCCGCGGCTGATGCAGGAACTGAAGGATCTGCTCGCGCTCGATGCCAAGCATGTGATGGGCGGCACGCTCGGCGACGCCATCAAGGTCTTTGAAGACGTGCCCGGCCAGACCGTCATCAGGCCGCGCAATGCGCCGCTGAAGAAGGAAGGCGGGATGGCGATCCTGCGCGGCAATCTCTGTCCGCGCGGTGCCGTCATCAAGCAGGCGGCGGCGTCACCCAAGCTGATGCAGCATGAAGGCCGGGCCGTGGTGTTCGAATCGGTCGAGGACATGACGAACCGGATCGACGATCCCGCGCTCGATGTCACCGAGGACGATGTGATCGTGATGCGCAATGCGGGACCGATCGGTGCGCCCGGCATGCCGGAAGCGGGCTACATCCCGATCCCGAAAAAGCTGGCGCTGAAGGGCGTGAAGGACATGGTGCGTCTGTCCGATGCGCGCATGAGCGGCACTGCGTTCGGCACCATCGTTTTGCATATCGCGCCTGAATCCGCGGTCGGCGGGCCGCTCGGGCTGGTGAAGACCGGCGACCGGATCAAGCTCGATGTGGCGGGCCGCACTCTGCAATTGCTGGTGAGCGATGCGGAGCTGGAGACGCGCCGCAAGGACTGGAAGGCGCCGCCTGTGCCTGAGGATGCCGCGCGCGGCTACGCGAAACTCTATCGCGAGCATGTGCAGCAGGCGGACGAAGGCTGCGACTTCGATTTTCTTGCGGCGGTGAAGAAGTAACTCCGCCAAGCACTCCGTCGGCTCCCTCCCCCTGAAAGGGGGAGGGTTGGGGAGGGGGTCAGAGAGTGATTGAAGCTTGACCCCCACCCGACCGCCTTCGCTGTGCTCAGCCTCTTTACCTCCCCCTTTCAGGGGGAGGTAAAGAGGCTACTGCGTCACGACGCGCTGACTGGTCCGCGGTGCGCGCACCGGCGGCGGTGCGTCGGAGCCCGGGCCGCGCCGCCACGCCGCGCCGGTTCGACCCTGTTCCACGCCGAATTCGAACAGGCCTTTCATGTAAGCGGTGTCGAAACCGGCCGATGCCTGCGACGGGAAGCTGTCGTCGATCGCGGCAAGCGTCAGCGTCCAGTTGCGGCGGCGGATGAACTCGTAGGATGCAAGCAGCGTGTTGCGCGTATTCGCCCGCACTGAGGTCTCGAATGCGCGCAAGGCGATCCGCACCGTGGTGGCCGGCACCACGTCGAAATACGGCCCGAGTTTGCTGTTCAGAATCACGTAGATGCGCGGCCGCACGCCGGCCGGCACGATCGGACGATTGGCGACCAGCATGGCTTCTGGAACGACCAGCACGTTCGATGTGATGCCACCGTCGACATGCATCTCGGCGAAGCGCTTGCCTTGCGTTTCCACATCGATCAGCACCGGCGAAAAAATGCCCGGAATGCTGGCCGAGGCTTCGATCACCTGGCGGAACAGTTCGGGCGCGCGCGGATCCACACTCGAGGCGATTGCGCCCATGTCCCAGATCGCGGTGCGCTGTGCATCAAGCTGCGTGGTCACGACAAAGAGCCGCCGGCCGGTCCGGTATTCGCGCGCGACGGCGTCGATGATGTCGGGTGTGACGTGTTTTGCGATCAGCCGCCGCAGAGGCGCCGCCTCGAACAGGCTGGTGCCGAACAATCCGCGCACGCCCTGAAACTGGAGGAAGCCTTCGAACGCGCCGCTGGAGAACACGTCGGCCAGCACCGAATCGTATTGCGGTCCGAGAAAGGCGAAAGGCGCGATAAGCGCGCCTGCACTTGCCCCGGTGACGACGGTGAATCGTGGCCGGTCGCCGCGCTGTGTCCAGCCGTTCAGGAGGCCCGCTCCGAAAGCGCCATCCGCGCCGCCGCCGGACAAGGCAAGGATCGCCGGATTGTCACGCGCGCGCAGGTCGAGCAGCGGATTGCGGCGTGCCAGCGAGGGATCGTCCGCCCAGAACCGGGCTTCCGGGATGCCGGGAATGACTGCGAGCTCTTGCTCCTGCTGGGTATAGGGTATGCGCTCGACCGAGGCGCAGGCCGTGAGCAGAGCGGCGCAAAGCACAAACGCAGCGGCACGCCGCAGACCTGTCAGGCCTGCCAATCCTCGTGCACGCAAACACATACGCAAATACCCCACCAAATCCCCGACCCCATCTGAACAACGATCACTTTGCGGCGGCTTAAGGGAGACCCCGAAGCCGGCCGCATGGTGAACGAAGTCCTAATGCCGGATTGGGCCGCTAAAGCTCGGTCCGGACCGCCCACAATTCAGGGAAAAACGAGTGATCGAGTGCGGATTTGAGGAATCCGACGCCGCTCGAGCCCCCAGTGCCGCGCTTGTAGCCGATGATGCGCTCGACTGTCTTCATGTGGCGGAAACGCCACTGCTGGAACCAATCTTCCAGATCGACCAGCTCTTCGGCCAATTCGTAGAGCTCGAAATATTTCTTCGAGTTGCGATAGACCTTGAGCCAGGCGTCGCGCACGGCATCGTCAAACACATGCCGGACCGAAAAATCGCGCTTCACGATGCTCTCGGGGATGTCGAAACCGCGCCGGTATAGCAGCATCAGCGATGCGTCGTAGAGGCTCGGTGCCTCCAGCGCCGCCTTCAGTCGCGCATGGTTTTCAACGTCATGGCGGTGCGGCAGCAGCATCTTGGGGTCTTTCGCGCCGAGACGGAACTCCACCATGCGATACTGAAACGACTGAAAGCCGGAGGACTGACCGAGCGCGCTGCGGAACTCCAGATAGTCGGCCGGCGTCATGGTCGACAGCACATTCCATGCGCTGATCATCTGCTCGAGAATGCGGGTCATCCGCGCCATCGACTTGAAGGACGGCGGGAGCTGATCGCGCAGGATGAAGTCGATCCCGGTGTTGAGCTCGTGCCCCATCAGGTTCAGCCACAATTCCTGTACATGATGGATGGTGATGAACAGGTGCTCGTCGTGCTTGTCGGTCAGCGGCTTCTTGGCGGCGAGCAGCGTGTCGAGTTGCAAATAATCACTGTAGGTCATGCGGCCGGCGAGATCGACATGCATCTCGTCGCTGATGCGGCTTTGGGGTGGTAACTCGTTTGCGGCCACTGTGTTTTTCCAAATTCGTTTGCTCGCGATCACTTTAGTATGTCATGCCGATGAGGCAATGACCCGTTGGATGCAGGCATGGCCGCTCTTCCGCTCGACCTGACCGCAGAATTCTCCCGATTCCGCAATGCCGATCCCGACCGGCTGCATTTCGCAGCACATAGCCACGCCTATTGGCCGGATGCGACCCGCGCGGCGCACATTCAACTCTGGGACGATACGGCGCAGCTGGTCGACGAGAAATGGACAAAGGTTCTGGGCGAGGTCTGGCCCGCGGTCGCGCGCCGGGTTGCCGATCACCTGAAGCTGTCCGATCCGGCAACGCTGGTCTCCGCACCCAACACGCATGAATTCGTCAACCGGTTGATTTCGGCCCTGCCGTTCGACCGGGTGCCGAAGATCGTGACGACCGACGGCGAGTTTCATTCTTTCAAGCGGCAGACCGAACGACTCGCCGAGGACAAGCTGATCGAGCTTGTGGTTGTGCCGGCAGAGCCGTTCGCCTCATTGCCGGATCGCCTCATTGCTGCGGTGAAAACGCATGCGCCGGACATGGTGTTCGTCAGCCAGGTCTTTTTCAATTCGGGTTATGCGCTGCCCGATATCGATGCGCTGGTCGATGCGGTGACCTCGCCGGAACGGCTGGTTGTGATCGATGGCTACCACGCCTTCCTTGCGCGTCCGGTCGATCTGTCACGCATCGCGGATCGCGCCTTCTATCTTGCCGGCGGCTACAAATATGCGATGGCGGGTGAGGGCGCCTGTTTCATGCATTGTCCGCCCGGCTTTGCGGCGCGACCGCGCAACACCGGTTGGTATGCAAGCTTTGCGTCCTTGTCCGGTCCGCAGGACCGCGTGCGCTATGCGACCGATGGCCAGCGCTTCATGGGTGCGACCTTCGATCCGAGTGGCCTGTATCGGATGCGCGCTGCGCTGGACTGGATGGCGGCGCATGATCTCGACGCCGCGACCATCCATCGGCACGCGATGGCGCTGCAGGCGATGTTCCTCGCGGACATCGCGGCGCGGCCCTTCGGCCTGTTCGATCCCGCGCATCTCGTGGTGCCGGCGCAGGAGCTATCGCGCGGCAATTTCCTCACCTTCGATTATCCCGACGCACTCGACTGGCAGGCGCGGCTGAAGGCGAAGAACATCGTCGTCGATGTGCGCGCCACGCGTCTGCGTGTCGGTTTCGGGCTGTACCACAATGCGGGCGATGTGGAGCGATTGCTGCAGCGGTTGCGCACCATTTAGGTCATCACTGGGCCGGCGCGTAGCGCCGAGCCCTGGTGATCCATCTGTTTTAATGATGGATTGCCGGGTCAAGCCCTGCAATGACGACCAAATGGAGAGCGGCGCTTGACGAATGCAGCACGTAACGTGCTCAATCCCGGCGCATTCTGAAACGATACAAGTCCGGGGTTGGAAGCATGGCGAAAAGCCGCAAAGTCATCATTACCTGCGCCGTCACCGGCTCGATTCATACGCCGTCGATGTCGCCGCATCTGCCGGTTACCGCGCAGGAGATCGCGGATGCTGCGATCGGAGCGGCGGAAGCGGGCGCAGCCATCGTGCATCTGCATGCGCGCAACCCGCAGGACGGCCGGCCCGATCAGACACCGGAGGCGTTCGCGCCGTTCCTCAAGGTGATCAAGCAGCGCTCCAATGTGGTGGTGAACATCACGACCGGCGGCGCGCCGACCATGGCGATCGAGGAGCGCGTGCGTCCTGCAGCGACCTTCAAGCCTGAAGTCGCCTCGCTCAATATGGGTACGATGAACTTCGGCCTCTACCCGATGATTCCGCGCTACAAGGGCAAGTTCAAACACGATTGGGAAGAGCCGTATCTCGAAGGATCGCGCAAGGGCATGTTCAAGAACACCTTTGCCGACATCGAATACATCCTCACCACCTGCTCCGAGAACGGCACCCGCTTCGAGGTCGAGTGCTACGACATCGGCCATCTCTACACGCTGAAGCATTTCCTCGACCGCGGCGTCATCAAGCCGCCGATCTTCGTGCAATCCGTGTTCGGCATTCTCGGCGGCATCGGCGGGCATCCGGAGGATGTGATGCAGATGCGGCGCACCGCGGATCGTCTGCTCGGCGACAATTATCATTGGTCGGTGCTGGGCGCCGGCGCAAACCAGATGAAGGTGGCCGCGATCGCGGCCGCGATGGGCGGCAATGTCCGCGTGGGTCT
>CAZIKZ010000052.1:0-11307 GCA_964539845.1 uncultured Hyphomicrobiales bacterium
AAGGATCTCTGCATCGGCTGCGGCTATTGCTTCTACGCGTGCCCGTTCGGCGCGCCGCAATATCCGCGGGTCGGCAATTTCGGTTCGCGCGGCAAGATGGACAAGTGCACCTTCTGCGCCGGCGGTCCGGACAACGACTACACCGTGGCGGAATACAACAAGTACGGCTCCAATCGTCTGGCCGAAGGCAAGCTGCCGCTCTGCGCGGAGATGTGCTCGACCAAATCGCTGTTGGCCGGCGACGGCGAAATCATTGCCCAGATCTACAAGGAACGCGTGGTCCGTCGCGGCTATGGCTCCGGCGCCTGGGGATGGAAGACCGCCTACAAGGAAACGATCGCGTCCTAACCCGTGCGTGACGGGCCGGCGGTGTTTCTCGCCGGCCTGATCCCGACGATACGAACAAGGAGATGGGGATGTCGACGCTCATAACAAAAGGCTTCCAGACTTTCGCAGGCGCTTTCGCCCTTCTGTGCATTCTGATCCTTGCCGTTCCGGCCTCGGCGCAGGTGCGCAATCCTGACGGTTCGGTGAACCCGACCGCGAGCGCGGTGCAGGAAAGCCAGTTGCTGCAGGAATTGCAGAAGGTGCAGGGCCGCGTCAGCATCCCCGACAAGAAGGAAGGCGTCCTGATCCAGCCAGCCGGCCAGAGCTGGCGCTATTTCCACGAGGTGACGTTGCGCTGGATCGGCGGCGTCGCGATCCTCGGCATGCTGCTCCTGCTGGTCGCGTTCTATCTGATCCGCGGCATGGTGCGGCTGAAGAGCGGACGGTCCGGCCGCACGATCGTGCGCTTCAGTGCGTTCGAGCGGTTCGTGCACTGGATGACGGCGACGTGCTTCATCATCCTTGCGATCTCCGGTCTCAACATCACCTTCGGACGTCCGCTGCTGATGCCGCTGATGTCGGCGGAAGCCTTCACCACCTGGTCGGAAGCCGCGAAGTACGCGCATAACTTCGTGAGCTTCCCCTTCACCATCGGCGTGGTGCTGATCTTCCTGATGTGGATCACCGGCAACATTCCGAACCGCGTCGATGCGGAATGGATCAAACGCGGCGGCGGTATCGTCGGGGACGACCATCCGCCGGCCTGGCGTTTCAACGCGGGCCAGAAGATGATCTACTGGATTGTCGTTCTGGGCGGCGCGGCGTCTGCGATCTCCGGCTATCTTCTGATGTTCCCCTTCTATGGCGACCTCACGGTGTCGGGGATGCAGAACGCGCAGATGGTGCATAGCATCGTCGCGGTGCTGTTCGTCGCCGCCATGCTCGCTCATATCTATATCGGCACGGTCGGCATGGAGGGCGCCTTCGAGGCCATGGGCACAGGCGAGGTCGACGTGAACTGGGCGCGCGAGCACCACAGCCTGTGGCTCGATGAGGAACTCAAGCAGGACCCCGCTGCCGCCCCCGCCCCCAGCAATGCGCGGGCGACACCCGCCGAATAGAGCCTGCCAATCGGCTGATCGTTCAAAGCGCCCGGTGGTACCCCCGCCGGGCGCTTTGCTGTAAGAAGCCGTATGCGCATCATAGGCCTCGCCGGCTGGAGCGGTTCCGGCAAGACAACGCTCCTGACCAAAGTCATCCCGTGCCTCACCGGGCGCGGCAAGCGGGTTTCGACCCTCAAACACGCGCATCACAACTTCGACATCGACCGGCCCGGCAAGGATTCGTTCGAGCATCGTTCCGCCGGCGCAACCGAAGTGCTTGTGGTCTCCGGCAACCGCTGGGCGCTGATGCACGAATTGCGCGGCGCTCCGGAGCCGCGACTGCCGGAATTGCTGCAGAAACTGTCGGACGTCGACCTCGTGCTGGTGGAAGGCTTCAAGCGCGAGAGCTTTCCCAAGCTCGAGGTTCATCGCGTGGCGAACGGCAAGCCGCTGCTGCAGGGCGAGGATGGATGGGTCGTTGCGATCGCATCGGACACCCCGCTGCCGCAGGCGACCGTTCCGGTCGTCGATCTCAACGATATCGAGGCCATCGCCGACCTCCTGTTCGCCAAGGCGGTTCCGATCGGGCGCGTGAAGGAACACGCGGACGCCCTCTGATGGCGCAACTCACCGACGATTGCTTTGCGTTTTCCGGGCCGCTGCTGCCGGTCGACGATCTCGAACACATCATTCGGGACCGCGTCGTCCCGGTCGAGGAAACCGAGACGGTGACTCTCGCGCAGGTGCGCGGCCGGACACTTGCGTACGATGTCGCGGCGCCGATTGATCTGCCGCCCTTCGATAATTCCGCGGTCGACGGTTATGCAGTGCGTTACGCGGACCTCGCACCGCAATCCGATACGACACTGGCCGTAGTCGATCGCATCACCGCGGGCCGTGTGGCCAGTCATCCGATTGCACCTGGCGCCGCGATACAAATCTTTACCGGCGCGCCGATGCCGGACGGCGCCGATACCGTATTCATGCAGGAGGATGTGCGCACCGAAGGCGGCAATGTGATCGTCCCGCCTGGCCTGAAACGCGGATCGAACCGCCGGCTGGCCGGTGAGGATATCCGCGCGGGTTCGGTCGCATTACCGGCCGGACGCGTGCTGTCGATTGCGGATGTGGCGCTCGCATCCGCGCTCGGCCTGACCGGGCTTGCGGTGCGGCGTCGCATTCGCGTTGCGCTGTTCTCGACTGGTGATGAACTCACCGAGCCGGGGCGGCCGCTGTCGCGCGCTTCGCTCTACGACGCGAACCGCATCTTGCTTGCGGGATTGATTGAGTCGCTCGGCGCCGCTGTAACCGATCTCGGCATTCTTCACGACGACCCCGCAACGCTTGCGCGCGCGTTGAAAGATGCCGCAAATGGCCACGATCTCGTTTTGACGTCAGGCGGTGTGTCGACCGGCGAAGCCGATCATGTGCGCGCTGCGGTGGAAGCGATCGGCAGCCTGGTGTTCTGGCGCGTGGCGATCAAGCCGGGACGGCCGGTTGCGATGGGTGTCATTCCCGGCGCGGCGGGTGCGAGTGCGGCCTTTGTTGGTTTGCCGGGCAATCCGGTCGCGGCGTTCGTGACCTTCGTGCGCGTGGTGCGGCCGCTGATCATGCGGTTGTCGGGCGCTAGTGCGGCGCCGCTGGTGACGCTGCCGGTTCGTTCGGCTTTCGGCTATCGCAAGAAACACGGGCGGCGCGAATATGTTCGCGTGTCGCTGAGGCGCGCTGCGGATGGGGTGATTGAGGCGTTCAAGCACAGGCAGGAAGGTGCCGGTGTGCTGACCTCGCTGACCGAAACGGACGGGCTTGTGGAGTTGTCCGAAAACGTCACGACGGTCGAGCCGGGCTCCACCGTCGGGTTTCTGTTTTATACGTCGCTGGTCGGGTAGCGCTTAAAGCGCCATAAATTGAGACTGGATCGGTAGTTTGTCATTGCGAGGAGCGTCAGCGACGAAGGCAATCCATTTTACCTTGAAAAGCTGGATTGCTTCGCTTCGCTCGCAATGACGTTGCTTCAGACGAAACGACGTCGCGATCAGATGCGTGCGCCGGTCGTCGTGTAGGCCTCGCTCGCTGTTTCCTGGAAGCGATCCAGTACCACCCAGCCTCCGATTGCGAGAATGACGACCGCTGCGCAGGCTGACAAAAAGCTCTTCATGGTTCCCGACCTCCCAGACAGATAGCTTAGAGCTATCGCAATACTAAGGAGGGATCGAGAAGCCTTCAAGCGGACGTAACGCCGCGCTGCAGCGCAATATCGTTGGCACGGGCGCGGTCTTCCGGCGTGTTGATGTTGAAAAACGGGTCGACTGGCCGATCTGGCCATTCCGCGATCGCGACGCCGTGGCGGGCGGTCCAGACCTCGATCTTGTGCAAGTCTTCATCCACCAGAGCGCGCCGCAAATCGGCGCGCAGCGCGACCGGCCAGACCCCGGCGACCGGGTGCCGCCAGTCTCCTGACTTTGCGCAGGCGAGCGGTGTATCCGCGGCCACACGTGCCGCATGCAGCCTCTCGACGAGGTCGACCGGAAGAAACGGACAATCCCCCGGTACGCTTGCCATCCATGCGATACTGGGTCTGTTCGCCGCCACCCAGTCGAGGCCCGCGAGAATGCCGGCGAGCGGACCGGCAAAGTCGGGGATGTCATCCGGCACGACGGGAAGCTCGAAACCGGCAAAGCGGTTTGGATCGCCATTCGCGTTGAGGATGATCCCGTCGCATTGCGGGGTCATTGTCTCGATCACGCGGTCGAGGATCGTGCGGCCGCCGATCTCGATCAGCGCCTTGTCGCCGCCGCCCATGCGGCGCGCAAGTCCGCCCGCGAGGATGAGGCCGAGTGTCTTTTCAGTCATTCCGGGCGTGATCAATCGTCATGCATCGCCGCCTTGCGCCGATGCTTCGCGCCCTCGTCCTCGACAAAGCTGAGATCTTGGTCGAACACGATACGGTCGAGACCGGCAAGCGCGGTGAACCGTTTGCCGCGCGCGCGGCCGATCAGTGTGAGGTTTGCCTTGCGCGCAAGCTCGACGCCCCAGACGGTGAACCCGGATCGCGAGACAAGGATCGGGATGCCCATGCGCACGGTCTTGAGCACCATCTCCGAGGTGAGGCGGCCGGTGGTGTAGAAAATCTTGTCGTGCGCGGGCACTTTCTCCTGAAACATCCAGCCGGCGATCTTGTCGACTGCATTGTGACGGCCGACATCTTCCATATAGACCAGCGGCCGGTCTTCGTGCGCCAGCACGCAGCCATGGATAGCGCCGGCTTCGAGATAGAGCGACGGTGTAGTGTTGATCTTGTGGGTCAGCGCATAGAGCCACGAGGTGCGGAGCGGTGTCGCCGGCAGAGTGACGTTCTCCAGCGCTTCCATAAGATCGCCGAACACCGTGCCCTGGGCGCAGCCTGAGGTCTGCACTTTCTTCTTCAGCTTCTCTTCGTAGTTGGTTTCGCGCTCGGTGCGCACGACGACAACCTGCAATTCCTCGTCATAGTCGACGCCGGTGACGACATCGTCAGGCTGCAGCATGTTCTGATTGAGCAGGTACCCGATCGCGAGGTAAGCGGGGTGATCGCCGATCGTCATCGCGGTCACGATCTCCTGCGCATTCAGGAAGATCGTCAGTGGCCGTTCAACCGTTACAACGGTCTCGATCTCGGCGCCGGTCTGATCGATGCCGCGCACACGTTCGGTCAGCCGCGGATCGTGCGGATCGGGCCGGATCAGATAGTCATCGTCGGAGGCCATCGTCATCCGAACGGCAGTTTGAAGCCGGGCGGCAACGGAAGGCCGCCGGTGAGCGACTTCATCTTTTCCGCCATCACGTTTTCGGACTTCTTGCGCGCATCGGCATGTGCGGTAACGAGCAGGTCCTCGAGAATTTCCTTTTCGCCGGGCTGGAGCAGCGAATCGTCGATCTTGACGCCTTTGAGGTCGCCCTTTCCGGAGAGCACCACCTTCACCAGGCCACCGCCCGAGGCGCCTTCGACCTCGACCGCCTCAAGCTCGGTCTGCATCGCCGTCATCTTCGATTGCAGCTCGGCCGCCTTCTTCATCATGCCCATGAAATCGGCCATGTCCTACCTTTCGTCGTCGTTGTCGTCGTCATCCGGAAAATCGGGAATCATGTCGCCGTCAGGCTCGGCCACCGGAGGCTCGATTTTGCGCGTCCGCACCGCCACAATCTCCGCGCCCGGAAAGCGTTCCAGCACCGCCTGCACCAGCGGGTCGCTGCGCACACCGCGCTTCAAGTCGGCCTCGCGCGCCTCCATCTGCGCCTTCAGCGTCGGCTGGCCGGGCTCGCGCGAGAGCACAACCACCCATTGCCGTCCGGTCCACCTTTTCAGCTTGCCGGGCAGTTCATTCATGATGGCCTGGGCAGAGCCAGGTTCGAGAGCGATTTCAAGTTGCCCGTCCTCGCAACGCACGAGCCGCACGTCACGCTCCAGCGCCGTCTTCACCCGGAGGTCGCGTTTGTCCGCGGCGAGTTGCACCAGCGCCTCGAAGCTTCCGATCGTTATGACGTCCGGGGCCGGAGCTTCAGCGGGTCGAGGCACCGGATTCAGCGACTGTGCCGCCATCGCGAGCGGTCCGTTGCGCGACGGCTCGATGCGCGCGGGAGCGATCGGCGTTGCGGCTTGCCGCGCAGTGGAGGACATCACGGCGCTACCGCCGCCGCCATTGCCGCGGGGCGAGGAGATTGTCGCTGCGTCCAGTGCCGCGCCGCTGCCAAGCGCGCGGATTGCTTCATCGGGCGTTGGGAGATCGGCAGCATACGCGATCCGGACGAGCAGCATTTCCGCCGCCGCCACGGGGCGCGGGGCCTGCTGCACTTCGGTGAAACCCTTCAGCAGCATTTGCCAGGTTCGCGACAGCACACGCATGGACAGCTGCGCGGCGAAAGACTTGCCGCGCTCGCGCTCGCCTTCGCTCAGCGATAGATCGTCGGCAACGGACGGGACAAGCTTCACCCGCGTAACGAAATGTGTGAACTCGGCGAGATCTGACAGAATGATCGCAGGGTCGGCGCCGGAATCGTATTGATCGCGCAGTTCCTTCAGTGCTGCGGCGACATCGCCGTTCAGCAGCATCTCGAACAGATCGACCACACGCGTGCGGTCCGACAGGCCAAGCATCTGTCGAATGTCTTCGGCACGGACTTCGCCCGCTGCGTGCGCGATCGCCTGATCGAACAATGAGAGCGAATCGCGCACCGAACCTTCCGCGGCACGCGCGATCAGCGCCAGCGCTTCGGTCTCGGCCGCCACGTTCTCTTTTTCGGCGATGCCGGCGAGGTGCCGCACCAGCAGATCGCTGTCGACACGGCGCAGGTCGAAGCGTTGGCACCGCGACAGTACCGTGACCGGCACCTTGCGGATTTCCGTTGTCGCGAAAACGAATTTCGCGTGCGGCGGCGGCTCTTCCAGCGTCTTCAGCAGCGCGTTGAATGCCGCCGTGGACAACATATGGACTTCGTCGAGGATATAGATCTTGTAGCGCGCACTGACCGGGGAATAGCGCACCGCCTCGTTGATCTGCCGCACGTCATCGACGCCGTTATGCGAGGCAGCGTCCATCTCGGTCACGTCGATATGGCGGCTCTCGATGATCGCCTGACAATGCTCGCCCATCACCGGCATGTCGATGGTGGGGCCTTCGATTGATCCGTCCGGTAATTGATAGTTCAGCGCGCGTGCGAGGATGCGGGCGGTGGTCGTCTTGCCGACACCGCGCACGCCCGTGAGCATCCAGGCCTGCGGAATGCGTCCGGTCTCGAAGGCATTCGAGACCGTCCGTACCATCGCATCCTGCCCGATGAGATCGGCGAAGGTCGACGGCCGGTAGCGGCGGGCCAGCACGCGGTAACCGCCAGCGCCCTGCGGCGCAGCCAGGCCCGGCGTCTGATTGCTCGTCTCGCTCATCGCGCTTCCGGGTTCGCGGCGCCGGCGCGGCCCGGACACCTCTATCTGCGGCGAAAAGAAGGGTGGGAGGCTGACAAGCGACCCGAACCGAAGCTCGTTAGGGCTGCTTCCTTCCGGACCTGACCCGGTTGGCGAGTGGCTCGCCCACCGCCAACCTCCCATGCGTTATATCGGGCCTTGCCGGTCCGAAAGCAAGCAAAAGGGCGGGTGAAGTGATAACCTGCGGCTTCCCGCAATGCGTTGGACAACCACATGAATTCGGACGGATGGGCGCTGCACCCGCAACTTGTGCGGGACACCATAGAACTTGGAGATCTGGCGCTCTCGCGGATCCTGATCATCAAGGACGCGAATTATCCCTGGCTGGTGTTGGTTCCGCGCCGGGCGGGCATCGTGGAAATCATCGATCTGGACGAGGGCGAGCAGGCTCAACTGATGGTCGAGATCGCCCGGGTCGGGCGCGCGCTGAAATCGGTGACCGCGTGCGACAAGCTGAACATTGCCGCGCTGGGCAATGCCGTCCCGCAACTTCATGTCCATCTCATCGCGCGCCGCAAGACCGACAAGGCCTGGCCCAGGCCGGTCTGGGGCGTGGCGGAGCCGCTCAATCATGGCGCCGCCGAGCTCGACATGTTCGCGGACGCAATGAAGACGAAGCTCTGGGTGTCCTGACCATGCAAAAGGCGTTGCCCTTCGGACCCTGGCCGAGCCTTGGCTATATCGACAATGCACTCGATCGCGCCGCGTTGCGGCGTATCGACCCGCAATTTCTCGAGGATTGCGCCGCACAGGAGACATGCGGATTCTATCTCGTCGGCGGCGAGATGGTCGTGCTGAAGCGGCTGGGCGATCGTTGTGACCCGATGTTCTCGGCGCAAGAAATAGCTGCGGTCGCGGTTGCGCCGGAGCGGGTCTTTCTCGGGCTGGTGCGCGACGCCGGCCGTTTTGGTGTGTCGTTGCCGCAAGAGGCCATCGAGGCGCTGAAAGCCGATGAGCGCTTTCATGTCACGGATCTGCGTTCGATCGCAGTGCAGGGCCTCGTTCCGGCGGAGCATCTTGCGCCGCTCGCCGAGGCAAAGGCCTTGCTGCATTGGCATGCGCGCCGGCATTTCTGCAGCAATTGCGGCCACCCGACGCGAGTCGTGCAAGCTGGCTGGCGTCGCGATTGTACGCATTGCGAAGCGCAGCACTTTCCGCGCACCGATCCGGTGGTGATCATGTTGGCCGTGAAGGGCGATCAATGTCTGCTCGGCCGCCAGTCCCGCTTTGCGCAGGGAATGTGGTCGTGTCTCGCAGGGTTTGTCGAACCGGGCGAAACGATCGAGGACGCCGCACGCCGCGAAACTCTGGAAGAGGCCGGAATCCGCTGCGGCCGCGTGCGATATTTCGCATCGCAGCCATGGCCGTTTCCGTCGTCACTGATGATCGGTTGCCATACCGAGGCTCTTTCGAACGAGATCGTGGTGGATCACGACGAACTCGAAGACGCGCGCTGGTTCTCACGCAATGAAGCGGCCGGGATGCTGATGCGCACGCATCCCGACGGGCTGGGGACGCCGCCACCTATGGCGATCGCCCACCACATCATCCGTGCCTGGGTGGAAAAGGGCGATGGTGTTTTCGGCTGACCCTGCACGAGGCAAGCTGATTGTCTGCGCCGGCATGGCGGTCATCGATCATGTGTACCGGCTCGCATCATTCCCTGCTCCGGGCACAAAGAACCGTGCCGCCGGATTCTTCTCGGTGCTCGGAGGGTGCGCAGCCAACGCAGCCATCGCAATTCAAAGACTCGGTGGCCGCGCGCGCGTTGTCTCGCCGCTCGGTGGACCGCCGGGACTCGATCTGACCGGCGACAACGTTCTTGCAAAGCTTCAGAACGAGAACATCGATGTTGCGCATGTCGTACGCGTGGATGGAGCGGTCTCGTCGCGATCCTCGATTTTCATCGATGGCGCTGGCGAACGAACCATCGTGAGTTACCGCGATCCAAGGATCGAGGATGCGCAGCCACACGATCCGCAAGGCGCGATCGCGGGCGCCGATGCGATACTGACCGACAACCGGTTTCCGGCATTCGTGCTGCCGATTGCCCGCGCAGCTGCGGCCGCTGGCAAGATCGTGGTGCTGGACGGCGACAGGCCGACACCGCTGACGGACGGCTTGCTCACGAGCGCAACGCACATCGTCTTCTCCGCGGAGGGTCTGCGCGCGACTGCGCAATCAGGCGATCTCGAGGCCGCGCTCAGGGTCGTGGCATCGCATACCGCCGCTTTCCTCGCCGTTACCAACGGGCAGAGCGACATGCTGTGGCTGGATCGGGGCGCAATCTGCCGCATGCCGGCCTTCCGGATCGATGCGGTCGATACGCTGGCCGCGGGAGACGTGTTCCATGGGGCCTTTACGCTGGGGCTGGCCGAGGGCCGCGATATCGCTGCCGCCATGCGCTTTGCGGCGGCGACCGCTGCGATCAAGTGCAGCCGTCTTGGGGGCGGCACGGGCGCCCCGGACCGGACAGAAGTGGAGCAATTTCTTGCAATCAGAGCTGAAAAATAGACCTTGCTGTAGAACAATTTTCTATATAGAGCTGCAACTTCTTTTCAAAAGGGAATAATATTCTAGGTGACGCATGGATGCCATTGACCGGAAAATTCTGCTGACGCTGCAGGAGGACGCCTCGCTCTCGGTTGCCGAGATCGGCCAGCGCGTAGGACTGTCCTCGACACCCTGCTGGAAGCGCATTCAGCGACTCGAGGCTGACGGCGTGATCCAGAAACGGGTCGCGATCGTGGACCAGGACAAGGTCGGGCTCGGCATCAGTGTGTTCGTATCGGTCGAGACCGACGATCATTCCGAGGGCTGGCTCGGCCACTTCGCAAGCGCTGTCAGTGCGATGCCGGAAGTGATGGAGTTCTACCGGATGGCCGGCGATGTCGACTACATGCTGCGAGTCGTTGTGCAGGACATGCAGGCCTATGACGCATTCTACAAGAAGCTGATCGCGTCCTCGCCATTGAAGAATGTCACATCGCGCTTCGCGATGGAGAAGATCAAGTCGACGACGAGCCTGCCGATCCCGTAGACGCTAAATCTTCTGGACGGTCTCGGACAGCCGCGGTCGCATGAAAATCTGATCGGTCAGGTTCATGGTGCCGGTGACGAGATAGCCGATCGACGGCTGATAGGTGTAGGCCACCTCGCCCCAGACCAGGGATGACGACGGCACATTCAAGGCTGAAGGAAGCGTGACGCTGGAACCGACCGCGCGTGCGGTGCCGTTCTTCGTGCTGCTCCACTTCACCTTGGCGGTGCCGTTCGCGTCGATATCCACGACCGACACGGTGACTTTCACCGCCGAGTCCGGATAAGGCGCGATAACCGCGGTCGCGGCGCCGAGGGCCGCATTGATGCCGGCTGTATCGATGCTGGCAACCTGGGCGACAAGGTCGGCCACCGTGCGGGCCGTCAGCGTCACTTTGCGATCGATGCTGATGCCTTGCGACACTTCAACGCCGCCGAGATAGAGCGTGAGCATCAACGGCAGCAGCATCGCGAATTCGACTGCGGATACGCCGCGCTTGTCCCTTGTGAATTCCGACAGTCGCCGGGTCACCAGCCGCGCAAGCATGTCTTCGATACGGGCGATCATGGTGTGTTTCATTGATAAGGCTCGTTGCGGAACGCGGCAGTCGCCATGAGCAGACGTTTGCCGCCGGACAGATCAGCGAGATTGAGGCCGAGCAGCGACACGTAGACCGGCCATTCATAGAGAAGGCGCACAACCACGATGTCACCGGGTGTTCCCGGCTGATAGGACGGCGTGAAGGTGACATTGCCGTTCGCATCGATCGGCTTCGACATGTTGGCCGCACTAAAGGACGAATAAGTCCGCACATCGACCTTGATGCCGTTGTTGCAATCGAACAGTCCGAACACGCGATTGCAGACTTCTTCCTTGAA
>CAZIKZ010000052.1:11407-18333 GCA_964539845.1 uncultured Hyphomicrobiales bacterium
TGACGACCTCGGACATGGCGCTCACCCGTTGGTCCGGCTTATGACGCCGGAGCAACAGGTTCTACCAAGGACGCGTTTGTGAATGGTTGCCCCGGATTCCGACAAAGACCGGGGCGCGGTTTACGAGTCGGAAACCATGCTGCCCGGGAGCGGCTGCCACCGGAGCAAAAACCGCTGCTGCATTGGCCCGGATCGCTGTCCGCGCGTCAGCGCGGCGACGACATTGACGTCGCCTGCGTGCTGCGGGTCGTGATCTGAACCAGCGTCTGGTTGAAGAACTGCTGGGCGTCACCCGGAGCGATGGTTGGCTGGCAATTCGGGGCGCAGCTATAGGTTTCGCGATTAATGCCTTTATACACGACCACGGTATTGATTGCGCCGCGCACCTCGATAACCTTTTCGAGCAGCGCGTTGCCCTTGCGGTCCAATGCAATGAAATTGGTCGCGCCGTAGCCTTTTCCGGTCAGCACAGCGAGCCCGCCAGCCTGCAGCGATGCGTCGGCGATCAGCGGGTTTCCGATCACGATGGTGGCGACACGGTCAGGCAGACGGATAAGCTTGGCCTCGTCCATGTTGAGATTGAGCCTCTCGCCGGGAGGAATTTCGCCCGCCCTGGCTGGCGCGATCAGGAGTGCGAGCGCCGTTATGCCGATAGATGTGCCGATGGATACGGAGTGGACAAAGCTCCGAACGCCCGAACGCGCCGCCATAACGTTACTCCGCACACATACACACTCGCGGGCGCCAAGCAGCACACAGTCCCGCCGGTCGAATTCACACCAAATTGGTGAATCAATCCCGAACTTTCACTCGTAAAGAGGCGGCGGTGCGGAATATTCCGCGACGGCAGTGCCGAGCTGACGTGGTTTGTATTTCCTTCACCCGCGCAGGCTGAGTTTATCTCAAACCTTCTTTAACCGCAGTTTCAGACTGCGGACCAGAAATGCGCGCGACGGAGCGTCGTGACATGGCACCTTATTACCGGTCACGTGGACGTGCCGCAAAACGATCTGACGTTCATACGAGGACCGGCCAGCGCACACCCGACCGGTCTATTCCGCATAAAAAATGCTGGTTTTCCTGACAAACGACACAACGTCGAGAGCTTCGCCTCGTGCCGAATTCCTCCTGGCTTTGCGTGCGCTTTCAGGCTCCGGGGCGGCGTCATCGCTAACGGAATCTGAAGCCGATGCCCGAAACTCGGACCATCGATCTTACAGATTTTTCAATCGCCCTTGTTACGTTCGCGTCACTGCCGGCCACCGGTTGTCTGGCTTCAAGTCTGGTTCAAAAACGCTGTCTCAACGGAGCAATAAAATGGTGACCTTCAAGAAGTTCATGAGCGACGAGTCGGGCGCGACGGCCATCGAATATGGCCTGATCGCAGCCGGTATCTCTGTTGCCATCATCACTGTCGTGCAGGGCCTCGGCACGAAGCTGACCTCGACGTTCACGTCGGTTCAGGGCGCCCTGAAGTAATTCCGTGGCGATTGCGACGCCGCGCCCCGGGCTGATCCCTTGGGCGCGGCTTTGCATTTGGGCCGCCGCTTGCGGCGCTAACTGAACCGCAAGGGGCGTTTGTTAGTTTCAGAGTCGTGTTGATGTTGTGAGTGCGGCCATGACTGTGATGATGACAGACGCCATCCGCCTGTTTCTGTTTCCGGCGCTGATGGCATTCGCTGCCTTTAGCGATCTGTTTACGATGACGATCTCGAACCGCGTATCGCTCCTGCTGATCGTCGGGTTCTTCGTCATGGCTCTCCTGATCGGCATGAGCGGCGCCGATATGCTGTCGCATATGGGCGCAGGCCTGACCGTGCTGGCCGTGACCTTCACGCTATTCGCATGTGGCTGGATCGGGGGCGGTGACGCCAAGCTCGCTGCTGCGACGGCGCTCTGGCTCGGGTTCGAACCGCTGATGAGCTATCTGGTTTACGCGTCCCTGTTCGGCGGTGCGCTGACCCTCGCGATTATGCGCTATCGGTTGATGCCGCTGCCGGCTCTGCTCGCGGGACAGGAATGGGCGACCCGCCTGCATCGCGCCGACGAGGGCGTGCCGTACGGCATCGCGCTCGCGAGTGGGGCACTCGCGGTCTATCCCTATACTGTGTGGATGAAACCGCTCGCCATCGGCTAGCCGTCCCCGCAGGTTCCGCCTGCCGCCGATCAAGACAAAATTAACTTGGTTTGCAAACCGCTCATTAACCACGAATTGACCTTTGGGTGGTGAAACTCCCCCTCACGGCCATGTCCCGGCCACTGCGTCATTTGTGGAAAGTGAAGCGTATGAAAGCCGCGCGTCTCATAGTCCTTGGGGTTGCGGTTGCAGCAGGCGGCCTTGCGGCTCTGCTCGCGGGTCGATCCGCCCTTCAGGCACCTCCGCCGGCGCCGGTCGCGCAGCTTGCGACCGTCGACGTCCTGGTGGCGAATAGTGATATCGGGCAGGGCACCGTCGTTAAGCCGGATGAGTTGCGGTGGCAGATGTGGCCCGCGGCATCCGCCGGCTCGAGCTTTATCCGCAAGGACAACAGGCCGGATGCGATCGAGCAAATCGCCGGCTCGATCGTGCGGGGCGGCACATTCTATACGGGCGAGCCGATTCAGGAAGCGCGCCTGGTGAAGGCGAACGCGGCTGGATATCTGTCCGCCATTCTCCCGGCCGGCATGCGCGCGGTTGCGACCGAGATCAGCGCCGAAACCAGCGCGGGTGGCTTCGTTATTCCCGGCGACTATGTCGACGTGATTTTGGCGCGCCGCGACCGCGAAGCGGAAAAGCGCAATGGTGTCGAAAGCTACACCAGCGAGACCATCATCTCGAATGTGCGCGTGCTGGCTGTCGACCAGACGGTTGAGGACAAGAACGGGCAGAAGGTCGTTATCGGCAAGACCGTGACGCTCGAAATGACCCCGATTCAGGTCGAGACGCTCGCCGCCGGCAAGCAGGCCGGCACTCTCTCGCTCGCACTGCGCAGTGTCGTTGATACCGCAAAGAACGCGACCGACGCCGAGGAAGATCCGGCATTGCGTCGTACTGGCGTGAACATCGTGCGTTTCGGCGTGTCGACAACCGCTACCTCGAAATAGGTTGAAGGAAGGAAATCGCTTCATGGCGAACCAGACGACAATCCGGACGTTGTCGATCGCGGCCGCGCTGGCCACGATGACAACGGTCGCCGCCAGAGCAGCCGAGCCCGACCTGCACCGCACTCCGGTGATCAGCGTCGTCGGCAGCGAGGCGAGTTCGCGTCCGGTATCGCTCGGCATCGGCAAGGCCGTGGTCATCGATCTTCCCCGCGATGCCAAGGACGTGCTGGTCGCGGATCCGACGATTGCCAATGCGGTGGTTCGGTCAGCGCGCCGCGCCTACATGATCGGCGTCAAGGTCGGACAGACCAGCATCTTCTTTTTCGACGCTGAGGGCCGCCAGATTGCGGGCTTCGACCTGGCCGTAAAGCGCGATCTGAATGGCATCCGCGAAGCCATCCGGCAGGCGGTTCCCAACAGCGATATCCGCGTCGAGCCGCTGGGCGCCGACGGTGTCGTGTTGAGCGGCATCGCTGCAAGCCCGATGGATGCGCAAACCGCCTTCGCGGTCGCCGGCCGGCTCCTGAATGCCGGCACGTCCGGCATGGTCGCCTCCGGTGACAAGGTCGTGAACGCGATCGTCGTAAAGGGTCGCGATCAGATCAATCTGCGAGTCACCGTCGCCGAGGTTCAGCGCGACGTGATCAAGCAACTCGGCGTCAATCTGAACGGCACCGTGGGCGTCGGGTCGGCGGTGCTCAATTTCAACAACCAGAATCCGTTTCCCGTTCACGGCTCGCCACTTGTTCCGGAAAATTTCGCCGCAGGCACCTTCACGTCCGGCAGCGGCAACCGTGTGAACGCGATCCTGCGTGCCATGGAGCGTGCCGGTGTGGTCCGCACGCTCGCCGAACCCAACCTCACGGCAATCTCCGGCGAGTCCGCGAATTTTCTGGCGGGCGGCGAATTCCCAATCCTCGCCGGCTATTCTTGCGATAACGTCACCGGTGGCGCATCGAGCTGCCAACCGCAGATCCAGTTCAAGAAATTCGGTATCAGTCTCGGCTTCACGCCTGTGGTTCTGGCTGAAGGCCGCGTCAGCCTGAAGGTTACGACAGAGGTTTCGGAACTGTCGAATGAAGGCGCGCTGCAGTTCGGCACCGGTGAAAATGCCCGTCAGATTCCGTCGCTGAAGGTTCGCCGCGCCGATACCACTGTGGAAATTCCGTCAGGCGGCGCGCTTGCGCTCGCCGGCCTGATCCAGGAGCAGACCAAGCAGCAGATCAACGGTCTGCCCGGCCTGATGCAGCTTCCGATTCTGGGCTCGCTGTTCAAAAGCCGAGATTATGCCAATCGTCAGACCGAGCTGATGATCCTGGTCACTCCATTCATTGTGCGCGCGGTGGCTCCGAAAGATCTGTCGCGTCCCGACGACGGCTACGCAGATACGTCGGATCCGTCGAGCTTCTTCATGGGACGCCTGAACAAGATCTACGGCATCCCCGGCAAGGTCGATCCGAACCGCATGTATTACGGCAAGTATGGCTTCATTCTGGACTAAGGGCGTCCGAGGAGACGATCGCATGTCAAAGATCTTCACGATCGGCCGCGCACGCCACGGCAGGCTGACGCTCACGGCGCTCGGCATTGTCCTGGCCGGTTCGATCCTGAGCGGCTGTTACCTGCCGAACGATACGGTCGCTTATCCGAACGACTATCGTAAGCGTCATCAGATCGCCCTGCGGGACGGTTCGCGAACGGTCGAAGTGTTTATCGGTCAGAGCCGTGGCTCTCTGACGCCGACGCAACGGGCCGAGGTTCTTGCCTTCTCGAAGGTCTGGAAAAGCGAGGCAACGGGTGGCGTTGTGATCGACGTTCCGACTGGGACGCAGAACCAGTACGCCGCCTCGCATGCGCTTCGCGAAATCAACTCGATCTTCGCAGCCTCGGGCGTTCCCGCGCAAAGCATCGCAGTCCGGCATTACACACCCGATAATCCGGAGAAGTTTCCGACACTGAAGCTGAAATACTCCACCATCGTAGCGGAAGCCGGACCTTGCGGACTGTGGCCCGCTGATCTTGGGCCGACCATGACCGCGGCTTACAACGACAATCTCAATTATTGGAATCTCGGTTGCTCCAATCAGCGCAACCTCGCCGCGATGGTCGCGAACCCGGCAGATCTGGTGCAGCCGCGCGCCGAATCGCCCGCCTGGGCGTCGCGCCGTACGACCGTGCTGGAGAAGTATCGTCAGGGCCAGAGCCCGGAGACGACCTATCCGAACCAGAACCAGGGTAAGGTGAGCGACGTCGCCCGATGATGAGAAATTCAAATCAGACCGCGATCGACGAGCTTCCGGCCGATGTGCCGGCGCGCGACGAGCACATCGCACCGGCGCCACGCATCTCGATCCAGGCGTTCTGCGAATCCGTCGAAACCGCCGCCGCGGTTCAGTCCGCGGGTGAAGACCGGCGGTTGGGAAAAGCGCATCTGAAGATTCAGATGGGCGGCATGACGGCGGCGCTCGAGGCCTATCGATCCGCGCCGACGCCGAACGTTATCGTTCTGGAGTTTGAAACGCGGTCCGACGCTGTACTGGGAGGCCTCGATTCGCTTGCGAACCTGTGCGATCCCGGCACTCGGGTCGTTGTCATCGGCCGTCACAACGACGTGACGCTGTATCGCGAACTGGTCCGCCGCGGCGTCAGCGATTATCTGATCGCCCCGGTCAATACGCTCGACATTGTTCGCTCGATCTGCGGCCTGTATTCTGCGCCGGATGCGAAGCCGGTCGGCCGTATTCTGGCCGTGGTCGGCGCCAAGGGCGGTGTCGGTGCGTCCACCGTCGCACATAACGTCGCGTGGTCGATTGCGCGCGATCTGTCGCTCGATTCGGTCGTGACCGATCTCGATCTCGCGTTCGGCACCGCCGGCCTCGATTACAACCAGGATCCTCCGCAGGGCATCGCCGATGCAGTTTTCTCTCCGGACCGCATCGACACGAATTTCGTCGATCGTCTGCTGTCGAAATGCTCGGAGAATCTGAGCCTGCTGGCGGCGCCGGCCACGCTCGATCGCGTGTACGATTTCGGTGCCGATGCATTCGATTCGATCTTCGACTCGTTGCGCGCCACTGTGCCGTGCATCGTGCTGGATGTGCCGCACCAATGGACCGGCTGGACACAGCGCACGCTGCTTGCAGCCGATGACATCCTGATCGTCGCCGCGCCGGATCTTGCAAACCTGCGCAATGCGAAGAATCTCGTCGACTATCTGAAGGCCGCGCGGGTTAACGACCATCGCCCATTCTACGCGCTCAATCAGGTCGGAGTGCCGAAGCGTCCGGAAATCAAGCCGGCGGATTTCGCCAAGGCGCTCGATGACGACCCGGCCGCGATCATTCCGTTCGAACCCCAACTGTTCGGAACAGCGTCCAATAACGGCCAGATGATTGCGGAAGTGGCAAGCAATCATAAGGTCTCGGACATGTTCCGCAACCTCGCGCAGCTGATGACCGGACGGTCCGAAGCCAAGAAATCGAAGTCGAGCCTGCTCAGTCCGTTCATTCAGAAATTCCGCAAGAAAGCGTAATCCGGGAGTTTGTGGGTCGTGTTTGGCAAGCGTAACGGGTCGGGTTCTGCATCAGGCGCTCCTGTCGGGGGCGCTGCGACATTGGCGCCGCCCACGCCGAAACCTGCTCCGCCGCCGGCTGCGATGTCCAATGACGGGCGTGCACCGATCCCGTCGGCCGGACTGGGCGCCCAGTTATTGTCCGTGCCAACGACGCCGAGCAAGGCTCCGGTGCTTGCAACCGACAGTCGGCGCTCGGAAAGCTATTACGAGGTTAAGGGGACGATCTTCGGTGCGCTGATCGAGGCTATCGATCTCGCTCAGCTCGCGC
>CAZIKZ010000053.1:0-18222 GCA_964539845.1 uncultured Hyphomicrobiales bacterium
GTCGGCGCTTGCGACTGCCGCCACGTCTTCAATTCGTCCCCACGGAACCCGAAGAAGGCAAGCGTACCGGCGAGAGACTTGCGCCCGGCGCCCTGCTTCAGGGCATGCATTTCGGCAATCGCCTTCGGAGTATTGAGATCGTCCAGCAGGGCATCCAGCACGCCGGGTGCAGGCCGCGCATCCGCCTCGCTGGCGGCGGCGTCGAAAAAGCCGGACAAGGCCTTCTCCGCTTCCTGCAATCCCTTCACGGTCCAGTTGATCGGCTGGCGATATTGCGTCGCCAGCATCGCCAGTCGCACAACGTCGCCAGGCCAGTCCTGCAGAACTTCGCGGATCGTGACGAAGTTGCCGAGACTCTTCGACATCTTCTCGCCCTCGACCTGCAGGAAGCCGTTGTGCATCCAGACATTGGCCATCACGCCGGTATGAAAGGCGCAGCGCGATTGTGCGATCTCGTTCTCATGATGCGGGAAGACGAGGTCAATGCCGCCGCCATGAATGTCGAAGGTCTCGCCGAGATGTTTCCACGACATCGCCGAGCATTCGATATGCCAACCGGGCCGGCCCGATACCGGGATGCCACAAGGCGACGTCCAGCCGGGATCGCCCTGCTTCGAGGGCTTCCACAGCACGAAATCCTGATCGTGCCGCTTATACGGCGCGACATCGACACGCGCGCCGGCGATCATCTCGTCAAGCGGACGCTTCGAAAGCTTGCCGTAATCCGGCATCGACGGCACCGAGAACAGCACATGGTCCTCGGCCACATAGGCATGACCCGAGGCGACCAGCCGCTCGATCAGCGTCTTCATCTCCGCGATGTGCTCGGTCGCCCGCGGCTCGACGTCCGGTGGCAGGCAGCCGAGTGCCGCCACATCCGCCTTGAAATTGGCGTAGGTGCTTTCGGTCAGTTCGCGGATCGAGATGCCGCGCTCAGCGGCGCGCGCATTGATCTTGTCGTCGACATCCGTGATGTTGCGGACATAGGTCACGTGTTCCGCGCCATAGACATGACGGAGCAACCTGTAGAGCACGTCGAACACGATGACCGGACGCGCATTGCCGATATGGGCGAGGTCATAGACCGTCGGCCCGCACACATACATGCGCACGTTGTTCGGATCGAGCGGCCGAAACGGCTGCTTCTCGCGCGAGAGCGTATCGTAGAGCTTAAGCTCCATCGAAAAAGGTCCTCAGGCCCCTGCTGGCCCGGGCGTTCTGTTTATCGCGATGGACAAAAGACAGCCGCAGCCAGCGTTCGGGCGCTAGCTAATAATCTCCCGGCAAATGCCGAAAAATACGTTGTGGGCGGTCATGGCCGGAAAATGTGGGAAAACCGCCGTCCCGTCAAGAGGATAGCGCCAAACAAATTTCGGTTAACAATACGTTAGAGGTTTGGGCGCAAATTGTGACGGTACCCGAAGACGTTGCGAGCTCGCCCTCATGCGATCCCTGCTGGCCCTGTCAATCGCTGCCGTGCTCTTGCCGGTCTGCGCCACGGCAGCGTTTGCCGAAAAGCGAACCTTCATCATCGCCAACAGCCCGCAGGGCTACGGAGTGGACCGCTGCCTTGCAAAAGGTGCGGCGTGCGGAGCGGCGGCGGCTTCGGCCTATTGCCAATCGCAGAAGTTTTCGGGCGCGGCATCCTATCGCAAGGTCGAACGCGACGAGATCACCGGCGCGGTGCCGGCAAGCGGCGCATGCGGACGCAGTGGTTGCGACGAATTCGTTGCGATCGTGTGCAAGCGCTGAGCGCCTGTTTCCGTCTCAAAAAGTTCCCGCTGCATAACTAAAGCCGGGCGCAGCGCTGCTGCGCTTGGAAAGGCTGGACACGGCCGGTAGGATTGATTCTTCTCTCCGCCGACTTTCCGGATCAATGATCGCAGTCCCCCAAACAAAGACCACCGTCACACGGGACGAACAAACGGCCAAGAAAGAGCTGGCCTCGGCGACGCGGCCGTTGCGGCTCCTGTTGGCCGCCTCGATCATCCTGCCGATCGCCATCTTCGTGTTCGCGGCGTGGGTTTCGTATCATCAGCACCTCGCCGAAGCACGCGACCGCGTGCAGCGAAATCTCAATACGATCTACGAACACGCGCTCAAGGTTTTCGAGACCTTCGAACTCAGCGCGCGCTATCTCGACGAACTGACCGCTGGCGTGGCGGACGCGGATATCCGCAAACGCGAGCCCGAATTCAACGCGCGCCTGAAGTCCATCACCGACACATTGCCGCAACTGCGCGATCTGTGGGTGATCTCACCGGCTGGCGCACCGCTGGTTTCGGGCACCGTCTACCCGATGCCGAAAATCGATCTGTCGGATCGCGACTATTTTCGCATCCACAAAGACAATCCGAAAGCCGGCACCTATGTCAGCGAAGTCCTGAAGGCTCGCGCAGCGGACACGACCTTCTTCACGCTGAGCCGCCGGACGCGCGGTCCGAACAACAGCTTCGGCGGCGTGACGACGGTCTCGATCGCACCGGAATATTTCACCCGGTTCTATGAGAAGCTGCCACCACCCGGCGTGTTCGCTCTGATCCGCGACGACGGCGCGATCCTCGCACGTTACCCGGACCTGTCACAGCGGCTTGAACGGTTGTCACCGAACTCGACGGTGATGCGGAGCATAAAGGAACAACCCGACGAGGGGTTCGTCACCGGCACCTCGACCTTCGACGGCCATTCCCGTCTGTTCGCGTACCGCAAGATGCCACGTTACAACATCTATGTCGTGTCCGGGATCGAAAGCGACGTGGTGATTCAGGACTGGCTGAAAAACATGGGCAGCCACCTGATCTTCGGCCTGCCCGCCACGATCGCCATGATCGGCCTTGGCTTCGTCGCACTGCGCCGCACACGTCGCGAGGCGATCGCCCATGCCCAATTGCAGCAGGAAGTCGCGCGGCGGGAGCGCACTGAACTCGCGCTGCAGCAGGCATTGAAGATGGAAGCCGTCGGCCGACTCACCGGCGGCGTCGCCCACGATTTCAACAACCTGCTGACTGCCATTCTCGGCAATGTGGATCTCGCCCTGCGCCGCGCGCCCGAAGGCGACGAGAGGCTGCGCCGCTCGCTGAATTCCGCCCGTCAGGCCTCCGAGCGCGCGGCAAGCCTCGTGCAGCGTCTGCTGGCATTCTCGCGTCAGCATCCGCTCGAGGAGAAGGCGGTTGACGTCAATCGGCTTGTGCAGGGGATGTCAGAATTGCTGCGCCGGACGATCGGCGAGACAATAACGGTCGAAACCGTGCTCGGCGGCGGGCTCTGGAAGACTGCGGTCGATCCGAACCAGCTCGAAAACGCGCTGCTGAACCTCGCGGTCAATGCGCGGGACGCCATGCCTGAGGGCGGACGGCTGACCATCGAAACCGCCAACACTTATCTTGACGAGCCATATGTCGCCGCCAACGCAACCGATGTCCCTCACGGCCAGTATGTTCTGGTCGCAGCGAGCGACACCGGCAGCGGTATGAGCAAGGATGTGGTCGAACGTGCCTTCGAGCCGTTCTTCACGACAAAGCCGACCGGCGCCGGCACCGGCCTTGGCTTGAGCATGGTCTACGGCTTCGTCAAACAGTCGCGCGGACACATCAAGATTTACAGCGAGACCGGCGAAGGCACCTCGATCAAGATCTATTTGCCGCGCCTGATGGACGAGAGCGCTGTGGAGCCATGGCTTCCGAACGAACCGGCGCGCAGCGCCGAAGCGTCGATCCAGCGCCCGGAGCAGATCCTCCTGGTCGAGGACGACGAGGAAGTGAATCGCTTCTCCACCGAAGTGCTACGCGACGAAGGCTATGAAGTGATCTCCACACACGAAGGTGCGAGCGGATTGCGCTTGCTCGACGCCAACCCGGACATTCGCCTCCTCTTCACCGACGTTGTGCTACCCGGCGGCATGAACGGCCGGCAACTCGCCGACGAGGCACGGCGTAGGCGTCCGGATCTGAAGGTGCTGTTCACCACCGGCTATACCCGCAATGCAATCATCCATCACGGGCGGCTTGATGCCGATGTGGATCTCCTGACCAAGCCGTTCACATCCGACGCCCTGGCGAAGAAAGTGCGGCAGATCCTGGATCTCGATTCCAACGATCCCGTCACGCGGGTCAGCGCCGTACTCGACAGCATCAAGGACAAGCCGCAGGACTGAGCGCCGCTCAGGCCGCTGACTTCGCCTGTTTCGCGAACGCAATCGCCTCGCGCAATACGTCCATGTCCCCGATGTGGTTGGCGAGGATCAGCACGAGCTTGGCATCGAGTTCCGACGCTTCTCGCTCGGACAGCCCCCGCCGGGCCTCGACCAGCATCACGAAAGCCTGATCCGGATCCCTGAGACGCGAAACGGTGGTGAGTGGCATCGCTTAACTCCGTCGGACGGCCGAAGGGCTACGGGAACTTTTGCGAAAATTGGAGGTGCCTGGAACTTTATACATGCCGGAACATAGTGCGGTGGTGAAGGTTATCCGGCACGCGCGTTCACAGGGAAGGCTTTCATCATGTCCGCCGTTGCAGTCCGAAGCATGTTCCGCTCGCATCCGGAGCAGCCAAGCCACGCCGATGTCATCAGTCGCTGCATCGACGCCTGTTTCGGTTGCGTCGAGACCTGCACCGCCTGCGCCGATGCCTGCCTCGCCGAAAAGCATGTGGAGCGGTTGATCACCTGCATCCGCCTCAACCACGATTGCGCGGCGGTATGCGCTGCGACCGGAAGCATCCTGTCGCGCGCCAACAAGGTTGGCCACCGGCAGCTCCTTGAAGCGCAGCTCACCACCTGCATTGCATTCGCGCGTACCTGTGCCGCCGAGTGCCTGCGTCATGCGGACACGCACAAGCACTGCGACGTCTGCGCAAAGGCTTGCCAGTATTGCGTTGAAGCGTGCACCGACATGCTCTCGTCCATGCGCATGCCAGGGTAATGGCGGCGCGTGGTCCCGAACAATGCAAACGGATTTGCGAACCGGGCCACGCGTCAACCGGCCGAATGCGCCAGCGCCCGGTGACGCGAAGCCACGATCTTATCCGCGGTCGGCTGCCGCCAGCGTGCGCAGATATGCTGATCCGGACGCAGCAGGTAACCGCTGCCGGGACGAGCATCGAAGCGCTTCGCGAAATCGCCTGTTGAGTCGATCAGGTCACGCCCGATCACCGTCAGCTTCACGTTGCCCGGCACGGCTGGAGCCGCGCCGTCTTCGACATAAAGAAGTTCGAAGCCATCGGACAGCTTCTCAAGCAGATGACAATGCGAGCCGTCCGCCGCGGTCATCACAGCATCGGTCGCGGGCCCGCCGAGTTGCGCGGAGCCGCCGAAGCTCTCTTCGTCAGGCGTAGACAATGGTGAATCATAGACACTCGCGACCGACAGGCGCCCGGAATTGACCATGCGCCGCGCGAATTCCGCGTGCGGCGCCAGCGACAACACCGCATTGCGGAGCGTTCTCTCCGCCGGCGAGCGTGGCGCAATGAAATCGGTTGAGCGGGTCGAATGCCCGATATTCTCGTCGGCCGCCTGCATGCGCTCGAAGTCGTAACTGTCGATCAGCCGCTCTCCGGCCTCACCGCGCAACACGGCAACAAGCTTCCAGGCCAGATTCTCCGCATCCTCGACGCCGGAATTGGCGCCGCGCGCGCCGAACGGTGAAACCTGATGCGCCGAGTCGCCCGCGAACACCACGCGACCATGGACGAAGCGATCGATGCGGCGGCAATTGAACCGGTAGATCGACACCCAGTCGACCTTGAAGTCGCGGTCGCCCAGCATCCGGCGGATCCGCGGGGTGTAATTCTCCGGCTTCAGCTCCTGCTCGATATCCGCTTCCGGACCGAGTTGCAGATCGACGCGCCACGACTCGTCCGGCTGCCGATGCATCAGCGCCGATTGGCCGGAATGAAATGGCGGATCGAACCAGAAACGCCGTTCGGTCGGAATGTCGTCCGCCGGCATGCGGAGATCAGCGATCAGGAATTTCTCTTCGAAGGTGTGGCCCTTGAATTCGAGACCGAGCAGATCGCGCATCGTGGACCGTGCGCCATCGGCCGCGATCACCCAGGCGGCGTCAAGGCGATAAGGACCGTCAGGCGTCTCCACCGTCAATGTGACGCCATCGTTGCGCTTCTCAACTCCGGTGACGCGGTTGCGCCAGCGCAAATCGACGTCGAGCATATCCTGCACGCGGTCGACCAGCGCCTTCTCCAGATAGAACTGCTGCAGGTTGATGAAAGCCGGCATCTTGTGGCCGTCCTCCGGCAACAGGTCGAAGGAATAGACCATCTGGTCGCCGAGAAAGACCTTACCGAGCTTCCAGGTCACGCCCATGCGCACCAGCTTTTCGCCGACGCCGAGCCGATCCAGGATTTCGAGAGTTCGCTTGGAATAGCAGAGTCCGCGCGACCCCTCCCCGATCCGGTCCGCATCGTCCAGCAGAACCGAAGACACGCCGCGTTGTGCAAGGTCGATGGCCATCGCAAGGCCGACCGGACCCGCGCCGACAATCACCACCGTGTGGCGTGCAGGTTTCGCGGCATCCTGATCCGGCGAACGGCGGTACCCGAAGTGAAACAGCGACTTCCGTTCGTTGGCGGTCACGGTAGTGCTCCTTGACGGCTTATCCCTGCAACGACGCCCACATCTCGCGGTCACGTTCGGCGGTCCAGATCACCGGATGTTCGATGCCCTTGGCTTCGTCATAGGCACGCGCGACGTTGAACGGCATGCAATGCTCGTAGATCGCGTAGCTCGAGAATTTAGGATCCATCGCCTCGCGCGCTGCCGCGAAGGAGTCTTTCAACGAAAGCCCTTTCGCCACGCTCTTCTGCGCCGAGCCGTAGAGCGACGCCAGAAAATCGCGCGTCCCTTCGATGCCGGCCTGCACCTTGTCGGGCGTTGCAAGCGCGGCCCCGCGACCGGGCACCAGCGCATTGGCCTTGAATTGCGCGAGACGGTCGAGCGTCTTCGGCCAGTCGGCGAGATGCGCGTCGCCGCAATAACAGGCCGAGTGATATTCGACGAGGTCGCCGGAGAACACGACATTGGAATCCGGCACCCAGGCGATCACGTCGCCCGCGGTGTGGCCGCGCCCGATATGCATGATCCGCACTTCGCGCTTGCCGAGCCAGACCGACATCTGCTGCGGGAACGTGATGGTCGGCCAGGTCAGGCCGGAGATCGATTCAACGGCGCGGAACAGACGCGGAAATCGCCCGATCTCGGAATCCTTGTCCTGCTGTCCGCGCTCGACGATCAGATCGCGTGTCGAATCGGACGCCAGTATCTCCGCGTCCGGATAAGCCGACGCGCCGAGCACCCGCACGGCGTGATAATGGCTGAGCAGCACATACTTGATCGGCTTGTCGGTGACCTTGCGCACGCGCTCGATCACTTCCAGCGCCATCACCGGCGTTGCCTGTGCGTCCACGACCATGACGCTGTCGTCGCCGACAATGATCCCGGAGTTTGGATCGCCCTGGGCGGTGAACGCATAGAGATCGCGACCGATCTCGTCGAACGAAATGGTCTTTTCAGCGGTATCGCCGGTCGAAGCAAAACCCTTGGCCATATTCCACCCTATGCCGCCGTTGCGCGATCGTGTTGTTACTTCCGAGGTGTGTAGCCTACCACCTCCTGCTCGATCGCACCGAAGATCGAGCGGCCATCCTTGTCGTTCATTTCGATACGCACGCGGTCGCCGTATTTCAGGAACGGCGTCGACGGCTTGCCGTGCAGGATCGTCTCGACGGTGCGGACCTCCGCAATGCACGAATAGCCGAGCCCGCCCTCCGAGATCGGCTTGCCCGGCCCGCCATTTGCGTCACGGTTCGACACCGTACCGGCGCCGAGGATCGTGCCCGCACTGATCGGCCGCGTTCTCGTCGCGTGCATGATCAGTGTCGGAAAGTCGAATGTCATATCGACCGAACACATCGGCTTGCCGAACGGCTTGCCGTTGATCGTGCTCAGAAGCGCCAGATCAACCTTCGCGCCATCCCATGCCTTGCCGAGCTCATCCGGCGTCACGGCCACCGGCGTGAAGGCGGACGGCGGTTTCGACTGCAGGAAACCGAAGCCCTTCGGCAATTCGTGCGGCACGATGTTGCGCAGCGTCACGTCGTTGACCAGCATGATCAACCGGATCGCCTTCGCCGCCTGCTCGCGGGTCGCACCCATCGGCACGTCACCGAGGATCACAACGACCTCGGCCTCAATATCCGCCCCAAACGCCTCATCCGCGAGCGGGATCGGATCGCGCGGCGCCATCACGACATCGGAGATGCCTTGGTACATCAGCGGATCGGTCCAGAACGATTCCGGCACCTCCGCGCCCCGCGCCTGCCGCACCAGGGCGACATGATTCACGTAAGCGGAGCCGTCGAGCCACTGGTAGGCGCGCGGCAACGGTGACGCGACTTTTGCCGGGTCGAACGGCATGTGCGCGATGCGGTTGGCTTCGAGCGAGTCCGCAATCTCGGTCAGCCGGGGGAGCACGGCGTCCCAATCATCAAGCGCGGCCTGCAGCGTGGGCGCGACCGCGGACGCATCCGCACAGCGCGACAGATCACGCGAGACAACAACGAGACGGCCATCACGGCCGCTTTTCAAGGATGCAAGTTTCATGTCAACGGGGCTCGCGGCGATTGGGGTCGAAGTGTTTCTTCAGGCCTTTCCAGCAGTCGACGTAATCGTCCTGCCGGGCTTCATGTTCCGCGGCGTATTTCGTCACGCGCTGGCGGAAGCGGGTCTCGAACATAAAGGCCAGTGTGTTCGACAGTTTCACCGGCTTCAGATCGACATTGCTAGCATGCTCGAAGGCATCGACGTCGGGACCATGCGGCAGCATCGTATTGTGCAGCGAAAAGCCGCCGGGCACGAAACCCTCAGGCTTCGCGTCATAGACACCGAACACGAGACCCATGAATTCCGACATGATGTTGCGGTGATACCAGGGCGGCCGGAACGTGTTTTCGGCAACCACCCAGCGCTCGGGGAAAATCACGAAGTCGATATTCGCCGTGCCCGGCGTCTCCGACGGCGAGGTCATCACCGTAAAAATCGATGGATCGGGGTGATCGAACAGCACCGATCCGACCGGCGAGAAGTGACGCAGATTGTATTTGTAGGGCGCGTAATTGCCGTGCCACGCCACGACGTCGAGCGGCGAATGGGGCAACTTGGTTTCGAACAATTCGCCGCCCCACTTCACATAGAGCGTACACGGCTCCTCGACGTCCTCATAGGCCGCGACCGGCGTCAGGAAATCACGCGGATTGGCGAGACAGTTTGCGCCGATCGGCCCGCGATCCGGCAGCGTGAGAGCCCCACCGTAATTCTCGCAGACATAGGCACGCGCCGGACCGTCCACGAGTTCGACCCGGAAGATGACGCCGCGCGGGATCACGCAGATTTCGCCGGGAGCGATCTCAAGCACGCCGAATTCGGTCCGGAAACGCAGATTGCCCTGCTGCGCGACAATCAGGAGTTCGCCATCCGCATTAAAGAAATGCTCGTGGACCATGGACTCGGTGACGATCAGCACATGAACGGCCATGCCGCTCATCGCTTCGCAATCGCCGGCGACGGTGATGGTGTGCAGCCCGGTGATGAAATTGAGTTTGGTCTTCGGGATCGGAGTCGGGCTCCAGCGCAATTGCCCGATCGAAAGGTCGGTGTCCTCGCGCTCGGGTGCGGTGCGGATCAACCCGCGATCGATCTTCGTGAAGCGGCCGGTATGCCGAACGGTCGGGCGGATGCGATAGAGCCAGGAGCGCTGGTTGGTCGCCTGCGGCGCGGTAAAAGGCGAACCGGAAAGCTGCTCGGCATAGAGCCCGTAATTGATCTTTTGCGGCGAGTTGCGCCCGACCGGCAAAGCGCCGGGTAGTGCTTCGGTCTCGAATGAATTGCCGAAGCCCGACATGTATTCGGCCGCGTCGACCGAGGGCTCGGTCCGCACCCGGTCGGTGACTGCTGCAGGGGACGCTTGCCGCTTGACCCGCGGCGCGGTGTCGATCTCGGCCATCACCTATCCTCCCGGATTGCGCATGCCGCCCTGAGCGGGGGTCAATTTGATTTTACGCTTCTAAAGGCCCCTCAAACATAGTTTCATTCGTAACTAATGTCAATTGGGCGTTCACTATCGGTGGCTTTCGCCTTGAATCCATCACGCAGACAGTCCATATGACCGGCATCGAGGTCGACTCAGCTCCTTGAGTCGCTTGCGGGCCGCGTGAACGAAAATCTGATTGCACTCGTGCAGCGACTTTCGGCCCGCCAACACTTTCCTCACAATCGGCAGCCCTGAACACGCGGGATGTCCTTCGAACCCCGCGCGAAGCGTCCGCGTCCTATTCCAGGACCGGAGCGTTCGAGCTGCATGAAAGATTAAAAATTGACCGCTTTTCTTGAACTTGGGCTCGCCGAGCCCATCACACGCGCCATTGTCGAGGAGCGTTACGAGACCCCCACCCCAATTCAGGCCCAGACCATTCCGCACGTGCTTGCTGGACGCGACGTCGTCGGCATCGCTCAGACCGGCACGGGCAAGACTGCAGCCTTCGCGCTGCCGATCCTCAATCACCTCGCCAACAACCGTCAGCGGCCCGAGCGCAAGAGCTGCCGCGTGCTGGTGCTGAGCCCGACCCGGGAACTCTCCGGCCAGATCGTCGACAGCTTCCGGACCTACGGCCGCTACATGAAAACCTCGGTGACGCTCGCGATTGGCGGCGTGCCGATCGGCAAGCAGATGCGAGCCATGTCGAATGGCGTCGACGTTCTGGTCGCCACGCCGGGCCGCCTCCTCGATCTCATGCAGGAGCGCGCCGCAACCCTCGACAAGGTCGAAATTCTCGTCCTCGACGAGGCCGACCGCATGCTCGACATGGGTTTCATCCACGACATCCGCCGCATCATCGCAAAATGCCCGACGCAGCGGCAGACTCTGTTCTTCTCTGCCACAATGGCAAAGGAGACCGAGGACCTCGGCCGCATGATGCTGCGCGACCCGGCGCGCGTTGCGGTGACCCCGCAGGCCTCGACTGCCGAACGCGTGTCGCAGCGTGTCGTGCATATCGACAAGTCGGGTAAGGCGGACCTGCTCGCCGGTCTCCTGAAAAGCGAGCCGATCGACCGCGCTATCGTGTTCACCCGCACGAAGCATGGCGCCGACCGCGTCGTGCGCCAACTCAGCCAGCAGGGGCTCTCCGCCGAGGCCATTCACGGCAACAAGTCGCAGGGTCAGCGCGAACGCGCCCTCGCCGCCTTCCGCAATGGCAAGGTCAAGACGCTGATCGCGACCGACATCGCCGCGCGCGGCATCGACGTCGATGGCATCACCCATGTCTTCAATTTCGATCTGCCCAACGTGCCGGAAAGCTATGTGCACCGCATTGGCCGCACAGCGCGTGCCGGCGCCGAGGGCATCGCTATCTCGTTCTGCGACCGGGAAGAGCGTGCATATCTGCGAGATATCGAAAAGCTGATCCGCATGACGCTGCCGTCAACCGACGGCAAGACCGGCGAGCCTTATGAAGCAAAGGCCGAGCGGACGTCGCGCCCGAACAAACCTGGTGGCCACCAGCCTGATGGCCGCCCGTCCGAGAGCAAGCCTCGCAACCGGGCAGGTCAGCGCCGCAGGCGGCGGGATCAGGAAGCGAAAACCGGTCCGGCGGTCCAGAATGGACGTCAGCACGAGCCGAAGGCGCCTGAGCAGGCATTCACAGCTCCGCAGAGAGAGAATGGCGGAAGTTCCGATGCTGGGTTATCATCCATGGGATTCATGCGGGACCGTCGGCCCGAGCGACGGCCCAAGCGGCAGCACGCTCAAGCCCCGCGCTGAACCCATTCGCTCAAGGGACCAAGGATGTCGAAAGAAGAGATGCTTGAGTTCGACGGCACCGTCACTGAGGTGCTGCCGGACGGAAATTTCCGGGTGAAGCTCGACAACGATCACGAGATCCTCGCCTACACCGCCGGCAAGATGCGGAAATTCCGCATCCGTACCGGCGTCGGCGATCGCGTCATCGTTGAAATGTCGCCTTACGATCTCTCGCGCGGCCGTATCAGCTTCCGCCATCGCGGCAACGCCATGCCAGCCCCGCCGACCCGGCGGCAGACCTTCGTGCGGAAGCGCTAACCCTTCCGACCTAAGCGTATAAGCAAGCCGCCATGGCAAACCGTGGCGGCTTTTTTTAATAGGGCGGGCATGACGCCGGCGCTGCGCGCTGATGCCGCCAACCTACGCAACCAAAGCAGGCAACGATACGAACCCGCGAAACCGTGCACGCGGCGAGCGCACGGGATCGCCCGTAAGCCGGTAGTTCGGGAAGCGCGCCAAGAAGCGCTCCAGCGCGATCCGGCCTTCCAGCCGCGCAACATTCATGCCCGCACAAACATGGATGCCGCTGGCAAAGGCCAGATGCCTGTTTGGCGTACGCCCGACATCGAACCGGTCAGGATCGGGGAAGTATTTCGGATCGCGGTTGGCGGCCGCGATGGCGATGGTGATGAGATCGCCTTCCTTCATCGGCACCCCGCCGAGCACGGTGTCCGCAAGCACGCGCCGATTGCCGAGCTGGTTGGAACTCTCGAACCGCAACACCTCTTCGACCGCGGTCCGCATCAACGACGGATCGCGCAAGAGCCGCGCTTTCTCCTCAGGCCAGTGCAGCAGCGTGTAGAGCGCATTGCCGATGAGATTGGTCGTCGTCTCGTGTCCGGCGTTGAGGATGAAGATGCAATTCTGCAGCAGCTCGGTCTCGGTCAGCTTTCGACCCTCATGCTCGCCGGCAATCAACCGTGTGAGCACATCCTTGTTCGGATCGCCGGGATTGCGGCGACGGTCGTCGGTCAGGACTTTGAGATAGGCGAGGAATTCGCGCACGGCATCATTGCCGGATTTCAGCTGCGCCTCGGTCAGCACCGGCTCAAGCGCGCCCAGGATTGCGAGCGACCAGCCGCGCAACGGCTCTCGCTCATCATGTGGCACGCCAAGCAGATTTCCGATGATCTCAACGGGAATAGCCGACGCAAAATCCTCGATCAGATCGACGCGGCCCTTGCGCTCGAGCTCTGCGAGAAGCCTGTCGACCAGTTCAACCAGACCAAACTCCATCTCCGCGATGGCACGCGGCGACAACGCACCTGCGATCGCACGGCGCACCTGCGTATGCAGCGGCGGGTCGTTAAACACGAGGCTCGTGGTGTGATGCTCGAAGAGCGGCGTGTCGCCGTACTTTGGAAAAAACTCGATCTTCTTGTCGGACGAATAGGTCTTCGCGTCCTTGTAAAGTGTCTCGCAATCGTCGTAGCGGGTGATGATGTAACTGCCGTCCGGCATGCGGTGAACCGGATCGTGGTCCCGCAACGCGTGGAAATAGGGATACGGATCCGCGATGAAATCCGCCGGCAACCGCTTGAGATCGAACGCGCGCGCGGCCGCCTCAGCCTCGCTCGGACTGGCAAATCTGGACATCCCGACACATCCGGTCTTGGTCATGGCCGGGACGGCCCGGTCATGACGGCATATGCTCTAGCACACCGCCCGCACGCGGCTGTCAACCCGCCTCGCCTCCCGTTGCGCGTCAGCGCAAGTTACGCCATGGTCCCGTCGTCCGCTTCGGCGGCCGGGTGACAACGAATTTCGGTCATGGTGACGCAGACAAAGGGGCCCGCCGCTGCCGGGGAGGCGCAGTCCAACCCGGACGCGCCGCTGCGGCTCGACGACTTCCTGCCCTATCAGCTTAACGTGGTGTCGAGCCTTGTCTCGCAGGCTCTGTCGCGTCTCTATGCCGAACGTTATGGAATCGGCGTGCCGGAATGGCGTGTGCTGGTCACGCTCGGCGAATTTGAAACCATGACCGGCAAAGCCGTCGGCGAGCACAGCCATATGCACAAGACCAAGGTGTCGCGTGCGGTCGCGCTTCTGGAAAAACGAAAACTGGTGGTGCGGCGCGTCAATCGCTCGGACCTGCGCGAATCATTTCTGTCGCTGACTCCCGAGGGGCGAGCGATCTACGACGATCTTGCTCCGGGCGCCGTGGCGTTTGCCCGCCATCTGACTGAGGCGATCGACCCCGCCGATCGCGATGCCTTCGTGCGCGCGCTGGAACGCGTGATCGCGCGCGCGAAGCCGCTCGCCGACGAAGCCATCGAAGATCCCGACCGGTAGCTCGCCCCAAGACGCTGCATGCGAGGCATGGCCGGCCGGGACTGGACAAGCCCTGCGCCTTCGCGTTTGGTCCGCAAACTCGTCCGTCGCCTTCGGGGAAAGCTCGTGAAACTCTACACTTATTTCCGCTCATCGGCCGCCTACCGGGTGCGCATCGCGCTCAACCTGAAGGACCAGCCGTATGAGATGGTATCGATCCATCTGACCAAGGATGGCGGCCAGCACAAAACGCCTGAATTCCGCGCGATCAATCCGCAGATGCGCTTGCCGGCACTGACTCTGTCGAGCGGCGACACCATCGTCCAATCGCTTGCGATCATGGAGTATCTCGAAGAGGTCTGCCCGGAGCCTGCGCTGCTTCCGGTCGACGCGCTCGAGCGCGCGCATGTCCGCGCAGTCTCCGAAATCATCGCTTGCGATATCCATCCGCTGAACAATCTGGTTACGCTGCAAGCGCTGAAGAAGCTCGGTCAGGACCAGGCAACCATCGACGACTGGTACCGGTCCTGGGTGATTGCCGGCTTCGAGGCGATCGAGCCGCTGCTCAAGCCCGGCCCATACGCCTTCGGCTCGCGCGTCACGATGGCTGACGTCTGTCTCGTGCCGCAGATTTTCAACGCCCGCCGTTTCAAGACACCACTCGATGCGTTCCCGAAGATTCTTGGGATCGAGGCGGCCTGTGCCAAGCTTCCCGCCTTCGAAAAGGCTCGGCCCGAAAATCAGCCGGACGCCGAATAGGGCGCGCCGCTCTACACCCGAAGAAGCGAGCCGAACGTGCAACAACAAAACATCATCCGCGTCGTTCTGTGGATGACCGGCACGCTGCTGTCGTTCTCGATCATGGCGATCTCGATCCGGCTGCTGGCTGGCCAGCTGACCGTGTTCGAGATTTTGACCGTGCGCAGCTTCGGCGCACTCCTGATCCTGGGCTCGCTGCTCGCAGTCAACCCGGCCCTCCGGCCAGAGCTGCGCACCAAGCGGATCCCGATGCATTTCTTCCGCTCGGCCGTGCATTTCGCGGGACAATATTGCTGGGCGACCGCGCTGACGCTGCTGCCGTTTGCGACCGTGTTCGCGCTCGAATTCACGCTGCCGGTCTGGGTGCTGATCCTTGCCGTGGTGATCCTGGGCGAGAGGCTGACATCAGGCCGCATCGTCGTGATCGTGCTCGGCTTTATCGGCTGCCTCGTGATCTTGCGTCCGGGCCTGATTGCATTTCAGCCGGCCTCGATCCTCGTGCTGCTGTGCTCGTTTTTCTATGCCGTGTTCAACGTCGCGACCAAGCAGATGACGTCGACGGAAACGACCTTCGGGATTGTGTTCTGGATGAACCTGCTGCAATTCCCGCTCGCCCTGTCCGGCAGCGATCCGTTATTCGTGCTTCGGCTGGAGCCATGGCAATACGCACCAATGGCGGGGGTCGGGATCGCCGGACTGGCCGCGCATTACTGCATGGCGCGGGCCTTCCGCTACGGTGATGCAAGCCTCGTGATCCCGCTGGACTTCCTGCGGGTGCCGCTGATCGCGCTGGTTGGCTACCTCTTCTTTGCCGAATCCGTGGACGCGCTGGTGTTTGTCGGTGCGGCCATCATCCTTGCCGGTATCCTTTGGAACCTCCGACAGGAAGCCCGCGACGCACGGAACGTGGCGCTGCCCGAGGATGAAGGAACGCCCGAGCGGACGTGATCTGATTTTACCTGCTTTTGCCGCTTTACGGGGCCTTTTCCCATTTGATAACCATCGCGGCGCCGCATTCTCCCGGCACTGGGGGCGTGGGGACTTGCGGGGAATTCATGACGGGATTGGTCCGAATTAGCAGTGTTGCGGCGCTGGCGCTTGCCGGCAGCCTGACGTCCGCGCTCGCCCAGCAACCCCTCCCGCCCCCGGCCTACCCGCCGTCCGGCGCAACGATCAGCGCCCGCGAACAGACCTGCCAGCGGCTTGAGGGTCAGCTTGCCGCATTCGGCTCCGGGGGAGACGCCGCCCGCGCCGATCAGATCCGTCGCCTCGAGGAGTCGGTGAGCCGGCAGCAGGCCGAACTCGAACGCACCCAGTCCCAGGCGCGCCGGCAAGGCTGTGACCAGCCAAACTTTTTTCAGCTTTTCGGTGCTCCGGGGCGGTCCGAGCAATGCGGACCGCTGAATACCAGGATCCAGCAAACCCGCGCCAACATTGCGCGGGCAGAAGGCGATCTGCAGCAGCTGCAGGCGTCGAACACCAACATGCAGCGCGACGGACAGCGCAGGACCGTCCTTAACGCGCTGGCGCAGAACGATTGCGGCCCGCAATACCGCGCGCAGGCGACACAGGCTGCCCGAGCGGCACCGGGCAATTTCTTCGAGCAGTTGTTCGGCGGACCGGGATCGACCTCCGGCCCCGAGCAGGACACCGGCATGGGGAGCGGCTACCGCACCGTGTGCGTGCGCACCTGCGACGGCTACTTCTTCCCGATCTCGTTCTCGACGTCGCAGGACCGCTTCCGCGACGACGAGCAGACCTGCCAGCGCATGTGCCCGGCCGCAGAGGTGCAGCTGTTCTCGCATCGCAATCCGGGCGAGGACATGAATCAAGCCGTGTCCTCGACGTCCGGACAGCTCTACTCGCAGAGCCCGAACGCGTTCAAATACAAGACCTCATGGGATGCCGCCTGCACCTGCAAGGCGGCGGGAGAGAGCTGGGCCAATGCGGTGAAGGACGATCCAAACGCACCGGCCACGCCCGGACAGGGCGACATCGTCGTCACCGAAGAGCGCGCGAAGATCATGAACGCGCCGCGTGACGCCAAGGGCCGGCCGATCCTGCCACCGTCGCAGAGCTCACAGAAAAAGGGCGCCGCATCCTCCCCCACCGCGGCGGCCGTGCCTGCGGCAGCGCCTGAGCCCGAGCCTGTCGATCCGAACGCGCCAAAAAAGCCGATCCGCTCTGTCGGACCGAAATTCCTGCCCACTGACTAACGCTGCACTTCGCGGGGACGAACGGCACGACGTCAGAAGTCGAACGCTTCCGATCTCGTGGGCGTCCCGCTGACGATTGACGTATCGGGCTTCGGCAACGGGTTTCCGGAATCGCGAAACTTGTTGGTGATCGGATAGCGACGATCGCGGCCGAAACCGCGCAGTGTTACCTTAACGCCAGGGGCAGCCTGACGGCGTTTGTATTCAGCCAGGTTCAGCATGCGCTCGATGCGCACGACGGTCGCCTGATCGTAGCCGGCAGCAACGATCTCGGCGATCGGCTGCTCTTTCTCCACCAGCCGCTCCAGAATAGCGTCGAGGATATCGTAAGGCGGCAGCGAGTCCTGATCCTTCTGGTTCTCGCGCAGCTCTGCCGTTGGCGGCTTGGTAATCACATTCTGCGGGATCACCACCCCGTCGGGCCCCAGCGCCCCGTCCGGTTTCCAGGTGTTGCGCAGCGCGCTTAAACGAAACACTTCGGTCTTGTAGAGATCCTTGATGGGATTGAATCCGCCATTCATGTCGCCGTAGAGCGTCGCATAGCCGGTCGACATTTCAGACTTGTTGCCGGTGGTCATCACCATCGCGCCGAACTTGTTCGACAGCGCCATCAGAATCGTGCCGCGCGCCCGCGCCTGCAGATTCTCTTCGGTCACATCGCGCGGCAACCCCTCGAACAGCGGAGCGAGACTTTTCTCCAGACCCTGCACTGCGCTCTCGATCGGCACGACGTCGTAACGAATGCCAAGCGCTTGCGCGATGTCGGCGGCATCCTTCAGCGAGTCCTGCGACGTGAATTTGTAAGGCAGCATCACCGCGCGCACGCGATCGCGTCCCAATGCATCCACACCGATGGCCGCGACCAGAGCGGAATCGATACCGCCGGACAGCCCGAGCACGACACCCGGAAATCCGTTCTTGCTGACATAGTCGCGCAATCCGAGCATGCAGGCGGTGTAGTCGGACCGGTCCTGCGCCGGCAGCGGCGCGATCTCCGCCGGGTCGCATCGCCAGCCATCGGCGTTGCGATGCCAGCGCGTGATGACTACAGCCTCCGCGAAGCCCGGGAGCTGCGCCGCAAGCGAGCCGTCGGCATTGAGCACGAACGACGC
>CAZIKZ010000054.1:0-18211 GCA_964539845.1 uncultured Hyphomicrobiales bacterium
GTCGGCCGCGCCGGACGCACAGGTGCCGCGGGCTTCGTTGTGGCGGGACCGGACGGCGGGATCGCAAAGCCGGGGGTGGCGCGGGCCGCTGTCTGTTGCGCTGGCTGTCCGGCCTTGGTGTCGGGCTTTTTGGTATCAGGCTTTTTGGTATCGGGTCTGGGCGCAGCCGCCTGTTGCGGCTTGAACAGATCGAACAGGCCGGGGCCGGACGACGGCCGCTGTGGCGACGTGCCGGTCGCTTGTCCATCGGCTGCGGCAATGATGTCTTCCGGCGCCTCGGGCCGCGGCTCTTCCTTCTCGATATTCCACCAGACCGGACAGCGCGGAGGATTGCCGCCGCCGCCGCGTGTGCATTTCGCGTAGCCGTAAGGCAGGCCCATCTTGAAAGCGAAATAGGCGCGCAGGAAATAGGGCAGGTCGGCGCAATCGGGACGGATATACAGATTGATCGAGTCTTCGCGCAGGCCGAGATGATTGTGCAGCACGTTGCGAGCCGGATCGCGCAGCACGACATGCAGCGCGGGCCAGGACGGCGACTCGTCGAGCGGCGCTTCGAACAGCTTCTCGATCCAGGCCGAGTAGAGATTTTCGGTGGCGCGATTCCAGCCATTGCGGATCGGCCAGACGCTGGTTTTCGAACCCGAGGGGCGCGGCGGCTGGGTTGCGGCGACCACGATCTCACGCGTGATGGTGCGGCATTCAGCCGGCGCGTTGGCGCGGGTCAATTGCGCCTGCCACTTGCCGGGCTGCGGCGTCGCAATCTCGGCCAGCCAGAAATAGGGCGGTCCGCCGCGGCGTTCGCGCGATGCCGCCGCAACCTGTCCGTTCGGCGCGATCAGCGACAATTCGCCCTGGAGTGGGCTCTCAGCGGCGAAGATGACACGCAGCGGCGCGCCCTTCCACGGCGCGAGCGGAGAGGGCATGACAGCGAGGTCGGCGGCGTCCTCACAGACAGCGGCCTGCGCACGCGCATCGGCGACCGGAAGGAGCGTCGCGAGACATACGGCTGCGACCGCTGTCGCGATCGTCAAAAACCGAGGTGATCGGATCATGAAGTGGCCCCCCATGCCAGCTTCCCGGTATTGGAATGCTTTGGCGGAATCTTGGCAAGTCGCAGGCGTCCAGCATTTCCGCGCGGTTCCGGCTATTGCCGGTCGCGTGGAACCCGGATTTACCGGCGTTCGCCAGTCCGGGCCGGGGTTCGCTCGTAGCACGCCCGGCCGCCGATTACTCCGCCTTGATCCCGGTTGTGGCAATCAGGCGCTGCTTGTAGGCGAGATCCTCCGCGATGAATTTCGCAAAGGCATCCGGTGTGCTGGCGACCGGCTCGAAGGCCAGCGTTTTCAGCCGCTCCTGAAAGGGCGGTTCCGTGAACACGGTGGCGACATCCTTCTGGATTGTTTCGATCACCTGCTTCGGTGTGCCGGCCGGTGCGAACAGCCCGAACCAGGATTGCGGATCGATGTCGGGGAAGCCCGCTTCGCGCAAGGTCGGCACATCGGGCAATTCCTTCTGCCGTTCCTTCTTTGAAATCGCGATCGGCTTCAGCTTGCCGGCCTTGATATGGCCCGCTGTGACCGACCAGCCGCCGAGCGTCATCTGCACATCGCCGGCAAGCGCTGCCGTGATCGCGGGCGCAATACCGCGATACGGGATCTGCATGAGATCGGCGCCGGCCTGGGCGCGCAGCATTTCGAACAGGAGATGCGGCTGGCTGCCGACGCCATAGGAGCCGTAGTTCAGCGCGCCCTTCTTCTCCTTCGACAACGCAACCAGTTCCTTCAGAGAGTTTGCGGGCACGGAGGGATGCAGCACGACGAGCTGGTTCAGCTCAATCAACTGGCTGATCGGCGCAAAATCCTTCACCGGATCGAACTTCGCGTTCGGGAACAGGAACGGATTGCTTGTGATGGAGGAGTCGCTTGTGAGGAACAGCGTGTAGCCGTCGGCCGGCGCGCGGGCGACGAACTCACCGCCGATCATGGTCGAGGCGCCCGGTTTGTTTTCGATGATGACCGGCTGCTTCCAGATTTGCGACAGGCTTTCGCCCAGCGCGCGCGCCATGCCGTCGACTCCGCCGCCGGCCGGATAGGGCACCACGATGCGCACGAGCCGGTCCGGAAAACTCTGTGCCGAAGCGGGCGCGATCAGCGACGTGCCTGCGATCAGGACAGCGGCGGTCAGTCTGGCAATCATCGTCATGGTCTACTCCTCGAACATCACCGCGACGCCGCTTGCCTGTTCGGCAGGAACGACGAGGCATCCGATCGCTTCGCTGAAGGCGAAGCCGCCGTCAATCAGCCGCTTGCGTTGCGCGGCAAGGTCGCTCGTGCGGAAGCTTACCGCGGCAATTCCGGGAAGCGGCGGGAATAACGTACCCGGCAACAGCGCGGGCGCGTGCTTGACGTCGATGAGGGTCAGCCGGGTGCCGCGCGGAAAATGGAAATCGCAAGAGCCGGTATGCAGGGTCGGAGCGAGACCGGTATAGCGGCGGTACTTGTCGGCGAAAGCATCCAGCGCATCGGTGACGACAACGGTGCGGTGCAGGCTGGTGCAGCCATTCGGATGCTGAATGTAGCGCGGTTGATAGATGTTTTCCGGCGTCAGATGTTGCGCGGCCTGGATATAGCCTTCCGGCGATTGTTCGGGGGCGAACTGGATGCGCGCGAATTTTGCGGTGCGGACGCCGAGCGGCGTGTCGATCTCGCGCTGTAACGGGATCACGCCCGACGTCGCGATGCCTTCGCTCCGCAGGCGCTGCTCGACTGCGTGCGGATCCTGAGTATCGAAGCAGATGATATGCGCGCCCTGATGGCGTTTCAGGAAATTGGTGATGCGCGCCGCAGGCCGGGCGGGGTCTTCGCTCGCGAGAATTTCGAGATAGTCGCTTTCAAACATCACGCAGCGGTTGCCGGAGCCCTGCGGCTGCACCGCCTCGCCCGGCTTCCAGGCGGCGGAATGCGGCGAATAGGGCGTGAGCTGGAAGCCCATCGCCTCGAAGCGTTGCACGGTGTCGGCGAGATCGCGGACGGCCATGCCGACGTGGTTGATGTTGTCGATGTCTGGCACGGGAATGTCGCGAACTTTATGAGAATTGGGACGATGCGCTGCGCTGCACACTAGTGTCTCGAATCCGAAATTCGCATGATTTTGCGGCACCTCTTTTACGAAACTCGGGTTCGAAGGACACTAGCATCGTATTGATTCTAGTGTGGTTTGGATCGGAAATCCGTTTGACGAGGTTGCGGCACAGTGAAGCGGACTTCCGATCCACCACACTAGGATGCGGTCCGCTGTGCGGCAAGCCGGTGCGACTGCATCGCCAACACGAAAGGCATTGTTTTCCAGCAACTTCTGATAGGCTCGGCATGTGTGCGTCACGGCGGGGTCTCGTATGAGTCTGCGCTACCGGCTTGCGATCCTGATGTTGGTTGCGCTTGTGCCGCCGCTTGCCATCACGGCTTACAACACGCTGCGATGGCAGTATTTCCTCGAGCGGGAGGCGCGCGAAGAGGCGCTGGCGGCGGCGCGTTTGGTAGCGGCGGAGCTTGCACAGATCATCGAGGGCAGCCGCCAGCTCATGACCGCGATGGGGCGGCATCCGGCGGTGCCCGACAACGTCGCCGAATGCGTCGCCTATTTCAAATCGGTGATCTCGGGACTCTCGATCTATCGCGAAGCCGCGGTGATCGGCGTCGACGGCAAGTTCATCTGCTCCACGATCGAGATTCCGCCGACGCTGGACGTGCGTGACCGTCTCTATTTCGATGGTCCGCTCAAGACCGGAGAACTCACAGTCGGTACGCTCGTGCAAGGGCGGGTCACGCGCTCGACCTCGATTCATATCGCGATGCCTTTCAACAAGGGCGATGGCGTCAACCGCGGCGTCATCGTTCTGATCCTCAATCCGGAACGGGTGGCGCAGGACCTTTCGGCGCGGCGATGGCGCACCAATCACCGCGTGATCGTGATGGATCGCGACGGCCGCCTCGTCTTCACCATCCCGCAAAAAGGCGAAGAAGACGCGCTCGCGCTCGCGAAGGCGGTTTATCCGGCGGCCCGGATTTCGGAGGGCGGCATTGCACAGGCGCCGGATGCGAAGGGACGCCCGCAGATCGTCGGCTTTGCGCCGCTGGAAGAGGTGCCGAGCGGGCTTTTCACCGCCGTCAGCGTCGATCGCGACATCGCGCTGTCCGAGGTCCGCGATACCGCCCGGCGCAGCATCCTGTTCGGGATCGCAGCGGTGATCCTTGCCGTCACCGGTATGATCTGGACCGCCAATGCGCTGATCCGGCGTCCGGTGAAGGCGATCGTCGCGGTGGTGAACCGCAGGGAGCGTGGCGAGACCGACGCGAAATTTCCCAATCTTGATCCGCGAACCGATCTTGGACAATTGAGTGCGGCGCTGTCGCGCATGTCGGATTCCATCAACGGATTGCTCGAGCAGAAAACGTTCCTGCTGCGTGAATTGCAGCATCGCGTGATGAACAGCCTGAACCTGCTCTCCAGCGTGCTCGACCTGCAGCGCCGTCACACCGCCGATCCCGATGCGCGCGACCAGCTTGCGCGCGCGCGCGATCGCGTCATCTCGATCGGCAGCGTGTACCGGCAATTGTACCAGGCCGACCATGCCGGACGCGTGGAGTTCTCCGAGTTTCTGAAGAAGCTGTGCGAGGACAGCCAGAATGCCTATGGCGGTCACCGCCACCGGATCGAGGTCGATGCCGAGCCGTTGCAGATTTCCGGCAGCAAGGCGGTCGCGCTCGCGGTGCTCACGCACGAGTTGATCACCAATGCGCTCAAACACGCCTATGCGGGGGACGAAACCGGCCCGATTTTCGTCAGCCTGAAGAAGGCGCCCAACGGGTCCTACGAATTGCGGTTCTCGGACCGGGGCAAGGGCCTGCCGTCGGACTTCGATCCGTCGAAGTCGAAATCGCTCGGTTTCAAGGTGATCCTCGGGACCGCCAAGCAACTCGGCGGGTCGGTCGAGACGGCGCAGCTGGAAAAGGGGACCGAGTTCCTGATCCGGCTGCCGCCGAATGTCGGGGATTAGGGAAATAGGGCAGCGGTACGCACAGTGTGCTCCCTCCCCCTGCAAGGGGGAGGGTTGGGGAGGGGGTCCATTGTGGCGTGAGATATATGACCCCCACCCGCCCGTCTTCGCTGTCGCTACGACGGGCGACCTCCCCCTTTCAGGGGGAGGTGAGAAAGAGAGCGTATCAAACCCGCTTGTGTCCGGCCCGTTCTCCCGCGTAACGTCTGCACAAAGAACAACCGCGATTGCGGACCTGTAGGGAGAACGTCCAATGAAAATGCGATTGCTCGCATCTGCGCTTGTTGCCGGTTTCGCCACCATGTCTGCCGCGCAGGCTGCGGAATTGAAGATGATGACCGGTCCACAGGGCGGAGTCTGGATTCCGCTCGGTGGCCAGCTCAAGGACATGTGGGAAAAGGCGGTCGGTGGTCTGTCCGTTCAGGCGTTGCCCGGCGCGGGCATTGCAAATGTCCGCGGCATCGAAGAGGGCAAGGCCGATGTCGGCTTCGGCAATTCGATCTCGACCGTCGATGCGCTTGCCGGCAACGCGCCTTTCACCAAGAAGCACGGCAATGTGTGCAATATCGCGACGCTCTATCCACAATATTTTCAGGTCGTGACCCGCGCCGACGCCAACATCAATTCGGTCAAGGACCTGAAGGGCAAGGGCGTCACCACACAGCAGCGCGGCAACACCGGTGAAGCCATTACCGGGCATATGCTGAAGGTGGCCGGCATGGGCTACAACGACGTGAAGATGAGCTTCGTGTCGTATACCGACTCGGTGACGCAGATGCAGGACGGCCACGCCGTTGCCTTCACGCTCGGCACCACGATCCCCTCGGGCTCGGTGATGGACCTTGCCGCCGCGCGCGACATCAAGCTGCTCGACATGACCGACATGTACGACGACATGCGCAAGATCAATCCGGGCTACACGCTGGTCACGGTACCGAAGGGCACCTATCCGAAGCAGGACAAGGACGTGAAGGTGATCGGCTACGCCACGCATATCGTGGCGTCCTGCAAGCTGCCGGAAGAGATGGTCTACAACATGACCAAGACCATGGCGGCGAATGTCGCGAATATGGTCGCGGTCAACAAGGCGATGGCCGGACTCACGCCAAAGGCAATGGCAGAGGATATCGGCGTACCGTTCCATCCGGGTGCCGCGAAATTCTACAAGGAAGCTGGCGTCGACCTGAAGATGTGAGGCCGCTCCGGACTGAGCGGGCCGGTGACGCACAACTCCATCGTGGTCGTCCCCGCGCAAGCGGGGACGACTGAGCTACTGACGACTGAGTTACTTGAGTGTCGCTGGCGCTGAGGGGGCGGCCCGTGAATTTCGAACTCACCCATCGCCGCATCCTGGGCTATGCGCTGGTCGCGATCTCGATCGCGATGGCGGCCTATCATATCCATGCGATCGCTTTCGGTTCGCCGGAAGCCGTGCTGTTCCGCGGCACGCATCTGCTGTTCGCGATCGTGCTGGTCTTCCTGCTCTATCGCTGGACCATCGCCAGGAACGAGGGTCCAAAATCGGACGATCAGCGTCCGGTCGATGAGCGGCTGCCGACCCTGTTCGATTACGGGCTCATGATCGCGGGCGCTGTCCCGATCATCTACCTGTTCGTCAATTACGAATACATCGTCACCCGCATCTTCTACATCGACGACCTGAGCTTCACCGACAAGGCCATGGGCGTGCTCATGGTGCTGGTCGTGCTTGAGGCGACACGGCGCGTGATCGGGCTCGCGCTGCCGATCACGGCGGTGGTGTTCCTGCTGTACGGTCTGCTGATCGCCCGGCTTGAGCCGGAGCGCATGCTCGATCAGCTCTACATGACGACCGAGGGCATCTTCGGCATTCCGCTTTCGGTGTCGGCCTCCTACGTGCTGATCTTCGTTCTGTTCGGCGCATTCATGGAGCGCACCGGCACCGGCCAATTGTTCATGGACTTCGCGATGGCGCTGACCGGCCACACCGCCGGCGGTCCGGGCAAGGTGTCGGTCGTGAGTTCGAGCCTGTTCGGAACGATTTCCGGCAGCGCCGTCGCCAACGTGATGGTGGACGGACCGATCGCGATTCCGCTGATGAAGCGCTCCGGCTTCTCGCCGCATTTTGCGGCCGGCGTTGAAGCGACCGCTTCGACCGGTGGCCAGATCATGCCGCCGATCATGGGCGCAGCCGCTTTCGTGATGGCGGAGTTCCTCGCGGTATCCTACGGACAGGTCATTATCTGGGCGGTCATTCCCGCCATCCTCTATTACGTAGCGTGCTTTGCGGCGGTGCATTTCGAGGCCAAGCGGCGCGGGCTGATAGGCCTGCCACGGTCGGAACTGCCGCATCTCGGCGTGGTGATGCGCGAGCGCGGGCATCTGTTCATCCCGGTCGTGGGTATCCTCGTCGTCATGTATTCCGGTTACAGTGCGCCGATGGCGGCGCTGGCCGGGACGTTGCTCTGCTTCCCGGTCGCGGCCTTGCGCAAGTCCACGCGCGGATGCGTGAACTGGCCGAACATCATCGCGGCGTTCGTCGATGGCGCGAAGAACGCGCTCGGCGTCGCGCTCGCCTGCGCCTGCGCCGGGATCGTGATCGGGGTGGTCACGCTGTCCGGGCTTGGCATCGTGTTTACGCAATTCGTGGTCGGGCTTGCGCAGGACATGCTCATCCTCGCGCTGATCCTCACCATGATCGCGGGCATCGTGCTCGGCATGGGCATGCCGACCACGCCTGCCTACATCATCATGACCGCTCTGCTTGTGCCGGCCATCATCAAGCTCGGCGTGATCCCGCCCGCCGCGCACATGTTCGCGTTCTACTTTGCGGTGCTGTCAGCGATCACGCCGCCGGTGGCGCTTGCCGTGTTCGCGGCGGCAGGTATCGCCAAGGCCGATCTGTGGAAGAGCGGGTGGGCCGCGGTGAAGATCGGTGCAGCGGGCTTCATCGTGCCCTTCATGCTGATCTACGAGCCGGCGCTCCTGATGATTGGGTCGTGGCCCAACATCATCGGCGCGTTCATCACAGCCTCATGCGGTATCCTGCTGTTCGCGGCCGGCCTGCATGGCTATTTCATCACCGCGACGAGTTACTGGCAGCGTGCGCTGCTGATCGCGGGTGGGCTGCTGCTGATCGATCCAGGGCTTGTGACCGATATTGCGGGTGCTGTGCTTGCGGGCATCGTCATTCTGGCGCAAGTGTATGAACGTCGGCAGGCGGCCGGCAAACCCGCAGACACGACGCCGGCCAAGCAAGCTCCCTGAAGCGAACAAGCTCCCTGAAGAATGAAACAGAAACGACCTGAAGACCTCCGCAGCCATCGCTGGCTCGGTGTCAGCGACCTGCGTTCCTTCGGCCACCGCTCGCGATTGCGGCAGTTCGGCTACGACAAGGCCGACTGGGAAGGAAAGCCGGTTATCGGCATCGTCAATACGTGGAGCGATCTCAATGCGTGCCATGCGCATCTGCGCGCACGCGTGGAGGATGTGAAGCGCGGTGTCTGGGAGGCTGGCGGCTTTCCGGTCGAACTGCCGGCGATGTCGCTGTCGGAACCCTTCATCAAGCCGACAACGATGCTCTATCGCAATTTCCTTGCGATGGAGACCGAGGAACTCCTGCGCTCGCATCCGATTGACGGCGCGGTGCTGATGGGCGGCTGCGACAAGACCACACCCGCGCTGATCATGGGCGCGATCTCGATGGGCATCCCGTCGATCTATATCCCGGCCGGGCCGATGCTGCGCGGCAACTGGCGCGGCCAGACGCTCGGTTCCGGCGCCGATGTCTGGAAATACTGGGACGAGAAGCGCGCGGGCAATATCACCGAGGATGACTGGAACGAGATCGAGGGCGGCATTGCGCGTTCCTTCGGCACCTGCATGGTGATGGGGACGGCCGCGACGATGATGTCCATTGCGGAGGCGATGGGTCTGGCGCTGCCGGGCGCCTCGTCGATACCCGCGGCGGATTCTTCGCATCCGCGCATGTGCTCATCGGTGGGACGGCGCATTGTCGACATGGTGTGGGAGGATCTGACGCCCGCGAAGATCCTGTCGCCTGCGGCCTTCGACAACGCCATCAGGGTGCACATGGCGCTCGGCGGTTCGACCAACGCGATCGTGCATGTGGTGGCGATGGCGCGTCGCGCCGGTATCGCGCTCGACATGGACAGGTTCGATCAGATTTCGCGCGATGTTCCGGTGATCGCGAATATCTCGCCGTCGGGCAAATTCCTGATGGAGGATTTCTACTATGCCGGCGGCATTCGCGCGCTGATGGCGGAGTTGCGCGATCTGCTCGACCTGTCTTGCATGACCGTGACCGGAAAGACCGTGGGAGAGAATATCGCGGGCGCGAAGGTGCATCTGCCGGAGGTGATCCATCCGCTGTCCGACCCGATCTATGAGGGCGGGGCGACCGCGGTGCTGAAAGGCAATCTCGCGCCGCGCGGCTGCGTGATGAAGCCGTCCGCGGCAGAGCAGCGGCTGACGCAGCATCGCGGCAAGGTCATTGCTTTCGAGGACTACAACCACATGGCGCGCGAGATCGAGCGCGACGATCTCGATGTCACCGCCGACCACATTCTCGTTCTGAAGAATGCAGGTCCGAAGGGCGGCCCCGGCATGCCGGAATGGGGCATGCTGCCGATCCCGAAGAAGCTGGTGAAGGCCGGAGTCCGCGACATGCTGCGCATCTCGGATGCGCGCATGAGCGGTACGAGCTACGGCGCCTGCATTCTGCATGTCGCGCCGGAGAGCTTCGTCGGCGGGCCGCTGGCCTTCGTGCAGACCGGCGACGAAATCGAGGTCGATGTGAAAAACCGCCGCATCCACCTGCATGTCAGCGACGAGGAACTGGCGCGCCGGAAAGCGGCGTGGACACCGCCGAAGCCGCATTACACGCGCGGCTATGGCGCGATGTTCGCCGAGCATATCGGCCAGGCCGACGATGGCTGCGATTTCGACTTCCTGCTCGCGGGCGAACGGACGCCCGAGCCGGAAATTCACTAGCGCCCGAGCGGCGCTGGTGAAGGCGCTTTATCCCACCTGGCTCGGCCGCGCCGGGATCGACTGCACGTACCACTCGAGCGCCATATCGGTCGGCACATGCGGCTTGTCGTCGGTCTGGCGGCGCAGACGATAGAACTCGAGTGCGCTGCGTGCCGTGCTCAGTTGCAGCCGGTCGAAGCGCGTCAGCGCATCGGCCAGATCCATCGGCGCCAGTCTGCGGGCGGCCGAACGCATGGTGAGCACGGCGCGGACCGTGGCCCGGCAGCATTGCGCGGCGCGCGTCAGGATGAGGATCTGGTCGGTGGATTTGTCGAGCAGCGCGCGCTCCACGAGATCCATCGGGAATTCGCCAAGCGCCGCCAGCGCAACCGCAGCCCGCTCGAAGTCGTTCGCGCTGGCAAAGGCGTGCAGATCGGCTTCGCTGAACTGGCCCGTGCGGTGCAGGCGCTTGATGCGGGCGATGGCGCGCGCATGATCGCGCGAGGTATTGCGCACATCGTCGCCGATCGATGACGAGACATTGGAAACGGTGGAGTCGATTTCATCGACAAGATGCGGATTGGCGGAGATGAGCCGGCCTCGCACCTCGGCGGACGCGGTTTCCAGCAGCTTTACGAAATGGTGCCGGGGAATGTCGCGGCGCGAACCGACATAGCGGGCGAGACCCTCGTCGTCGACGGCCTTGCTGACCAGCTTGCCGAAGCCGTTCTCGGAAAAGCGCGCGCCGGCATTCTGCGCGACCAGCTGGACCACGCGCGTGTTGCCGCGGTCGATCAGGACATCGGTGACACGTTCGCTCAGCGTCGGGCGATGGCTGATCGCCTGAAGGTGCTCCTGGCCCTTGACGCCGGCATTCTCGACCAGGTCCGTGTCGGTCAGGCATTCGGAGCGCATCAGGACCGGCGCCGCAACCGCGATGGAATCGTCGAAGGCGAGCGTTCGCACCACTTTCGGCGGCGCATCGGCCCGGTTGGCGAGGCGGCGCGACAACTGCGCCCTGGCATTCACCTCGATCGTATCGACCAGCACCATCAGGATGTCGTCGAACAGCGCGAGCTGATCATCGGAATGCGTACCGGAACCGGCTATAAACAGGTCGGTGATCCGCGTCAGCGTATTGAGACGCATGGCCGGAGATCCCGCCGCGATCGCCTGTTCGAGTTCCTGGATAAGGGAAGGGGTCTCAGACATTTCCGTCCGCCATACTGATAGTTTGTTGCCCATTTGCGGTGAGCATAAGGGCAATGCTTGAATGGTTTTTGCCTTGATTGCGTCGTGTGTGATTAAAATGTTTGTTAAATGCGACGCGGCCGGCCGCTCAGGGCCGGCTCACCATTCACAATAACCACATGACGGAAACGAATGGCCGACGAAGACATTCCCTTCGACAAGAGTTTCGACCTGCAACCCGGTGTGGTGAAGGAGATCGCGCCCATGGTGCGCGCGATGTGCGTCGGCAATGCCGGGCCGTTCACGTTCAAGGGCACGGTCACCTACATCGTGGGACGAGGCCAGGTTGCGGTGATCGATCCGGGTCCGGAGGACGAGCGTCATGTCGCGGCGCTGCTCGATGCCCTGCGCGGGGAAACCGTCACGCATATCGTGCTGACGCATACCCATCGCGACCATTCGCCGGCCGCGGCGGCGCTCAAGGCTGCGACCGGTGCGCCGACCTATGGCGAGGGGCCGCATCGCGCCTCGCGTCCGCTGCATATTGGTGAGATCAATCCGCTCGACGCCGCGGGCGATATGAATTTCCGCCCGGATCACAAACTCGCCGACGGCAATCTGATCTCGGGCGCGGGCTGGACTCTTGAGGCGGTCGCGACCCCCGGCCATTGCGCCAATCACATGGCCTATGCGCTGAAGGAGACCAATGCGCTGTTCTCCGGCGATCATGTCATGGGCTGGTCCACCTCGATCGTCGCTCCGCCGGACGGCGCGATGAGCGATTACATGGCCTCGCTCTACAAGCTCGCAGCGCGTGACGAAGAGATCTATTTCCCCGGCCACGGCAACATCATCCGCGACGCTCCGCGCTTTGTGCAAAGCTATATCCGCCACCGGCTGGGCCGCGAAGAATCGATCCTGCACCGGCTTGCGAAAGGGGCGGCCGATATTCCGACACTGGTGCGTGCGATCTATATCGGGATCGATCCCCGGCTGATCGGTGCCGCGGGACTATCGGTGCTCGCGCATCTGGAAGATATGGTCGCGCGCGGCGCGGTCCTGACCGAGGGGCCGCCCTCGATCGTGGGGAATTACCGCTTGGCCTGAGGCGTGCCCTGCGGGCTCTTGGCCTTCGCGGGCGGCGGTGGCGCCTTCTTCGGCGTCGGGCGGCGGCGTTCTTCGCGCTCCAGCGTCACCTCGATATCCGTCTCGAGGTTATCGAGGAAGCCGCGGATGCGGGACGCATTGCTGCCGAGGTCGTGGAAGCCGTAGCGCGACGAGGAGCGCATATCCACGCGCGACTCTTCGTCGGTCCCGCGGATACGGATCACGAGGTCTTCGCGGAAGCCCATGATCGGCGTGCGGGCCACGGCCTCGATGCGGCCGTCACGACGCTTGATCTGCGGTTCACGCGCATCCAGCACGAGCCAGCGCCGCTTGTTCACCATCGCGAGCGCATGATCGTAGGCGGTCTTGGGCGGCACCGACAATTCCAGCGACGTTACCTCCGGATAGGCGTCGCGTTGCTGCTCGGCGGCATAGAGACCCGCATACTGCGCCGGATTGGTGGTGCGTGAGCGCAGGCGCCGTACGGCATCGAAGCCCGGTGGGTCGAGCACGTCGGTCGTGATGTCGTAGATCGGCGGAAGCTTGTAGGCTTGGTAGCCGAGATAGGCAGGGTAGCCGAGCAGCAGCCCGCCGATGAAAATCGCGGTGACGGCATAGCCGAGGCCACCCAGTCCCTGACGCCAGATCGTTACGAAAGAGCCGAGCGCCAGAAGCATCGCCAGCGCCGCAAAGGCGAGTGCGCCTCCGAAGGTCGCCATTCCCGGAAGTGCCTCGATCAGGCCGGCGCGAACGATAATGATCGCGATCACCGTGGCCGCCACCGCGAACAGCGCAAGCCGCCGCGACCAGATCGCGAGTTTCGAATTCGGTTCGTCGGGAAGCCGGCGGCGTGCCATGATCATCCATGCTTTGCGCGGGGGAGTCTTAGTCGAGAAGTCCCAGTCCGGAAAGCGGCGCGCGTTCCGGGGGCTGGCTCTACCGTCAGCCTGCGCAGATGCGTTTCAAGGCTCTCCACTCGCCCGCGTCAAGCAGCGTTGCGCCACCACTTTGCGGCGGGGCGATGGCATCGATTCGGGCGACGCGGTCCGGGGTCGCCGGATGGTCGAGGAAAATCGAACCGCTGCGCACTTTACCGGCGATTCGCCCCAGGAACCGGGCGAGCGCGCGGGGATCGCCTCCCGCTTTTTCCATGGCGCGAACGGCGTAGTCGTCGGCCCTGCTTTCGGCTTCGCGCGAATAGGCCGATTTGAGAAGCGTCTTGCTGGCCAGAACGACAGCGCCGCCGCCCACGAAATCGCCGAGCAGCATGCCGAAAATCAGCGACAGCCCGGTGCTCTGCAGGATCGTGCGGGTACCGTCGCGGTTGGCGACATGACCGAGTTCATGGGCGATGACGCCTGCCACCTCGTCCACGGTATCGGCCTGGTCGATCAGACCCTTGAACACATAGACATGGCCGCCGGGCAGGGCGATGGCGTTGGCTTCCTCGCGGCGGATCACGGCCGCCTGCAGCGGCAATCGCAGGCCGCCGGCTTCCCGCAATCGTCCCATCAGCTTTTGAAAGGCGGCCCGGCCGGCTTGCTCGACGGACGCACTCCCGCATTCGAAGGGACGGTCTCGCGGGCCCTTGTTGAGCATCTCGCGGACCTGCGTGTCGGCGGCGTTGCCCAGACGGCGCTCGATCCCCAGCGGGACGTACAGCGCGACGCGATCCGCAATCGCCGACACGCCGTAGATCGCAACCGCAAACAGTGATGCGGCCGCGAGAAAACTGAGCCCGATCGCACGGCGCTTGGCCTTGCGCGCGCTCGCGCCGGTGCGGTCGATATCGGGGCAGGCGAGGTCGATGGCATGCGCCATTTCCTGATCCGCGATCTCAAGGCGGGCGAGGTTCTCGGATTTGCGCAGGCCGATGCGAAAGATATGAGCAGGCGCCGACAGATGCTTCAGCCGCAAATAGGGCCATTGGTCGATCAGCTCGCCGGCGCGGTCGAAAATCACCACGGCGCGATCGTTCAGCTCGAGTGTCACGTCGTGATGCGCGGCGGTGACCCCGTCGAAATAAACGGCGCTGCTGATCAGCCCCTCGGTCATATGCCACCGAGGTTGAGGATGTCGGCGATGCCTTCACCGAGCGGCGAACTCGCGTCACCGGCCGCTTTCACGTGACCGATCGCGCGCGTATCGGACAATTCGATCGAATTGGCGGTGAGCCGCCACACCGATAGCGTCACGACCGCGTTGTAGAGCGTGAGCAACCCCAGCATGAACACCACATAGGTGCCGACCATCATCGCGACCGTGAGAAATTCCGAGAGTGCCGAATCGTCCTGCGCGAAAGCGCCGAGAAAGATCAGCCCAAAAAATACGCCGACGAGCAGCACCAGGATGAACGCGATGAGGTAGGCGATGAAGCGCAGATAGGCGAAATACACATCGCGGGTGCGCAGATGCGAAACCGCGACGATCTCACCGAATCTGACGCCGCCCACCCACCACCGCATGACCATGGCGTGGAACGCGGGCAACAGAAGCGCGATCATCAGGAGCGTGACGGCGAACGCGATGATGCCGAAGCCGAGCTGTCCCAGAAAACCGGGGCTGGCCTTTTCGACCTTCGCGATCACGTCGCCGGCGCCGCGCAAGGCCGGCATGACTGCGGACCATTTGATCGAGAGCAGCGCGACCGCCGTCGCCAGCATCGGGATCAGGACGGCAAGCCACATCAGGAAGCCGCGTATGAACAGATGCCAGCCGGTCCCTACGAAGCGCCCCTGCAGGTCGCCATAATAGGTGTGGCGCATCTTGAAGCGCTCGAGCGCCGCGCGTGTAAACGGATAGGCGAAACCGAGCGTCAGCGCCGTCCAGCTCCACCACCAGACGGCACAGATGGAATAGTGGATCGCGTTTCCGCTTTGATGAAAGCGCAAACCGCGGAAGATTGTGCGGGTCAGCCGGTAACGCCGTGCGAGGTAAATTCCGTATTGGCTCATGAAGGCGAGCAGCAGCACCGCCGACGTCGACAGGAAACTGCCGAAGGCGCCGAGATCGAGCACCGTGATGGTGAAGGCCGTGTAGATCGGCAGGATCAGCGCGATCGCGAACAGAAAGCCCTGCAGCAGTTCAAGTGCGGTCCCGGAATATTCGAGTGACTCGCCGTCGATTTCGGTATTGGCCCACAGGAAGCGGCGGATGTCGGTGGCAAGCCAGAAACGGTAGAGGCCGAGCGTGACCATCAGGAGGATGCCGCCGCGGACCACGATCCGCCAGTAATCCTTCTCCGGTCCGATAAAGCGGACATGGCGAGCCGCACCGCTTGTTGCGGTGGCAACACTGCCCGTCTCCGTCAGCGCCATCTCGTCACCCCGCAACGGCGGTTTTACCCTCCCCATAAGGGGGAGGGTAAAAGGAGCGCATGCCGCTGGATTACGCGCATTTGCTTACTCCGCCGCCACTGTTCCCGGGAGGATGTAGTTCTTGAAGCGTTCGCGCAATGCCGTTTTCTGGATCTTCCCGGTCGCGGTATGCGCAATCTCGTCGACGAAAGCCACGTCATCGGGCAGCCACCAGTCGGCGACCTTGCCGCGCATGAACGCGAGCAATTCGGACTTTTCGGCCGTCACATCCTTTTTCAGGACGACGATCAGCAGCGGGCGTTCGTCCCATTTCGGGTGATGCACCCCGATCACCGCCGCCTCCGCGACCTTGGGATGGCCGACGGCAAGGTTCTCCAGATCGATCGAGGAAATCCATTCGCCGCCGGACTTGATCACATCCTTCGAACGGTCCGTGATCTGCATATATCCGTGCTTGTCTATCGTTGCGACGTCGCCGGTATCGAAGAAGCCGTGTTCGTCGAGAATGGCCGCATCGTCCTTGAAATAACTGCGCGCGACCGCGGGACCGCGCACCTTGAGGCGCCCGAACGTCTTGCCATCCCAGGGCTGATCGGTGCCGCGATCGTCGGTGATGCGCATCTCGACGCCGAAGGGCGGGTGGCCCTGCTTGACCTTGAGTTCGAACAGCGCGTCGCCTTCCAGTGCGCAATAGTCCGGCTTGATGGTGCACAGCGAACCGAGCGGCGACATTTCGGTCATGCCCCAGGCGTGAATGACCTCGACGCCGTAGTTCTTCTCGAATGTCTCGGTCATGGCGCGCGGACAGGCGGAGCCGCCGATAACGACGCGGTTGAGATACGGCAGCTTCGCGCCGGTCGCTTCAAGATGCTGGAGCAGCATCATCCAGATGGTCGGCACCGCCGCGGTGCAGGTGACGCGATAATCGTCGAGCAACTGGTAGATCGAGGCGCCGTCCATCTTCATGCCCGGCATGACGAGCGCGGCGCCGTTCATCGGCGCGGTCAGGGCGAGTCCCCAGCAATTGGCATGGAACATCGGCACAACCGGCATGATGACGTCGCGCGACGACACGCCCATGGCGTCGCCCATGCTCGCCATCATCGAATGCAGCACATTCGAGCGATGCGAATACAGCACGCCCTTCGGGTGGCCGGTGGTGCCTGAGGTGTAGCACATGCCGGCCGCGCTGTTCTCGTCGAAGCTGTTCCAGGCGAAATCGCCGTCGGCCTCGGCGAGCCATTCTTCATACGATACGGCATTCTTCAGCGACGTCGCCGGCATATGCGCGGCATCGGCGAGTACCACGTAGCGTTCGATACTGGGCAGCTTGTCCGCGAGCGTTTCCAGCAGCGGGACGAAGGTGAGATCGGTCATCATCACGCGATCTTCGGCGTGATTGACGATCCATACGATCTGGTCGGCAAACAGGCGCGGGTTCACCGTGTGATAGACCGCACCGATCCCCATGATGCCGTACCAGGCCTCGACATGGCGGAACGTGTTCCACGCGAGCGTCGCAACCCGGTCTCCGAACCGCACGCCGTCGCGCTCCAGCCGCTGCGCGACCTTGAGCGCACGCTTGCGTACCTCGCCGTAGGTGGTGCGATGGATCGGGCCTTCGATCATCAGCGACACGATCGGACGGTCGGCATGGAACGTCGCCGCGTGATCGAGAATGCGGTGGCAGAGAAGCGGCCAGTCCTGCATCAATCCACGCATCGCATTCCTCCCTGGCAATCTTGTTGTTGTCGCCTTGCGGCTGAGCCGAGGTTACTGACGCCGGCGAGCGCGGGGAAGTGGCAGGTGGGGCGTCAGCCGAACCGGGATAGCCGGAACCGGCGGAGATCGGCGGCGGTGCGGCCCGTCAAAGCGAGATCCGCGAGCGCCTGGCCAATCGCGGGGGAGAACTTGAAGCCATGACCGGAGCATGGCGAGGCGATTATGATGCGTTCGCGGCCCGGTATGCGGTCGATGACGAAATCGTCGTCCGGCGCCATGGTGTAAAGGCAGGTCTTGGCGGTCACGACAGGCCCCGCAGCGGCCGGCAGCATGGGAAAGAGCGGGCCGGTAATGGTCGCTTGATCCGCGGCGGTGACGTTGCGGTCATAGGTTTCGGGATCGACAGTCTCGCCGGCATGGTGATGCTTCGCGATTTTCAGCAGACCATCGTCGTGCAGCGGGAAGCCATAATGGATGCCGTGCTCGCTCTCGATCATGAAGACCGGAAACCAGCCCGTCCGGAACAATTCCGGCTGGCTCGGGCGGACCCAGAGCAGCACCTGACGCGTCACCGGGAGCGGCAGGTTGAGTTCGGGAACAAGCGACGTGATCCAGGGGCCGGCCGCGACGATGACAGCGCCGGCTTCATAGGCCTTGCGCCCGGTCACGACGCGGACGCGCTCGCCGATCTGCTCGATGGAAACGACCTGTTCACCGGTTCGCATATCCGCGCCGGCCGCGACCGCCAGACGCAGATGCGCGCGGATGCCGGCCTCGGCTTCGACGAAACCCGCGTCCGGCTGCATCACTGCGACAAAGTCTTGCGGCAGCCGGAAGGCCGGATGAC
>CAZIKZ010000055.1:0-14843 GCA_964539845.1 uncultured Hyphomicrobiales bacterium
CGGCAATCACGACCCATCCGTCGCTCGCTTCATACGCCTTATAGGGAGCCATCCCGCCATTCTCGGACCCGCCCGGACCGGGGACCTGACCCGAGGCGATATAGCGGGCAATGTGCATACACATCCACGACAGCGCAGTTTCAAACAGCGACGTATCCACCACGCAGCCCTCGCCGGAATCCTTGCGGCGCAGGAGTGCCGTCAGAATTCCGATCACCGCCCACATCCCGGCCCCCTGATCGATGATCGATGGTCCGGTGCGCACGGGCTCCTGTCCAGGATGACCGGTGACACTCATCAACCCGCCGAACGCCTGAAGCAGCGGATCATAGCCCGGCGCATCCTTCATCGGACCGGCCGAGCCGAACGCCGTCATGTTGCAATAGATCAGCGATGGCTTCTGTGCGCGCAGCGCTTCGGCATCGAGGCCAAACCGATCGACAAGGCCGGGCCGCATGTTCTGCACAACCACATCGGCCTTATCGAGAATGTAGCGGCGCAGCGCCTCGACCGTCGCCGGATCCTTCAAATCGGCTGCGACCGAATGCTTGTTCCGGTTGATGGCCTGAAACGTACTCGCCGCCCCGTGCATGAAGGGCGGGCCCCAGTTCCGCGCGTCATCGCCGCCACCCGGATTCTCGATCTTCACAACGGTCGCACCGAGATCGGCCAGAATCAGTCCGGCAATCGGGGCGGCGACGCTGTGACCGAGTTCGACCACGGTGATGTTTTCGAGGGGCAATTGCATCCGGCAACGTCCTTTGTCCGCGGCGAGGTAGAGGCTACAGAGTTGCTATGTCAACAAAGTGTTTGACATACCAACACATGTCGGGGCGAACTTTCATCTCCCGAAACGTACGCTGCCTGCGGCACCATGAATTCACGGCGCGCACGCAAACGGTTTGACCGCCTCCCTTGGCGACGGCCAAGATGGCACAGCGCATAAGCAGAGCCGGATCAACCGGCTGCGTCCGGAGGAACCATGTCGTCACGCATCGCTTCAATTTTGCTGGCCGTCGCCCTGTCAGCGGCAACAGCGCCCGCCCTCGCCCAGACCTACCCATCCAGTCCGATCCGCATCCTGGTCGGCTTCGGGCCCGGGTCGACCGCCGACACACTGGCGCGTCTTGTCGGAAAGCATATGGAGCACAGTTTCGGTCAGCCGGTGGTGGTCGAGAATCGGCCGGGCAATTCCTCGATGATCGCGGCCGACACCGTCGCGCGCGCTGCGCCGGACGGATACACGCTGTTCATGGCGACCGTCGCGCAGACGCTCAATCCCGCACAGACCAAGTCCGGATTTGACCTGAGCAAGCAGATGGCGCCGATCGCTCTGCTCGGTGTGGTGCCGAACATGCTGGTCGCGCATCCCGATGTGCAGGTGAAAAGCCTGAAGGACCTGATCGCCCTCGCCAAGGCCAAGCCGGACACGCTCACCTTCGGCACATCGGGTGCAGGCACCGCGAGCCATCTGGCGGCGGAATTGTTCAACCAGAAGGCCGGCACCAAGGTCGTGGCCGTGCATTATCAGGGCGGCAGCAATCAGGCGCTGACCGATCTGCTCGCCGGCCGCATCACACTGATGTTCAACGTGGCCGCGACGCTCGCGCCGCATGTCAAGGCGGACAAGCTGAAAGCGCTGGCGATCGCACAGCCGAAGCGGGCGGGCATCATGCCCGACTTGCCGACCATGGACGAAGCCGGCATGCCGGGGTTCGATGCCGGCATCTGGATCGGGTTGCTCGCGCCGGCAGGCACGCCCGCGGATATCGTCGACAAGCTGTCAAAGGCCGCGAACGAAGCGCTGAAAACGGACGTTGTGGTCAAGGCAATGTCCACGCAGGGGATCGACACGCTGGGCGGCACGCCGAAGGAATTCGAGACGTTCATCCGCTCTGACATCGACAAGTGGAATGCGCTGCTGGCGGCGATGAAAAAGGATTAGTGACGATCATACCGGTCGGACTCCCTCCCCCTGAATGGGGGAGGGAAGAAGAAGCAATTACTTCGTCCCGTACATCCGGTCGCCGACGTCGCCGACACCGGGGACAATGTAGCCAGACGTATCGAGTTCCTCATCGATCGCTGCGGTCCAGATATGCACGTCAGGGTGATGCGCCTGCACCTTGTCGACGCCGCGAGGGGTCGCGAGCAGACACACGATACGCACCGAGCGCGCGCCCGCTTCCTTGAGACGGTCGACAGCGGCAACCGCTGAATTGCCGGTCGCGAGCATCGGATGCAACACCAGCACGAGACGTTCGGCCATGTCTTCCGGCGCCTTGAAGAAATATTCGACCGCTACGAGCGTGCGCGGGTCGCGGTAGAGCCCGATATGGGCGACGCGCGCTGCCGGCAAGAGTTCGAGCATGCCTTCGAGGAAGCCCATCCCGGCGCGCACGATCGGCGCCAGCACCAGCTTCTTGCCCGAAAGGATCGGCGACTTCATCGGCGCGAACGGCGTCTCGATATCGATCATCTCAAGCGGAAGATCGCGCGTGACCTCGTAGCACAGGAGGTTTCCGATCTCTCTGAACAATTCGCGAAACGCTTTGGTCGAGCGGTTCTTGTCGCGCAGCAGCGTGAGTTTGTGCTGCACCAGGGGATGATCGACAATGGTGACACCGCGCATATTACGAACTCCGGCCTCTTCGCAATTGTCGCGAGTGTCGGCCTTTCCGCTCCCCTCCCCCCATGAGCGCCGCGAATGGTGGGGAGGGAAAAGAGATCATCGCTTCTGCATGAACCGGCATTGGTGGAAGCTTTCTCAAAATACCGTACCGTCGCTGATAACGTGAAGGGGTGGCGCGCCGCCCGGCCGCCTGGCGTTGGCGAGCTTGCGGCCGGCCGCCCAGGTGCCGCCTTCCAGCACCGCGCCCAGCGGGAAATTCGCCGCGTCGAGACCAAGCTCCTGCCGCACCAGCGGCGCGATCCTGTCGAGCAGCGCGATGGTCAATGCGCGCCACTCGACCACGAGCGGCGACGACACTTCGTGTCCGTGCGAGGCCGCAGCCGGATCGCGCAACGCGATCACGCCCGCATCGAGGAACAGCCCGCCGTTGCGATACTCCGCAAGTCCGGTCAATCCGTCGATGTCCGACACGGAGACACCGCCCTCCTGCAACGGCTCGACCAGCGAATAGGTCAGCCATTGCGAGAGCTTGTGGAACGGGATCAGGCCGTTGGTCTCGTCGCTGCGGACGATGGCCGAATGACGCCAGGTATCGCCAAGCGATACGCCATCAAGCGATATGCGGCCCGGCCAGATCGGGCCGAGATGATGCAACACGCTGCGTAGGATTTCAGGCGCGGGTATCGGCGCGCCGCCTGCGATCGATGCCAGGTGATCGAACAGCCCGCCCGGCCGCGCCCGATCTTTCGTCGCGAACACACCGGGATTGTCGCGCACCGCACGGCCGAGCCTTGCAATCAGTGCAGCGCGGCCGTCGAGCCCCGTCAGCGGATTGCGCTCGCCGGCCTGGAAACCGCGCGCAAGGTCTTCCACGGTGAAGACTGCCAATCGCGTCGCGTCGGTACGCAGCGGATCGTTCGGATCGTCCGAAAACGCACCGGCCTCGAACATGCGCAGGCTTGCGATCGCAAGGCCCTCCGAACGCGCGGCCTGCAACCCGGTCGCGCCGTCGCGGTAACGCCAGTCCGGACCTGCGCCGGCATCGAGCAGGACAGAGACGATCGCAAGATCGAATGCCGCACGCGCTCTCGCCGCATCGTCGGCCCATGGCCGCGAAGCTGAAAGCTCCGGCCAGAGATCCGTTCCGGCCAGCCGGAAATGCCGCCAGCGCGCATGCAACGGCACTTGCAGTGACGGATAATTCTCCCGGATCACCTGCGCGACGGCACTCGCCGTGTCGTCAAGCTTGTCGAGGTGCAGCGTAAAGTTGGCGAGTTCGTCCCGAACCGCCACGGCCAGCATCTCGTGTGCGCGCTCGCGGACGGCATGGGCGGAGAGCAGAGAGTCGACGAGCGGTGATATCATCTTGTCAGCCACGTAATCGGGCAACCAGTTACTCGCGCTGTCATGCCCGCGCTTGTCGCGGGCATCCACGTCTTAAGGAACACCGACGGAAAAGACGTGGATGGCCGGGTCAAGCCCTGCCATGACGTGTTGATGGCTTCGGGCATAGGCTGCTCAAAAGTCCCGCAGATTGCGGCCGACCGTCGCCTTCAATTCCTCTTCGGTCGGCGCGCCTTCCGGCGTGAAATAGCCCGCAGCCTTCTTGGCCTCCATTTCGACCTTGGCGTCGTCCGGGATCATCGCGTCGGGGATCGGAACGCGCTCGACGATGTCGATGCCCGAGCCTGTCACCGCGTCGTATTTCATGTTTGACATCGATACGAAGCGGTCGATCTTGGTGATCCCGAGCCAGTTCAGCACGTCCGGCATAAGCTGCTGGAAGCGCGCATCCTGCACACCGGCAACACATTCGGTGCGCTCGAAATAGGTCGCGGCCTGGTCCCCGCCCGGCTGGCGCTTGCGTGCGTTGTAGACGAGGAATTTCGTGACCTCGCCGAGCGCGCGGCCTTCCTTGCGGTTATAGACGATGAGGCCGACGCCGCCCTGCTGCGCTTCGCGGATGCATTCCGCGATGCCGTGAATGAGATACGGCCGGCAGGTACAGATGTCGGAGCCGAACACGTCCGAACCGTTGCATTCATCGTGTACGCGGCAGGCAAGCTTCTTCTTCGGGTCCGCAAGCGCGGCCGGATCGCCGAAGATGTAGAGCGTGATGCCGCCGATCGGCGGCAGGAATACGGAGATGTCCGGACGCGTCACAAGCTCCGGATACATGCCGCCGGTCTGCTCGAACAGCGTACGGCGCAACTGATCCTCGGAGGTGGCGAAGCGCTCGGCGATTCCCGGCAAATACCAGACCGGGTCGATCGCGGCCTTGGTCACGGCCACATCGCGCGCGCCATGAACCATTTCGCCGTCGACCGTGATGAAACCAGAATCGAAGAAACGGTCGAGTTCCGGGAGCGTCAGGCGCGCCTTGGTAATCGCGATGGTCGGGCGAATGTCGACGCCTTCCGCGATCTCCGTCTTGAAGTCCTCCGCGACGCGGTGACCCCAGGGATCGAGCGACACGATGCGTGCCGGATCGGCCCATTGCGGGAACGGTCCGATGTCGACCACCGGCAGCGTGTCGCGCAGATCCGGCCGGACGATCGGATTGAGCGCACCGGACGAGACCGCAAGCGCGCGATACAAGGCGTAGGAACCGCCATGCGCGCCAATGGCGTTGCGGTCGGGTCCTGCGTTGACTGTGCCGATAACAGGGCCGCGTTCGCGCGCGGTTGACGCGCCCCAGCGGATGGGGAAACGAGCCGGCGTCCTGTGGCCGGGATGCGATGTGAGACGGATATGGCCGTCTCTGTTCGTGGACATGACCTTGCCCCACAAAAGCAAAAAGCCCTCTTCCAGCGGCGCCGGAGTGAGTGGCTTCAAAAAAAGAAGATAACGACGGGTTGCGGTTTGGGCAAGGGGGATTTGGGTGGCGCGAGTACCTGTTCGGCCTCATCCTGAGGAGCGGCGACGCCGCGTCTCGAAGGATGGGGCCGCCTCGCCCTTCGAGACGGGCGCTTCGCGCCCTCCTCAGGATGAGGCGGGGCCGACTAGAGACGCCCCCGGATCAGATCCGCTGCCCGCTCCGCGATCATGATCACCGCGGCGTTGATGTTCGCGCCGATGATATCGGGAAACACCGAAGCATCGATCACCCGCAGGTTTTCGGCGCCTCTCACCTTCAACTCGGCGTCGACCACCGCCATCTCGTCGCCATCGGGGCCCATCTTGCAGGTGCCGCAGGGATGATGGGTCGTGACCACGCTGTTGCGGATAAAGGTCTCGAACTCAGCGTCGGTCTTGATATTCGCCCCCGGCATGATCTGCCGCGAGATGAAGGGCTTCAGCGCGCGCTGGTGCGCAATATCGCCGAACATCGCGACTGCGCTCTTCAGCGTCTGCCAGTCGCCGTCGGTGGCCAGCAGGTTCTGCTGGATACGCGGATGCGCAAACGGATCGCCGGATGCGAGCGATATGGTGCCGCGGCTTTCCGGACGCAGCACGACGATGCGGCACGCAAAGCTGTCCTCGAATGCGGCCTTGAACGGCGGCATGTAAGGGGCGGCGCCAAGCGGACCGGCAATGAAGAGAAGCTGCGCATCCGGCAATTGATCCGCGCGCGGTGTCTTGAGGAAGCCGATCACGCCGCCCGGAAGGTCCGTGGTGAAGCCGGTACCGAACAATGCGCCCTGCGCCAGCGACAGCGCCAGACGATCGAGCCGCAGATTTTTCTGCACCGGGCCGCCGCCGTTACGGCCGTAGACGAGCAATGCTGCGACATGATCCTGCAGGTTCTTGCCGACGCCGGGAAGCGCGATCTTTACGGGGATGTCGTGGCGGCTAAGTTCGTCGGGCGCACCGATACCGGACAGCATCAGAAGCTGCGGTGAATTGATGGTGCCGCCGCAGATGAGCACCTCTTTGGCCGCGCGCGCGGTCCTGGTCTCACCGCCCTGCCTGTATTCGACGCCGGTTGCGCGCGATCCATCGAACAGCACGCGCGCAGTCTGCGCGTTGACCTCGACGGTGAGATTGCTGCGCGACAAAGCCGGACGCAGATACGCGACCGAGGTGCTGCACCGGCGGCCATCGCGGATCGTCGCCTGCATACGCGAGAAGCCGTATTGCTCCTCGGCATTGTAATCCTGATTGAACGGATAGCCCGCCTGCCCCGCCGCCTCGAAATAGGACTCGACCAGCGGATCGGTGTAGCGCGAACGGCGGGTGGTCAGCGGACCGGTGCCGCCGCGATATTCGCTCTCGCCGCCTTCCCAGCTTTCCTGCTTCTTGAAATAGGGCAACACGTCGCCGTAGGACCAGCCGCGCGCGCCATTCTGCGCCCAGCGATCGAAATCGCCGCGGTGTCCGCGCACATAAGCCATCGCATTGGTGGAGGACGAGCCGCCGATCACCTTGCCGCGTGCGACTTCCATCTTGCGCTTGCCGGCATAGGGCTCAGGCTCGGTGTCGTAGTGCCAGTCGAACAGACGCTCCTTGTAGACCTTGCCCCAGCCGAGCGGGATCTTCAGCCAGAAACCGTCATCCCAGGGGCCCGCTTCCAGCACGAGCACGCGCGTCTTGCCGTCTTCGGTCAGCCGGCTCGCAAGCGTACAGCCCGCAGAGCCGGCCCCGACAATGATGTAATCAAATTCAGAGGTCGTCATCGCACTTGTCCGGTCATGGCCGGGCTTGACCCGGCCATCCATCGCTCAAGAGATGGATGCGCGGGTCAAGCCCGCGCATGACAAAGAAAGATCACTTCGGCGTCTTGGCGTCGACCACGGTCTTCAGGCGGTCGAATTCCTTCTTCACCGCCGGATTGGCATCGACGACCTTGGTGCCGAGCGCGACGAAGTCTTTCATCATCTTGTCCTGCTCGGCGGCCGGCAGCTTCAGGATCTCGCCCTTGTTGGCCAGCCAGAGGTCGTTTGCCTTCTTGTTGTTATCGAGCACCCAGGGGAACGCCTTCTGCTCGGCTTCGCGTCCGGCTGCACGGATTGCATCCTGCACGTCCTTCGGCTGTGCCTTGAACCAGTTCTCGTTCACCAGCGCGACCGACAGAATGTAGGAGAATTCGAGATCGGTGACGTATTTCGCGACATCGTAATACTTGAACGCGGTCAGGATCGGCATGCCGGCGAGCATCGCATCGAGGCCACCGGACTGAAGCTGCGGAACCACCTCGGACAATGCCAAAGGAGTCGGGATCGCACCGAGCGACTTCATCGGCTCCATCTGCAGCGGGGATGCGAACGTGCGCACCTTCAGGCCCTTGATGTCTTCGAGCTTCGATGCCGGCTTCTTGGTAAGGATCACGGTCGGCGAGTTATAGATCGCGCCGATCACGCGCAGACCCTTGTCGAGGAACATGGTCTCCAGATGATCGCGATAGGCCGGATCCTGGATCACCGCATATTGGTGCTGCGGCGAGCGGAACAGGCCCGGCACCTCAAAGACCTGGAAACGCGGGTCGAGATTGGTGACGAACGAGGTCGGCGTGATGAACGACTCGATCGTACCAAGCGACACGCCCTCGGCCATGCGTGGAATGGCGCCGAGCTGGCTCGACGGGTAGATGGCCATCTTCAGCTTGTCGCCGATGCGCGCCTTCACGCCCTCGACGAACAGCTTCTGCCATTCGTGCTGTCCGTCATTGATGGTGGCGCTGGCGAGCTTCATTTCCTGCGCCGATGCCGGCAGGGCCGCGGCAAACGCCGTGGCGATTGCCACTGCGAATATGCTGTGTCGTGTGACGTACATTGTGGTTCTCCCAGAGTTAGATCGAGCGAGTGAGGATCAGCGAGAGGTCCGGCCAGTAGGTAATGATGAGAAGTGCTGCGATTTGAACGACGGCAAACGGAAGTACACCGCGATAGATCGTCTCAAGCGGAACGCCGAGTACGGTACGGGCGACGAAGATGTTGAGCCCAAAGGGCGGCGTGAACATCCCGATCGCAACGTTGGCGCACATGATGATGCCGAAATGGATCGGATCGACGCCGACAGCCTTCACCAGCGGGATCAGAAGCGGCGTCAGCACGAGGATCGCCGACGTCGGGTCGAGAAAACAGCCGACGATCAGCAGAATGATGTTCACCGCCATCAGGAAGCTCCACTGCGACAGCTGCAGGGCTTGCAGCCACTCGGTCAGAGCGCGCGGGATACCGCTGATGGTGAGGATCCAGGAGAACAGGGCCGCAGTCGCCACGATAACGAGGATTTGCGCTGTCAGCATCGCGGACCGGGCCGCGGCGTCGAGCACATGCTGCCAGGACATGGTGCGGTAGACGTAGCGGCCGACAATCATCGCGTAGACGCAGGCGAAGCCGCCAGCCTCGGTCGGCGACGAATAGCCGAAATAGATGATGCCCAGCACGAAAGCCGGCATGAACAAAGCCGGCGCCGCACCCCAGCTCGTGCAGAGGAATTGGCGAAGATCGAACTTGCCCGAGCGCGGGATATCCATCTGCAGGGCACGCACCACCACGAAGGCAGCCATCATCAACGCGATAAGAAGGCCCGGCAGAACACCGGCGATGAACAGTTTCGGGATCGACTGCTCGGCCGCGGCGCCATAGAGGATCATGGCGATGCTCGGCGGGATCAGGATGTCGATTGCTCCACTCGAACTCACCAGACCGGAGGAAAAGCGCGCGCCGTAGCCGTCCCGGATCAGTCCCGGATAGAGCGACTTTCCAACCGCGGCCACAGTCGCAACACTCGCGCCGGAAATTGCGCCGATCAGGGTCGATGCGCCGACCGTCGCAACGCCGAGCGAACCCGGCACGCGCCCAATCAGCGCCAGCACCCAGACGATCAGCCGGTCGGCGATGCCGGCCGCGCCCATCAATTCGCCGGCGAAGATGAAGAACGGGATCGCAAGCAGCGCGTAATTCTCGAGCCCGCCGAACATAATCTGATGGATCGCAACCGGCGACACCGTCAGGAACGATACAAAGGTGAGAATCGCCCCGGTCAGCAGCAGCAGAAAGATCGGCGTGCCGATCGCCAGCAATGTGAGAGGGATCGCTCCGAGCGTCCAGATCATGCTCGATCGCCGAGATGGTGCGTGAAGCTGCGGATATCGCTCACGAGGATCATGGCTGCGATGATCGCGGTGCCGCCGAATCCGACCAGCAGCGCGGAATGGGGGATCAGCATCGGCATGCCGAGTGCCATGCTGGTCTGGCCGGTCTCGGTGATCCGTTGAATGAAACCGAAGGATTGCAGGGCCGCATATCCGCAGGCCCCGACCATCACGGCATGGGTCATGATCGAGAGCAGGCAGCGGGCGCGCGGGCCGACACGGGCGGTCAGGATTTCGAGAGCGATATGGTTGCGATCGGCGGTGACGAGCATCATCCCGATCATGACCATCCAGATCATGCCGAAGACCAGCACCTCGTCGACACCGATCACCACCCTGCCCGTGGCGCGGGCCACCGCATTCGCGACATTGAGGACGACAAGACCAATCAGCACCAGCCCCAGCAGCGTCCGCACCGCGGACAAAGCGAAGCGGGCAAGGCCCGCCCCGGCATCCGGGGCTGAGACGGCCTTGTCCTCTATCGCCATCGCTCGACCTGGCCCTAGGCTGCGGTGTTGAGCGCGGACGGCTTGGCGCCGACCGCGACAGCGAAGGCCGGAAGCGCCTCCATTGCCTTCATCCAGCGCGCGAGTTCCGGGAAGGCCGGCTTCTCGATCGGGAATTCCACGCAGCGCTTGACGATCGGCGCGAGCGCGATGTCGGCCAGCGTAAGCCGGTCGAGTGCGAAATAAGCCTTTCCGGCGATGTGCCCTTCCAGGATCTTGAGCTGGGCAATCAGATCGGCGCATTGCGCATCGAAATCGGCGGCACGCTTGGCCGGCTCGTTCTTCGAGTCCTTGAAGACGGCGACATACGGCGTGTTCAACGATGCGAGCAGCCAATCCATCCAGCGCTCGACATAGGACTTCTCGGCCGGCGTCGATCCGGTGAGCGCCGGCTTATGCAGGGCCGCGAGATAGCGCAGGATCGAGTGGCTCTCCCAGATCACGGTCTCTCCGTCGATCAGGGTCGGCACCTTGGAATTCGGGTTCAGCTTCTTGTATTCCGGCGTCTGCGTGTTGTTGAACTGCCGTCCGTAATCCTCGCGGGAGTATTTCACGCCGATCTCTTCCAGCACGAAGAGCACTTTCTGTACGTTGCCGGAGGTGGAACGGCCGAGCAATTTGATCACGTTTGAGTCTCCTTTGCAGTCACGCAACGCGCGCTTACTTCTTCAGTGGCTTGTAGACGATGCACTCGATTTCGATCTTGGTGTTGATAACGGCGCGTGCCTCGACCGTCGTGCGGGCCAGAATCGCATCCTTGAACATCTCACCGAACACCTTGTTGTAGCGCCCGAAGTCGCGGGTGTCCTGCAGATAGGTGGTCGCACGGACAACGTCGGCGAGCGTGGCGCCTTCCTGTGCAATGATGCGCTCGATGGTCTCGATGGTCGCGCGGGTCTCGACCTCGATCGAGCCCTCGACCATGTTGTTGTCGGCGTCCTTCGCCACCTGCCCCGACACGTAGATGTAATCGCCGGCGCGAACCGCCGGGTGAAACGGCAGGTTGGGATTCTTCTTGCCGATCGGATAAACGTCGGCTCGCCTGTTCTTGGTAACGTCGTTCATAGCTGCGGCTCTCAGGAAAATGCGCTGGTCTCGATGATGTCGACGCCGTTGACGCGATCGACCAGATAAACAAGCCCGCGATCGTCGACCGTCACGTCATTCGAGGACGGACGTTCGGCGCCGGGTGCAGCGTCGGGCATATAATAACCAACCTCGCGCGGCGCATAGGGATCGGCGAAGTCCACGAGTCGCAGGCCCTGCGCGAACCAGGCGAACGGAACGACCGTGCCATGGAATCGCTCGGACGGCTGATGGCAGCCGGTCATCGGCGGCTGCGGCGCGCCGTCGACATCGAGGCCCGGCACCTGCCAGGTCGCGATCGAGACCGGCACACTTTCGTTGGTGATGTCGTAAACCCAGGTGAAGCTCGGCGCGGTCGGCCAGAGCTTCGCCACGTCCTCGTCGGCAACAACAAGAATGTCGCGGCCGCGAAGCTTCTGTGGGATGCGCAGGCACGTATGCGTCGGATGCGGGTAGACCGGCGACGTGTTCACGCCGGAAATCGCCTTCGGCTTCGACATGTCGGAAATGTCGAGGATGAAAAAGCCGTGGTGCCAATAGCTGACATAGAGCCGGTCGCCGAATCGCAGCGGATGATGACAGCGCGGCGGCACCCAATTGTCCCACGGATATTGCTCGCCACCTGCGGTCCACTGACCGGGAATCCACCAGCGCCCGACCTCCTGCGGCTTCGCGGGATCAATGAGATCGAGGATCATCACGATATTGCCGACATAGCCCTCGACCGTCGGCGAGATATAGGCGTAACGGCCGTCAAAATCGAACCGGTGAACGCCACCGCCCTTGGTCAGCCACTTGGTGATGAGCTTCGGATCGGACGGCTTCGAGACGTCATAAATCGCAAGCCCGCCGCCAAACTCATCGGGACCGGACTTGCCGAATTTTTCATGGTTCACCACCATGATCCCGTTCGACACGCGCACCTTGTGCGAATGCCAGCCCTCCGGAACGTCGATGGTCGCGAGATGCTTCGGATTGGCGGGGTCGGATACATCGACGATGGTCGTGCCGGACGTCGGACGCTGATGCCCGACATACATGATTCCGCCTTCGACCCAGACCTGGCCGCCACCGGGGCAGTCGATATGTGAAACAAGTGTCGTATTCGAGCGCGACAGCACTACTCACCCTCTTCGCAAGAGACGCGGCAATTCCCGCATCACAAATAACGAACCAGCCCCGCTATGCAAGCGGGGCTGGTCGATAATGCCGATTAGTCCAGACGGACGATTTCGTCGTTTTTGTTGCGGCCCCATTTCTTGAACAGATCGAGCTTCTTCAACGTCGGCTCGTCGCTCGCGATGAACAGGAACAGCGGATCCTTGTCGGACGCATTGACATGCTCGCACCACGTACCGCCCGGCACAGCGAGCGTGTCGAATTGCTTCCAGTCGAACCGCTGACCGTCGATGATCGAATGACCGCTCCCTTCGAACGGTGCCACCAGCAGATTGCCGGTCTGCCGGATCGGCAGCGTGCGCTCGCCGGGCCGCAGCATCTGCGCGAAGAAGGTAATGGTCTTGAACACCGCCTCGCCCGAAGTCGGGTCGATATACTCGGCCATCAGGGCTTCGTACGGATCGCCGTCCCAATCCTTGTGACGCTCCAGAAGCTCGCGCATCATCTCCCAGCGATAGACGAACATCGGAGACGAGAAGCCGGCGCCGCGCTTTTCCTTGCTGGCGAAGCGCGGCTTCAGGCCGCCATAGCCATAGATGCGCTGCGAATAGTCCGACGTGAAGCGCGGGGTCTGCTGCTTCTTCTGGACCATCTTGCCGTTCTCTTCTTCCATGTAGTTATGGTCGAAGTGGACGGCGTTGAGGGTCTCGACCAGCGGGAAGTCGAGCACCGAGAGGTTCAGGGCCTGCTCACCGCCAACGGTCCCGTGGTTGTGCCAGGTGTCGTTCGGGGTCAGCACCATGTCGCCGGGGCCGAATACGATGTCCTCGCCGTCGACGCCGGTGAAGTTGCCCTTGCCCTTCAGCCCGAAGCGGATCGCGCTCGGCGAATGCTTGTGCGGGGGCATGATTTCGTTGGCGTCGTTCAGGCGATAGGCCGTGTACATGGTCGACACGGTGGCGCGCTTGGGCGCGAGACCCGGATTGACGAGAACGAGCGAGCGGCGCTCGGAATCGTCCATCGTGATCAATTCGACCGCCTGGTTCAGAATTGGTTCGATGTCTTCTTCGCAGCGCCAGACGTACGGAACGGCCTTTTTGCCGCCCATCAGCTGCTTGATTTCATCGTTGGTGACGTCGCTCGACTGCGCCCAGAACGGGAACATGCTACGGGCTGAAATCTGGTCATACATCGACTTCAGCGCGGCATCACGGTTGGGAAGGCGATGGATGTTCGAGGCAGGTGGGTTCATGCTGTTTCTCCGCCGGTTCGTACGGACGACCTGACGAAAGGCTAGCAAAGCTGGTTCGGGGGTCAATCGCGCAGATCGGACCAGTTTGCAGAAATGGTGCACATTGGTATAGTTTCGCGAACCACTTGATCGCGGAGCCCGCACTTGGACGACGTCTCTCACGGCAGCACCATGACGGGTTCCGTCGCGCGCAACACGTCGCCACGCCAGGATGCCAGGGTGCATTATCGCGATGCGGCTGAACGCATCCGCGCGCTCATTGACGGCGGCCGGTTGCGCGGTCCCGGACGGCTCGGCGCCGGACGGCTTCCCTCCGAACGCGAGCTTTCAGAAGAGCTTGGCGTCAGCCGCCGCGTGCTGCGGCAGGCGCTGGGATTGCTTGAAGCGGAAGGCCGGATCAGCCGGCAGCACGGCCGCGGCACCTTCGCGACCGACGCACGGCACGCCACCGAAAGTCTCGTGCACGAGATGGCGCGCCTGACCAATCCGGTCGACACGCTGGAAGCACGGCTTGCGGTCGAACCCATGCAGGCGCGGCTTGCCGCCTTGCGCGCGACGGGCGGCGATATCGACCGCCTGTTCGAAGCGGCGGATGCCAGCCGCGACGCGAAAGACCCGCTGTCCTACGAGAAGGCGGATGCCGCCTTCCATCGGCGCATTGCGGCCGCGGCACGCAATCCGCTGCTGATCGCAATTTTCGATGCGGTGCTGGAGACCGCTCTCAAGGGCACATGGCGGCACGGCCGCGAGACAGCTCATTGCATCAACAACCAGGCAGCCTACGCCGCCGATCACCGCAAAATCGCAATCGCAATTGCCGACCGCAATGCCGTGCAGGCGGAAGCCGCCATGCGCACGCATCTCATTTCGGTGCAGAAGCGACTGAACGATCACGCTTTCCCCGGCGTGTCGGGGGAGTAATCCTCGCCGTCATTCCGGGACGCGCTAAAGGCGCGGACCGGAATCCAGTCACACGCACACTCGCTTGGCTCTGGATTCCGGGCTCGCCCGACCTCGCTTCGCTCGGCGGAGGCCCCGGAATGACGTGGCAAGAATGTCCTTGCGAAACTTGCGGTCGCGCTTGAGGTGCCACTCACGGCTCATCGCGTCTTCGCGCGTCCCGAAACTTTCCGAATGCAGCAGCGACCAGACCCGGCCGCGCGTGGTGCGCGCGCCCTTCCCCGCATTGTGCTGCGCAAGCCTGCGCTC
>CAZIKZ010000055.1:14943-18107 GCA_964539845.1 uncultured Hyphomicrobiales bacterium
TGCGGCAGGCCGATGATCTCGCGCGCTTCCGCGGGGGTCGCCGGCTCCAGACCGAATTCGCGGATAATGCGCACGATGCGCTCCACAAGCTCCACGTTGTTCGCGAGCCGGCCTTTCGAATAATAGAGATTGTCTTCCAGACCCACCCGCACATGACCGCCGAGCAGGAGCGACTGCACGGCCGCATTGAGCTGCGCGATACCGATCGCGCTGACGTTGAAAATCGCACCCTCCGGCATCAGTTCGACCATCTGCTGCAGGATCTTCGGCGTATAGGGCATCGCGCCCTGGAAACCCTTGTGCACATTCAGCACGAAATTCACGAAATAGGGTTTGGTATCGAGCCCGGCATCGAGACAGGACTGCACATCTTGCAGAAGATGTGTCGGCGAGAACACTTCCCATTCCGGCTTGATGCCGCGCTTCTGCATCTCGGTTGCGAGAAACTTGCAACGTTCCGGCGAGGTATTCATCAGGATCTCGCGGCCCTCAAAGGTCGCGATAATGGTGGTCGGATCGAGCGTGCACATTTCGGCGCCCGCCTCCATGCCCTTCAGCCGCTCCTCCCACATGATTTCGGGATAGCCGTTCGGACCCTGGCGCACCATGTCGCCATTGATGCCGCCGCCCGTGGAGTTGTTGAGGATGATGTCGCACTTCTCGCGAATGAGGCCGTTGATCTTGCGGTAGATATCCGGGTTGCAGGTGGCGAGGTCGTCAGGCCGGCGTGCATGCACGGCGACAAGACTCGCGCCGGCGTTAAAGCAGCGATACACGTCGTCCGCGATTTCCTGCGGCTGGGTGGGAAGGTTCGGGTTCTGCGCCTTCGACGCCATGCCGCCGGTCGGCGCGATGGTGACGATTACCTTGTTCGTGCTCATGATCTTCTCCCTTGTTGTTCTTCAGCGCACCGCGCCGTCGCGATAGCTTTCGCGCAACACCTTGCGCAGCACTTTGCCGGCCGCATTCTTCGGCAGGCTCTCAGTCAAGAAAATTTCCTTCGGGCATTTATACCCGGCGAGCTTTTGCCGCGCCCGCGCAAGCAGCGCGTCCGGATCGAGCCCGCCACCGCGCGGGACCACCGCCGCGACCACCTTCTGTACCCAGCGATCGTCCGGCAGATCGAATACGGCGACCTCCAGAATTTCAGGATCCTGCAGGAGAATGTCCTCCACCTCGCGCGGATAGACATTCTCGCCACCGGTGACGATCATGTCGCTCTTGCGATCCAGGATATAGAAATAGCCCTCACCGTCGATGCGGCCGAGATCGCCGGTACGCAGCCAGCCATCCTGGATGGAGATCGCGGTCGCCTCCGGATTGCGCCAATAGCGCGCCATCGTCATCGGACTATTGACAAGTATTTCGCCGATCCCGTCGTCTTCGGCATTGTCGGGCGGCGCGAGCTTCACCTCGACATTGCTCAGCGGACGGCCGCAGGCGAGCAACAGGGCCTCGCGGCCTGCACGCGCCTTTCGATGATCGTCCGGCGTCAGGAACGTCACCGTGCCGGCCTCGGTCGAGCCATAACCCTGCGCGAAATCGCATGCGAACGTTGCGGTCGCGCGTTTCAGCGTCTCGGTCGGCATGGACGACGCCGCGTAGAACATCATCCGCAGCGCCGACAGATCGAACGAGCCAATATTCGGCTGCTCGAGCAGCGCGTGGATCATGGTCGGCACCAGATGCGTGTTGGTGACACGATGCTGCGCCATCAGCGTGAGCACGCCTTGCGGATCGAATTGCGGCATGATCACCGTGGTGCAGCCGGCCGCGAAGCTCGGAAACAGGTGATACCACATGCCGCCGACATGGAAGAACGGCATGGGGGCAAGCGTCACGTCGGCATCGGTGAGGTCTAACATTTCCACGATGGCGCGCTTGCAATTGAGCACGAGCCCGCGATGCGTCAGCTCCGCGCCCTTCGGAATGCCGGTCGTGCCGCTGGTGTAAAGCAGGCACGCAGTCTCCTGCGGTGCCACGGCAATACCTGCAGGCTCCGGCGAGCCTGACGCCAGCACCTCGTCGTAACTCTCGAAACCTGTGGCCACGCCGTCGAACCCGAGGAACACCCGCACGAACGGCAGCGCACCACGCAACTCCTCGATCACAGGCATGAACGAAGGATCGACGATGAGCGCTGCGGGCTCGGCATTCGTCATCACGATCTGCAATTCGCGTGGCGACAGTCGCCAGTTCAGCGGCAGCGCGATGAAGCCCGCGGCACTGACACCATAGCCCTCCACATATTCGATGCGGTTGCGCGACAGGATGCCGACGCGATCGCCGGGTTTCAGCCCCCGCGCCAGAAGCGCATTGCCAAGCCGGGTCGCGCGCTCGTACATGTCCGCGAACGAGCGCGACCGGCCGTCCGGCATGATAAAAGCCGGCTTCTCGCCGTAGCGCGCTGCGTTGCGCCGATAAACATCGCCGATGACTTCAAACGCGGGATCTGCCACCCGCTATCTCCCGGTGCGTGCGCGGGTTTCATCCCGCGTCCATACCGCTTAGTATGGACTTTGGTCGTATTATTTGTCAATTTGTACAAGCGTTCAATAGCGGGATTTTGAGATGCGGATCGTGATCGTCGGCGCGGGCCCGGCCGGCCTTTATCTGTCGCTTCTGCTCAAGCGCAGCGGCCTCGACCTCTCGCTTCAGGTGGTCGAACAGAACGCTCCCGGCTCCACCTTTGGTTTCGGCGTTGTGTTCTCCGAAGACGCGTTGGAATTCCTGAAGGTAGACGATCCCGCGATCTTCAACGCCATCACGCCCGAACTGGAGCGCTGGAGCGGTATCGAGATCCACCATCGTGGCGAGCGGGTCATGCTGGACGGCATCGGCTTCACCGCCATCGGGCGGCTGCGGCTCCTGCAACTTCTGCAGAACCAGGCGCGCGACGAAGGCGTAGACGTCACATTCAACCGCCAGGTGGGCGACCTCTCGGAATTTGCCGATGCCGACTTGATCGTTGGCGCGGACGGAGTTTCATCACTTGTGCGCCGCGCCGACGAAGCCGGCTTCGGCGCCAGCGTCTCGTATCTGACCAACCGCTTCGCCTGGTTCGGGACCACCAAGGTGTTCGACACCTTGAGTCAGACCTTTCTCGAAACGCCGCACGGACCGATCAACGCCCATCATTACCGATATTCGCCGACCATGAGCAC
>CAZIKZ010000056.1:0-17876 GCA_964539845.1 uncultured Hyphomicrobiales bacterium
GGAAACACCGCATTCGCCGCCTCTGGATTCCGGGCTCGTGTGCTGTGCACGCGCCCCGGAATGACGAAGACATCAAAACAGCGGCGGCGTCTGGCCGAGTTTCACCGGACCGAGCGTCGCAAGGCCATCCTTGAAGCGCAGCGGCATCCTGGTGGCACGGCGGCCTTCGAGATCCACCTGCTCTCCCAGAAGCGAGACTGCGCCGGCGACCACGCCCGGGGCCATCTGATCGAGCATGCCCAGCGCCGCGCCGATCCTCTGGCTGCGGCTGCCGCCCTGCCGCGACAATGCCTCAACACCCAGCGCCGGCAGAATTTTCTCAACGCCGCTCGCGGTGACCGTCAACTCGCCATCGAGATAGCCCTGTGCGGTCAGCTTCAGATTACCGGTCGCGACGGCGAGCAGATCGCCCTGCTTGATCCGCGCATTCCGCACCTCGATCTGGCCATTCGCCTGCTGGATTTCCCTGAATCGCTCCGACCAGGACTTGGGCTGGAAATTGCGCAAGCCCACGAGCCGTGTATCGCCATCGAAGTCGAACGGCTTCGCGGCCAGCGGATGCCAGGACAGCGCGGTCGCGGCCGTCAGCGATGCGGCAACGTCGATCACCGGATTGTCCCGCACCGTACCGGACGCGAGCCGGCCATGAACCTGACCCTTGTCGGCGGCGAACATGCGTTCCGGCTTCTCGCCGCCCGCCTGATCGAGAGTGAATTTTTCCGCAGAGAACGAAACACGTTGCGGGCTGCGCGGGGTGCCGCGCAGACTGACCTGAGCGAGCGACCAGTTTGCGATCATCTTCGGCGGCTGTCCGGGATCGGCCACTGTCACCGGCGAGTCAATCTCCGCGAGGACGAGGGTCGGCTGATAGACCTGCACAGCGGCAAGAATATTTCCGGCCGAGAGCTTCAGCGGCGGCCGGGCTTTCTCGAATTCCGCACCGGCCTGATTACAGCGGAATTCGATCCGGAACGGAAAGCCTCCGAGCGATTGCGAACCGCATGTGTAGACGCGTCCGCCACTGGCTTCGCGCGCGATCCAGCCGGCGATCGTATCGCGCGCGCGATCTGCCGCGTAAAACCAGAACGCGCACCAACCGGCCACGACGATCACCAGCACAAGAACCGGTATCAGCCAGCCAATCGAGCGGCGGCGCGCGGGCGCCGGGTAGTGGTCCATGGGCATCGTCCTCTTTTGCCCTTTATAAGCGGCCAAAGGTTAGGGGAATACGGCGTTTCGATGTTTCAAACGCGCGTGGTAGTGTCTATTTCGCCTGTGCAATGAAGCTCACGATCGACCAGATCCCCGAGGATTTATGGGTTTTCGGCTACGGCTCGCTGCTGTGGCGGCCCGGCTTCGACTTTCTTGAGAAGGCGCCGGCGCGCGTGACCGGCCTGCACCGGTCGCTCTGCGTCTATTCGTTCGTCCACCGCGGCACGCCGGAGAAGCCCGGACTGGTGCTCGGCCTCGATCGCGGGGGCGCCTGCCGCGGCATCGCATTCCGGGTCGCTGCCGCCAATCGCGCAGCGACCATCCAGTATCTGCGCGAACGCGAGCAGGCGACGGCGGTCTATCTTGAGGTGATGCGCAACGTCACGCTGCCCGGCAATCCCGAGCGCACAATCGAGGCGCTGACCTATGTGGTCGATCGCGGCCATGCCCAATATGCCGGCAAGCTGTCGCTCGATCAGCGGCTGCATCTGATCCGTCAGGGTCACGGACGTTCGGGCCCGAACCCGGACTATGTGCTGGCGACGGTGGCCGAACTCGAGCGGCTTGGCTGCCGCGATGCGGAGCTGCATGCGTTGGCTGAGCGGCTGAAGGGTGCGGGACATGGAGAGGCAATCTCAACAGGACGGCCTCCCCTCCCCCCGCGAGCGTAGCGCAAACCCGGCCTCATCCTGAGGAGCGTTGCGTAGCAACGCTCCTCAGGATGAGGCCGGAGAGACGCCGGGCGCGGCTTTCACTGCGCGGTCGCGGTACGCTTTCCCATCGCCACCAATTCCGCCGTCTTGGTTTCGATCGCGTTTTGCAGCCGGTCATAGAAGGTCTGGCGGTCGAGCCCCGGCTCGATCGCCGGCAGGAACTCCACCCGCACCACGCCGGGATAGCGCCGGAATGAGCGGCGCGGCCAGAACAGTCCCGAATTGAGCGCGACCGGCACGCAGGGAATGCCAAGCTCGGAATAAAGGAACGCGACGCCGAACTTGTATTTCGGCTCCGCACCCGGCGCGCGCCGTGTGCCCTCCGGAAAGATGATGATCTCACGGCCCTTCGCGGTTTCCTGATGCGCCCGCTCCGTCATCGCCGCAAGCGCCTGCGAACGCCTGCCACGATCGACGGGGATCATCTGCGCCTTGGCCGCGCACCAGCCGAAAAACGGAATCCACAACAACTCGCGTTTGAGGATATAGGCCGGATCCTTCAGCACGGTGATGAGCGCAAACGTCTCCCACATCGACTGATGCTTGGACGCGATCAGCGCGGCGCCCTGCGGGAGGTTTTCAAGACCACGGAATTCGCAATCGACGTTGCAGATGATCTTGAGGAGCCGGAGATTCACACGGCTCCAGTTCTTCACCATCGCGAGCAGCGCGGCGCGCGGAAGCAGCAGCGTCGGCATCGCCGCGATCAGATACACGAACAGAACGAGATAGAAGACGATGTTGAATACAATGGAGCGTATGACGATCACGACGGCAGTCCGGAATTGATCACGCAAAAATCTCGTCGATGACAGGCACCCGCATCCGGGCCACCGCCACCACGTACTTGACGTATTCGGTAAACAGCAGACGCAGCGTCGGGCCATGCGTCCAACCGGCCTTCAGCCGGTCGCTGACCACCGGGAATTCGATCAGCTCGATATCGGGAAGCTGATGCGACAATTCGGCCATCGCACGCGGCATGTGATAGCTCGAGGTCACGACGATCAGTGACTTGAACCCGCGATCCATCACCCAGCGGCGTGTCTCGGTGGCGTTGGTGATTGTATTCACCGCGGTGCGATCGAGATCGACGCAGCAGGCGATAATGTTCTCGTGCTCGGGACGCAGCCGCGCGATTTCGCGCTCGCTTGTCATGCGATTGACGCCGGAAATCAGGAGCCGCTGACCGCGGCCGCGCGCCAGCAGATCGATGGCATCCTCGATCCGCGACGCGCCTCCCGTCAGCACCACGATCCCCTCCGCCTTCTGGTTCAGGACGACCTCCGAGGTCGGCAGCCGGTACACGAACCACATGAAGCCCGCACCGAACATGACGGCGACAAGCACCGTAAGCCCGAACAGCCATGCGGCGGCGCGCGCCAGCCGACCGGAACGGGCGGGCGGTTCTGCGCGCAATCGCGGATGTGATTCGGCTGACGGCATCGGTCTCAACCCCATACCAGAATAACGCCAAATGGGGCCCAGAATGATCCTTCTGCGGGGGTCAGATCGAGGCGATGGTCTGATTCACGGTCCGGCGCGAGGCCTCTGACGCAACGGCCGCAATCACCACGATCTGAGCGAGAATTACCAAATACCCGGACGATCCGAGGGTGATCGAGCCGAACAGGGCGGCAAACTGTTCGGCACCGGCATTGCCACGGATGACCGCCTCCACCGGCGCTATCAGGGCAAACAGGATGATTGCGGCGGCACCGCCGATCGCGCCGCCCTTCAGTCCGAGCCAGAGGAAATGGCGCTGAAACTGACCGGCGATGAACCGGTCCTGGGCCCCGATGAAGTGCAGCACTTCGATGACCGGACGGTTGGCGGCCATCGCGCCTCGCGTTGCGAAATTGATGCTCAGGATCGTCACCGCGATCACCAGCCCGAGCACGATAATACCGCCGAGCATGACGAAATCGGCCATCGCTCGCATGCGATCGATCCAGCCACGATGATCGTCGACCGACGCGCCCGGCATCTTCCCGGCCAGCGCCTCGCGAAGCGCCGGAACGTTGATCTCCGAACCTGACGCGAGCCTGACTACGATGACTCGTGGAACGGGAAGTTCATCGAGCGCGAGGCCGCTGCCGAACCACGGCTCCAGCAGCCGCGCCGACTCCGCCTGCGAATATGGACGGACGCCGGACACGCCCGGGAAAGCGCGCGCGATATTGGCCGCCTCTTGCGCAGCGGCGTCGAGATTGCGGCCTTCGGCCGGCCTGATCTGGATCGTCACCTCACGCAGCACCTCGGCCTGCCAGTCGGCGGCATTCATGCGCACGAGCATCACCGCCCCCGTCGTCAGGGACGCAAGGAAAGTCATGATCGCCACGACCGCGACCAGCGCACGCCCGCCGATCGACTGATGCGGCACGATCGGCGATTCCATCTTTGGCAGCGGCGCGGCGGCCGCCTGCCGCGCCTGCTTTGCCATCGGTTCTGCTCTTGTGCGCGCGCGGGCCATGCGACCTCAATCGTAAAGGTGCAAGCGGCCGCCATGCAGCACAAGCCGGCGCGCGTCAAATTGATCCATCAGTGCGATGTCATGGGTCGCGATCACGATCGAGGTCCCGGTCTTGTTCAACTCCTGGAACAGATGCAGAAGCCGCTTGCCGAGAGCCGGATCGACGTTGCCGGTGGGTTCGTCCGCAAGCAGCAGATGCGGCCGCGCAACAACCGCGCGCGCGATCGCCGCGCGTTGCTTTTCGCCGCCTGACAGCACCGGCGGCAACGCCCATAGCCGATCGCCAAGCCCAACCCATTGCAGCAACTCGATCACCTCGTGACGATACGTGCTCTCCTCGCGGCCCATGATGCGAAACGGCAGCGCCACATTCTCGTAGGTGGTCATGTGGTCGAGCAGACGAAAATCCTGGAACACGATCCCGATCCGCCGGCGCAAGGCAGCGAGATTGTCGTTGTCGAGCGTCGAGGTATCCCGGCCGAACAGGGTGATCAGTCCGCGGGTCGGCTTCAGGGACAGAAACAGGAGCTTGAGCAGCGACGTCTTTCCGGCGCCGGAGGGGCCGGTCAGGAACTGGAACGAGTTCGGCTCAACGCGAAACGTCAGGTCACGCAGGATTTCCTGCCCCATCCCGTACCGCAAGCCGACATTCTCGAATCGAACCACGCCGCGCTCCGGTTTGTCCCCGCCAATTCGATGAACATTCTGGTCATTTCCGGGGCCGCCCAACGAATCCGGCGCTTTTCCGCCAGTCCATCGGGGAAAACCCGGATCACAGCCCATGGGAAGCACAGCCCGGTATGGTTTCCAATCCGTTAACGAACCGCTGCTAGCGTTGCGGCCGAAAATCAGGCCGTGCCGAATCAGCTATGCTCATTGTCTGCCCCAATTGCGCAACATCGTACCGGATCGCCCCGGAGAGCCTGGGAGAGACCGGGCGCGCGGTCCGTTGCGTGACCTGCCATGACCTCTGGTTCGAGCAACCGCGCCAGGTCGCCGAGCAAGCCACTGCCGCGGGGGCCGCGGACCCAATTGACCCGACCCTGATCCGGCCGCCGCTGAACGATGTCTTCGATATCGGCGAGGCCCAATACGCGGCGGGTGCGGCGGCCGAACATCCTTTGGAGACGGCGTATGACAGCGCGCCGTCGATCGTGCCTGCCGACCCCTCCGACCATACCCCCCATATCGATGCGCCCCGCAATATCGAGCGCATCGCATCATCTCGCCCGGGCAAATCGTTCGCGGCGCGGCACCGCTTGCGACTATCCCGGCATGCCCTGCCGGCGGCGATTTGCACGCTTGCCCTGATCCTCTTTTGCCTGATCGCAGCGCGTCAGCAGGTGGTGCGATTTCTGCCGCAAACCGCCTCGCTCTATGCTCGGATCGGACTGCCGGTGAATCTACGCGGGCTCGCGTTCGAGAACATCAAGATCGCCCGCGAAATGGAGGATGGCGTCCCCATACTGATCGTAGAGGGCGATATCGTCGGAACCACCGGCCGGCATACCGAGGTCCCCCGCCTGCGATTTGCAGTCACCGACGGAGCTGGCAAGGAAATCTATGCATGGACCGCGCGGCCGTCGCGCAACTTGCTGCCGCCTGGCGAGGCGCTGCCGTTCCGGTCGCGGCTCGCCTCACCGCCCGCCGATGCGAGCAGCATATCGGTCCGTTTCTTCAACCGGCGTGATGCACAAGCCGGATTCATGTGAGGCGATCATGGCGCGGATACTACTAGCGGAAGACGAGGATTCGCTGCGCGAACTGGTCGCTCGCGCCTTGAAGCAGGACGGCCATGAGGTGGTTTGCAATTGCGACGGTGCGGCCGCGCTCGATGCGCTTGTGCGCGACGAAGGCCGATACGACCTCATCCTGACCGACATCAAGATGCCGATCATGGACGGCATCGCGCTCGCCCTTGCCGCCAGCCGCGATTATCCAGCATTGCCGATCCTGCTGATGACAGGCTACGCCGATCAGCGCGAGCGCGCCTCCGGCCTCGAATTGCTGATCCGCGACGTGATTCCGAAGCCGTTTTCGCTCGCCACCATCTGCGGCGCGGTGCGCGATGCTCTGACCGTGCAGCAGATGCATTGAAGCCGGCGCAGCGTGGCTGCCCGAGGTGAGGCCGGGGCGGCGTCACCGCGCGTGGTGACACCTGCGCGGCACAACTGCGCTTGCGCCCCTCTCAGAAGTCCTTCAGCAGACGCTCGAGATAATCCAGTTCGATTTGCGGCCTTGCCGGATCGGAAAACCGGCGACGGAGTTCGTCGAGAATGCGGCGTGCGCGCTGCACATCGATCTCACCGGGAACCTTGACGGTCTGATCGTCGCTGTAGTCGCGGCCGTGACGCATCGGCCGGCCAAGCGGGTCGGTCTCCTGCTGCGCGCGCGCAGGACCGTTGCGGCCCGGCTGGCCCGGACCCTGACCCTGGCCCGGCTGCTGCATCGCCTGCGCCATGCCCTGTGCACCACGGCGCAGCGCCTCAAGCGCGCGGCCCTGCGATCCGACGGCACCTTCGGAATTGCCTTCGCCGAGCTGGCCTTCCGCCTCGCCCATCGCTTCGCCGGCCTTGCCCAGCTGGTCCATGCCGTTCTGGCCCTGCTCGCCCTGCTGGCCCATGCCGCGCTGGCGCAATTGCTCGAGCAGCTTCTGCAACTGATCGCGCAAGGCCTGCTGGTTCTGACGCAGCTCGCCAGTACCCTGCTGGTTTTGCTGACCCTGCTGGCCCTGCTGTCCACGCTGGCGCTCGCGGCGCTGGTCCTGACCCTGCCGGAACGTGCGGTCGCGCAATTGCTGCTGCTCGCGGATCATGTTGCCGAGTTCGTCGAGCGCCGACATCATGTCGTCGGAGTCCTGATCGCCCTGCTGGCCGGGACGGGCCATCTGCAGGTTTTCCAGCATCTGCTGCAATTCCTGCAGCAACCGCTGGGCGGCATCCTTGGCGCCCGAGCGTGCAAGCTGCTCAAGCCGATCGATCATGTTCTTCAGATCCTGCGAACGCAGATTGCGCGCATTCGGATCCATCTGACGCGAGACCTGCGGATTCTTGCGCATCTCCTCGGCGAGCGCCTGCAGGAACTTGTCGAGCGCGGCGCGCAAGTCGTCGGTGAGCTTCTTGATTTCTTCTTCGCTGGCACCGCGTTCGAGCGCCTGACGCAGCGCTTCCTGCGCCGCACGCAGGGCGGCCTCCACGTCCGAAAGGTTGCCGTCCTCAATCTGCGTCGCCATGTCCCAGAGACGGGCGACCACATCACGCAGCGAGTCATCGGACTTGGCGCGCGTCAATTGCCAGTAGATCGAGCGCAGGCCGAGATAGACCGAAGCCTCGATCTGGAAGACTTCCGGCGCCATCCCGAGCGCATCGAGCGCGGTCAGAACACGCGGCTTGGTCTCGGCGTCCAGCGCCAGAACACGGCGTTGTTCGATCAGCGCACGCGCCATCGGCTTCGTGAACGGCCGCTCGGGAAGACGCATCTCGAACGGATCGGATCGTCCTTCATTGCCGCCTTCGTCGAGCGCGCGCAGCGTCAACGCGATATCGGCACCAGCCCAGGGGTGCCCTGACAAATCGCGCAAGGTCTGACCGACACCATTGCGGGTGCGCACCTGCGGCAGCACCAGCGGCATGTCCGGCGCCTCGAACAGAGGACGCGGCGCCTTGAAGCCGCCCGCCGTGCCGCCCATGGCATCGAATTGCTGCGCCTTCAGCGTGAAGATCGCGCGCGCTTCCGAGACGCCGTAATCATCCTCGAGCTTGTAATTCAGCATCAACGAACCGCGTCCCTGCGGCTCCGGATCCTTGGTGAGCGCAATGGTCGGTGCGCGGTCGGGAATCGCGACGAAGCTCCAGGTCACCGGATCGCCGATCCCGCGCAACGTCACCTCACCCTGCTCGGCGATGACGTAGCGGCGCTCTTCGGTGCCGGCCGCAGCCGGCTGCGCCGCGCTATCGGTTTTTTCCTCGATCTTGATGCCGCCGCGCAAAGCGACATCGAGTCCGCTCGCGCCACTGACGCGGATCACAAGGACCGAATTGGCGGGCACTGTGACAGGCGCTGACGCGCGCTGCGTTTCGCCCGGCCGCAATCCGGGCAGGATCACCGGCGGGCGTTGCGTGTATTGCGGCGGAGCGACCCATGCATCGATACGATAATTCGCGGGCGTCACCACACCTTGCCAATTGAACGCCGCGGCGACGCGACGATCCCGATCGCCGCCGGCGACGAAGAACGTTGCGACAGCCAGCACGAGTACGAGTCCACGGATCGCAATTGGATCGCGCGCAGAGAGGTGCGGCATCGGCCAGCCGGCTCTGAGCTTCCGGGCGGCGGCCATGGCGCGCTCGACATGCACACGCCACAGGGCCTGCGTCATGGCATCGCCTTCGTTGGCCGCGAGCCGGTCGGTCAGAGCGATGGCAGGCCGGTGGGGCAAACCGCTGCGCTGATCCAGCCGTTGCAAAGCCTCGCTGACGCTCGGCATGCGGAACCTGACGAGCGGCGATAGCGCGACCAATGCCAGCAAGCCGAAGATCACAACGCCGGCCGCGCGACCGATCGGGGGCAGCCATAGCCACAGCCCCAGCCAGGACACCGCGAAGAACAGGCCGCCAACAGTCAGGAAGGCCGCCAAAGGGGGCCAGACGCGCTCCCAGAGGATCGACCAGCGGGCCCGGGCAACGCCGCGCGACAGCAGCCTGTCGACCTGTTTCTGCTGCGAAACCGTCGTTTGTTCAGAGCCCTGCATCGGCTGATCGGTCAAAGGCCTGGTCCCTTCGGGAATCTGCAGTTGCGCAAGCTTAACATGCCCCGCCAGCCCACATAGTCACGAAACCTGGAACTGCGAAGCAAGGAGCAGGCCACATTTGCGCATGGCTCGCCCGCCTCAGAGCCAGGGTGGCAGACGATCGAGCGCGATCAATGCGTCCGCTTCGAGGCGAGGGCGCGCCAGCGACCATGCGTCGCCTTTCACCATCACCTCAGGGACGAGCGGGCGCGTGTTGTAGGTTCCCGCCTGCACCGCGCCGTAGGCGCCTGCCGTCATGACGGCAAGCAGGTCGCCCGCCTTGGGTTCCGGCAGATCGCGATTGATCGCGAGATAGTCTCCGGTCTCGCAGACCGGACCGACCACGTCGGCACGGATCCAGGGCACGCCCGGAACCGGCCGCACCGGGATGATGTCGTGATGGGCCTCATACAGCGTCGGGCGGATCAGATCGTTCATCGCGGCATCGACAATCACAAACGTCTTGGCCTCGCCGCGCTTCACATAAATCACGCGCGTGACAAGGATACCGGCATTGCCGACGATCAACCGCCCTGGCTCGAAGATCAGCTTGCAGCCGAGACCGCGCGTCGCCTCCTTGACCACTTTGGCGTAGGCAGCAGGATCGGGCGGCGTTTCGTCGCCTTCACGATACGGGATGCCGAGACCGCCGCCGAGATCCACATGCGAAATGGTGTGACCGTCGGCGCGCAGTTCATGCACGAAGTCCGACAGCAACGCGAAGGCATCCGCGAACGGCGACAATTCGGTGATCTGACTGCCGATATGCATGTCGACACCCGCAACATGGATGCCCGGCAGTGCAGCAGCATAACGATAAACCTCGCGCGCGCGGCTGATCGGAATTCCGAACTTGTTCTCGGACTTTCCGGTTGCGATCTTGGCATGGGTCTTGGCGTCGACGTCGGGATTGACGCGGATCGAGATGTCCACGCTGCGTCCCTTAGCGGACGCGACCTGCGACAGCAGATCCAGCTCCGGTTCGGATTCGACGTTGACGCACAGGATGCCGGTATCGACCGCGAAAGCGAGTTCGGCCGCGGTCTTGCCGATGCCGGAGAACATGATCTTGTTCGGCGGAATACCAGCCGACAGCGCCCGCTTCAGTTCGCCCGCCGACACCACATCAGCCCCGGCGCCGAGCCGCGCCAGAGTGGCGATGACACCTTGATTGGAATTGGCCTTGACCGCGAAGCAGACGAGCGAAGGCACATCGGAAAACGCGTCGGCAAAGACCCGATAATGCCGTTCCAGCGTCGCAGTCGAATAGCAATAAAATGGCGTGCCGACCGCGTCCGCGATGGCGGCAAGGTCCACCGCTTCGGCGTGAAGCCCGCCGCTGCGATAGGCAAAATGATGCATGGCGGATTAGTTCAGAAGGACGTCGAGCGGGATCGAGCGATCCGGGCCCCGGATGATCGGCAGGCCGCGCGCGCTGCCCTTTCGGAGCACCTCGCCGCCTTCGGACGTCTCCTGATCCAGCGAACCGGTCGGAGAGGCCGCAAGCCCACCAGGCGGGGCGTCCAGCGCACCCTTGCGTCCGCATGCGGACAGCCCCAGCGCTGCGGCCAGCAAAGCCACAGCCGCGAGGCGGTACGATAAGGCAGGCAAACCACGGATCACAAAGGGACTCCCCGAACGGAACGGACCATATCAGACCGACCGATCATGGCGAAATCCCCGATCGCACAGGTTTCTCGCCAAAATTCTCAAGCTGCGTCCCAAAAACCTCAGTCCGCGGTCTTGTCGAGCCGTTTCAGCCAGCGCTTGGCCTGAAGACGGACATTCTTCGGGGCGGTCCCGCCGTAACTGGTCCGGCTCTGCACCGAACGGTCGACCGAAAGCACCTTGAAAACGTCCTCGGTAATCTGCGGCTCGACCTTCTGCATATCCTCAAGCGGCACGCGGTGGAGCGGAAGACCTGCTTTCGCGGCATCCGCCACAATGGTTCCGGTGATGTGATGCGCCTGCCGGAACGGGATATTGAGCGTGCGGACCAGCCAGTCGGCGAGATCCGTTGCGGTAGCGTAGCCCTCCCCCGCCGCCTTCTTCATGCGCGCGATATCCGGTTCGATGTCGCGCACCATACCCGTCATCGCAGCGAGGCAGAGCGACAGGGCGCCGAGCGCATCCATCGCGCCTTCTTTGTCTTCCTGCATGTCTTTCTGGTAGGCCAGCGGCAAGCCCTTCATGACGACCACGATCGCCTGAAACGACGCAGCGATGCGCGCAGCTTTTGCGCGGACAAGCTCGGCCGCATCGGGATTGCGCTTCTGCGGCATGATCGAAGAGCCGGTCGTGAACTTGTCGGACAAGCGCATCAGGCCGGTCAGCGGCGACGTCCAGATCACGATCTCTTCGGCCAGCCGCGACAGATGCACAGCGCAGATGGTGGCGGCAGAGAGCGTCTCCATCACGAAGTCGCGGTCGGACACCGCGTCGAGCGAATTCGCGGTCGGTCGGTCGAACCCGAGCGCCTTCGCGGTCATATCCCGGTCGAGCGGAAATGACGTGCCCGCCAGAGCGGCCGAACCGAGCGGCGATTCATTCAGCCGCCTGCGCGCATCCGCGAAGCGCCCTCGGTCGCGATCCGTCATTTCCACGAAAGCCAGGAGATGATGGCCGAAGGTGACCGGCTGCGCGGTCTGCAGATGCGTCAGTCCCGGCATCACGGTGTCGGCATGTTCCGAGGCCTTCTCGGCCAGCGCGCGCTGAAAATCGGCGAGCGACGCGTCGAGTTGGTCAACGGTGTCGCGGACCCATAGCTTGAAATCGGTCGCGACCTGATCGTTGCGTGAGCGCGCGGTGTGCAGCCGCCCGGCCGCCGCCCCGATCAGCTCGGCAAGGCGCGATTCCACATTCATGTGCACGTCTTCCAGCGCCCGCTGGAAGTTGAATTTGCCCTGCTCGATCTCTGACAGGATCGTGTCCAGCCCGGTCGCGATCCGGGTTGCGTCCTCGGTCGTAATAATGCCTTGCTCGGCCAACATTGCCGCATGGGCCTTGCTCGCGGCGATGTCCTGGCGATACAGGTGCCGGTCGACGTCGATCGAGGCGTTGATCGCCTCCATGATCGCATCGGGGCTCGACGAGAAGCGCCCGCCCCACATCTTGTTGCTCATGACCCTGACCTAAGAGTGTTCTGATCCATGCCGTCCGATACCCCTGAATTCGCGAAAAAGCGCCTGCTGGTTATGCTTGTGGGCGGGTTCGCGGGCGTCGTGGTAGCGCTCGCGGGGATATACGGGATCGGCGCGGTGATGCGCAATGCGGCGGTTCCCGAAGCCTGCCGGCCCGCAGCCCAGCTTGCTGAAAAATTAAAGCCCCTGGCCCGTGGCGAGGTGGCAGCCCTTGCCCCAGCCAAGACGCCAATCCCGCTGACCGACCTCGCCTTCCGCGACGCAGAGGGCAAGGACCGCACGCTCGGCGACTGGAAAGGCAAGACTGTACTCCTGAACCTGTGGGCCACCTGGTGCGTGCCCTGCAAGAAGGAAATGCCGGCGCTCGATGAATTGCAGAAGGCGCTCGGCGGCCCGGATTTCGAGGTGGTCGCAGTCAACATCGACACCCGAAATCCGGAGAAAGCAAAGACCTGGCTGACCGATACCGGGATCGCATCGCTCGGCCATTATGCCGACAATTCGGCAAAGATCTTCCAGGTGCTGAAGGAGAAGGGCCGAGCCTTCGGCATGCCGACCACGATCCTGGTCGACAAGAATGGCTGCGAGGTCGCGACGCTCGCCGGCCCGGCCGAATGGGCGAGCAGCGACGCGATCGCCTTCATCAAGACGGCGCTGGGACGTTGATACATTCGACGCCCTTACACGGCCTCATCCTGAGGAGCATTGCGAAGCAATGCGTCTCGAAGGATGGGGCCGCCCTCGTCCTTCGAGACGCGCCTTCGGCGCTCCTCAGGATGAGGGCGAAATTAAACGCGCCAGACTGAAGATCACACCGAAATATCGAGATTGCCGCCGACACCGGCCGCGACCAGAGCCTTCATGTTTTCCTGTGCGGCCTCAAGCACCTGAACGACGGCGCCCTGGGCCTGCGCATTCATCTTCATCATTTTCGCCGCAACGGCCATCTGTAGTTGCGCGGTTTGCGCGCCGGCAAAAGCGGTCGCTAACGCTCCGACGTCCATTGTCGTCTCACACGGTTACGTTGACTTTGAGGCCGGTCTTCAGATCCACCACCGTCCCATTGGTATGGGTGATCGTGTTGGCCGAGAGATTGACGATGGCGCCGCCGCTCATCGTGACGGAATCGTTGTAACTGAATGACGACTGTTTCGGCGGGTTGATCTGGTTCTGCTCGGCAGCCAACGCTGCCAGCGCCTTTTCCTGCTTGGCCTTGGCCTCTTCCCGGATGCGCGCCAACGCCTGATTGGCCGCGATCTCGCCGATATTGTATCCGACGTCAGTCCATGCGGTGTGCAGCGAAGCCACAACGTTCTGCATGTTGGCTTCGTACTTCTCCTGAAACGCTTTGCGCTTCTCGCGCGCCGCGGTCATGCTTGCATAAGCCGACGGCGTCTGCGTCCAGTTCATCTTCTTGATGCCGTAACCCGCCATGCTGCGCTCCGCGGGCGGATGATCCCCTAAAGCCGTTACGAACCAGCTAACGGCGGGTTAACGCGATCTGCGGTCGCAGGCTTTTCCAGGCCATCCGGGGCCCCGAAAAAAAGCGACGTTTGCTCTTGACGGAGCGCTCCCAAAAGCCAATACTTAACCACATGGTTTACTATCAACACGACGCACTCGATACCACGTTCTCGGCCCTGTCCGACCCGACCCGCCGCGCGATTCTGGCGCGGCTTGCCGAACAGGACGGCATGTCCGTGAGCGAGATCGCGAAGCCGTTTCCGGTCTCGCTGCCCGCGGTCATGAAACATCTCGACGTGCTGGTGGACGCCAACCTGATCCGCCGCTCGAAGAAAGGCCGAGTTGTGTCATGTGAGCTGACGGCCGCGCCCATGGAGGACGCCATGCTGTGGCTGAACCGCTACGCGCAGTTCTGGTCGAAACAGCTCGATCGCCTTGCCGCTTTTGTGGAGGAAGAGTCATGTCCGTCGCCCGCGCCGACTTCGTCGACAAGCCAAGCCTCACCCTCAAACGTCGTCTCAATGCGCCGGCGGAAAAAGTCTACGCCGCCTGGACCGACCCCCAAAAAATCGTGAAGTGGTTCGGCCCGGATTCCGGTCCGGTGACCAAGGCCGAGATCGATCTGCGCGTCGGCGGAAGCTTCAATATCGGCTTCCACACCGAAGACGGCGAATACCACCAGGTCGGCGGCATCTATCGCGAGGTGGTGCCGAACGAGAAGCTCGTTTTCACATGGGCATGGCACACGATGAAGGAGCGCGAGTCGCAGGTCACCGTCACGATCAAGCGTGATGGCGATGGCTCGATCCTGACACTGCTGCACGAGAAGTTCGTCGATGAAGCGGCTCGTGACGGCCACAAGCGCGGCTGGACCGGCTCGCTCGACAAGCTCGAAACGCTGTTTGCCTGAACACGGGAGACGCTGCCATGAAGCTCTATTATTTCGAGACGATCAACGGCCGGAAGGCCTGCGCAGTGGCGAAATATCTCGACCTGCCGGTCGAATTCGTGCGTGTCGATCTCGCCAAGGGCGAGCACAAGACGCCGCATTATCTGTCAATCAATCCGAACGGCAAGATTCCGGCGCTGCAGGACGGCGATCTCAAGATCTGGGAATCGAACGCCATCATGTGCCACCTCGCGCGCCGCGCGAAATCCGACTTGTGGCCATTCGATCCAACCAAGCAGATCGAAGTGATGAAATGGCTAAGCTGGAACTCAGAACACTTCACGCGGCACGCCGGCACGCTCTATTTCAATTACATCATCAAACCGGCATTCGGCCTCGGCGAGGTCGATCAAAAGGCGGTCGGTGAGGCGACGGGTTTCCTGCGTCCGTTCGCTGAGGTGCTGGATCGCGAACTGGACGGCCGGACCTTCCTGCTCGGCGATCATCTGACCGTTGCCGATTTCGCGATTTCGGCGACGCTGCCGCACGCCGAGACATGCCGTCTTCCGCTCGATGGCTTCAGGAATATCGCGCGCTGGAGATCGCAGCTCGAAGACATTCCTGCCTGGCGCGAACCCTTCCCGGCCGCTCACGCAGCAGCAGCGTAGCTCGATCAGGAACGCAGCGAGTCCGTCATGTTCATGTGCCCCGTCGCCCTTTTCGCCGATGCCGTGACCTGGCTCGTGCGTGCCGGCATCCTTCTGATGATCCGGTTGACCTCGGCGGTCGCGCTTGCGGCAACTGCGTTCTCGATCGCCGTGTTGATCGCGGAGAATGCAGACACCATCCGCGGAACTGCCGGCGTCGAAAACATAATTCTCTCCGAGGTCATTGGAGCAGACGAAAGGTGAAGGAGACCACCATGTCAGCATCGACCATCGCAAATCACCGCGTCGTCTCGCGCGAAGCCTGGCTCGATGAGCGCAAGGCGCTGCTCGCGGAAGAGAAGCGAATGACACAGATGCGCGACGCGCTGAGTGAAAAGCGCCGCGGATTGCCCTGGGTCAGGATCGACAAGGACTACGTATTCGACACGACAGCCGGACGCAGGACCTTGTCCGACCTGTTCGAGGGCCGCAGTCAGCTCATCGTGAAGCATTTCATGCTCGCACCGGGACAGAAGGACGGTTGCGTCGGCTGCTCTTTCGAGGTCGATCATGTCGAGGCCGCCCTTCAACACATCGAGCATCACGACGTGAAGTTCGTTTCGGTCGCGCGCGCGCCGCTCGACGAGATCGAAGCATTCAAAAAGCGCATGGGATGGACTTTCGACTGGGTGTCGTCCGGCGGCTCGGATTTCAACTACGACTTCGACGTCTCCTTCACGCCCGAACAGATCGCACAGGGCAAGGCCACCTACAATTACCAGGAGACTGCGGTTCCGCTTGAAGACCTGTCCGGCTTCAGCGTCTTCTACAAGAGCGAGACGGGAGAGATCTTCCATACCTATTCCACCTTCGGCCGCGGCGCCGAAGAGGTGCTGGGATCGTACATGCTGCTCGATCTCACACCGAAGGGGCGCAACGAGAACGGCCCGAATTTCAGTCTGACCGACTGGGTGCGGCACCACGATCGCTACGACGCCCACGGTCATGTCGCCTCCACCGGACGGTGGGTTGCCGCCGAAAAGGCCGATTGCTGTCATTCAAACTGATCGGCGCAAGCCGGCAACAACAAGACGATCCGAGGAGATTGGAATGGCTTATGTCGATGGATTTGTGCTGCCTGTTCCGAAGAAGAAGCTGAAGGATTATGCGCGCATCGCGACGATCGCCGGCAAGGTCTGGAAGGATCACGGTGCGATCGATTACCACGAATGCGTTGCAGACGACGTGAAGCCCGGCAAATGGACATCCTTTCCGCAGGCCGTGAAGCTGAAGAAGGGCGAAGTCGTGGTGTTCTCCTGGATCACCTACAAGTCACGCAAACAGCGCGACTCCATCATGAAGAAGGTCATGAAGGATAAGCGCATCGCCGAGATGATGGACCCGAAGACAATGCCGTTTGACGCCAAACGGATGTTCTGGGGCGGCTTCAAGAGTTTCGTCGACCTCTAATCTTCTCTTTCTCCACTCGTCCCCGCGCAAGCGCGGACTCAGGGCAGTCTGGATTCCCGGTTGCGCCGGGATGAACGGAGAAGATTTGCCCGATTGAACCAAAGGGAAACCAACATGGATCAACAGCCACAGGGCGTCGTCCCTCATCTCGTCATCGAAGGCGCAGCCGACGCTCTCGATTTCTACAAGAAGGCGCTCGGCGCCACCGAACTGATGCGGATGCCGGCCGAAGACGGCAAGCGGCTGATGCACGCCGCGATGATCGTCAACGGGTGTCACATCTACCTCATGGACGACTTCGTCGAGTTCCGCGACCAATGCAGCGGCGGCAAGGTGCTCGGCCCCAAGGTGAATGGCGCGACGACATTCGTCCTGCATTTGCAAGTGCCGGACTGCGACACCGCCGTGAAGCGGGCGGTCGATGCGGGCTGCACCATGATGATGGAGCCGATGGACGCGTTCTGGGGCGATCGCTACGGCCAGGTGCTCGATCCGTATGGTCATGCCTGGAGTTTCGCGCACACGCTGAAGAAGAACTGACACGCGCATCAATAGAAACAAGGAGGATGGTCGCATGACCACGACCGATATCGAGCAGGATTTCGTTGTCACTCGCATCGTGAAGGCGCCGCTCGCGCGGGTATGGCGTGCCTACAGCGAGGCGGATCAACTCGCACGATGGTGGGGTCCGAAGGGCGCCGCGATCCGCGTGATCAAACTCGATTTCCGGCCGGGCGGCATGTTCCATTACGCGATGGAGTTCCAGCCGGGTCATCCGATCTATGGCCGCTTCGTCTACGGCCTGATCGATGCGCCGACGCGCCTCGAATATATCAGCGCGTTCTCGGACGAGGCCGGTGGCATTACCCGCGCACCGTTCCCGCAGCTCAAGGACCGGTTTCCGCTCGAGCTCCACAACGTCGTCACCTTCGAGGAGAAGGATGACGCAACGACCGTAACCGCACGCTCCTCGCCGATCAACGCAACACGCGCGGAGGTGGAAACCTTCGTCGGCATGTTCGAATCGATGCGCGGCGGCTTCAGCGGAACCTTCGACAAGCTCGATGAGCATCTGGCCG
>CAZIKZ010000057.1:0-17837 GCA_964539845.1 uncultured Hyphomicrobiales bacterium
TTTGGCACTTTTCTCATGGGCGGTCTTATCGTCGGCTATTCGTCCGGGCTCGGCGGGTATCGCGCGTTTTTTGCGACCTACGTTATGGTCGGCCTCATTGTCGTGCTCGTCTTCATCATCGTGGATCTCGATCGACCGCGGCGCGGATTGATTCAGGTGAGCCAATCCAGCATGACCGAGCTGCGAAGCTCCATGACCGAAGAGGCGAAGCCGTTATCGAAATAGTGATCGACGACAGGCACTCTCACCATCGTGGAAAGGCTGCCAGCGCGGACCTCGCCTACTGGTTCGCGGCAACCCGGCGCGCCTTCTGCAGCCCGGCCATAAGCGGATTGACGATGCCATCGATCGCGTCGTGTCGGCGCATGTAAGCGGCGGGGTCGCGAGCGACAGACTCGAAGCGCGACATGCGACCAAGCGCCACTTGCGCTTCCTGGAGATTCCGAGTTTGCCCCATGGGCAATGGCGAGCAGGAGTTGGCTGAAGCCGTTTCCGCCCAAGGCAGACCGCTCTGCAACCTCAACATCTCCTCGCAGTCGTGCTTCAGATACAGATCGATAGCGACGCATATAAATCACGCTTCATGACACCGCCTCGCTGATTAGCGCGGCCGTGCTTTCAAGGCCGCGCTACCGCGGCGCCGCGCAGCGTCTCAGTGTTGACGGCTGATTTCTGACCCCTCCCCGCCATGGACAGGCCGGGCCCGTTCGTGCGCATGAAGGGTGGTCAGAAAATATGTAGGACCTCAAATTGAAAGCTTAACGAAACCTAACCAAAATCTGGGGTTAGCAATCGCTGGCCGCAATCGGGCTCGCCATCAATAAACGGTACAAAGTAACAAAGTGGGTCGCGAAGGCTGTATGCCTAATCCAGGAGGCCACCTGAAGCTGGAAAAATGTGCCCCCAAAATCATGTCACGTATTTCCGTGGTCGCGTCACGCTGTCGTTGGGGCGTTGGCGTTGCCGCTGGCCAGTGTTTGGTGCCACCTTCCCGCCGGGCCGCCCTATCGCGGCAGGAATAATGCAGCGTCGCAATCTTCCAACCCGCGCCCCTTTTGCTCGGTTGAGCAAATCAGTATTCTTTCTTCGCGGGGTGGAGGGCGCGCGACTTGGTGAAACATTTGTGCCGATTGTTGGCGTGGACTTTCGCGGTTCTGTTGCTGCTCGCCATTGAGACAACCGCCGCTGAACCGCGGCGCGTACTGCTGCTGCATTCGTTCGGCCATGCTTTCTCGCCCTGGAGCGATATGGCCGCGAGCTTTCGGGCAGAACTCGTCAAGAGGTCGCCTGAAGCAATCGATCTCTACGAGGTGTCGCTCGACACGGCGCGATTCCAGAATCCTCAGGAAGAAGGACCGTTCGTAGAATATCTTCGGACGCTTCTTTCCGGTCGCAAGCTCGACTTGATCGTTCCTATGGGAGCGCCAGCGGCGTCATTTGTTCAGCGTCACCGGTCGCAGTTATTTCCCTCCACGCCGATGCTAATCGCGGGTGCAGACCAGCGGCGCGTTTCCGACACTCCCCTTGGGGCGAACGACACCACCGTTTCTCTAGCGATCGATATTCCGGCTTATCTTGAGAATGCCCTTCGCCTCCGGCCGGAGACGAAGAACATCGTTACCATTATCGGAAAATCTCCAGTCGAGAAGTTCTGGCTCGCGGAAATAAGGAAGGCAGCCGCTTCGTTTGAGAATCGCGTGAATTTCATCTGGCTGGACGACCTGCCTTTCGAGGAGATGGTGAAGCGCGTCGCCGATCCGCCTCCGCAGTCGGCCATCTTTTTCTATCTGCTCTCGGAGGACGCAAGAGGCGTTCCGTATTCGCAGGACCGCGCCCTCGACGCCATTCGCGCGGTCGCCTCCGCTCCGATTTTTGGCATCGGCGATTATCAGTTGGGCCGGGGCATTGTCGGCGGCCCCTTGCTTCAAAGCCAAACCCTCGGCCGTCAGGCGGCCGATGCGGCTCTCCGCATTCTCGCAGGCGAACGGCCTGGTGACATCAAGTCACCCCCAGTCGCATTTGGCCCTCCCAACTACGATTGGCGAGAATTGCGCAAGTGGGACATCAGCGAGTCGCGGCTGCCAGCGGGTAGCATTGTTCAGTTTCGCGAGCCAAGTGTATGGGAACAATACCGTTGGCAGATCATGGCAATCGCGGCAGCGCTGCTGGCTCAGGCCCTTTTGATTGCCGGCCTGATGTACCAGCGTGGCCGGCGTCGTCATGCGGAGGCGGAAGCGCGGCGCCGGATGGCAGAACTCGCGTATATGGGCCGTCACGCCGCGGCCGGCGAAATGTCGGCGTCGATCGCCCACGAAATCAATCAGCCGCTGACCGCCATCGTATTGAGCGGCAATGTCGGCCTCAGATGGCTGACGCACGCCACGCCCAATCTTGGGGAAGCGTCGGCTGCCTTCAAGCGGATTGTCAGCGATGGGCATCGTGCGAGCCAAGTGATCGCGACGATCCGGGCGATGTTCAAGAAAGAGGCCTCCACCAGAGCCCCGGTTGAGGTCAATGACATCATACGTGAGGTCCTCACGCTGTTGCGTCTGGAATTGGAGGAGCGGGAGGTATCGGTCAGAAGGGGGCTGACGGACGGACTCCCCGAGGTTACGGCAGACCGCATTCAACTGGTGCAGGTTGTCTTGAATCTCGTCAGGAACGCCAACGACGCCATGGCATCCATAGGCGACCGCCCACGCATTCTGCGCATGCGGTCGGCGGCAGACGAGTCTGGCAATGTACTCATAGCGATCGAGGATTCCGGGACCGGGATCGAGCCCGAGAATCTGGATCGGGTCTTCGAACCCTTCTTCACGACCAAACCCCAGGGCATGGGCATGGGCCTGTCGATCTGCCGCTCTATTATCGAGGACCATGGTGGACGGCTTTCCGTGGCAATCGCGAAGCCCTATGGTTCCGTGTTCCAGATAACTTTGCCTGCTCGGAAGGAGGCGGCATGACACCTGAGCGTGTCGAAGCGGTCCCGGTCGTTTTCGTGATTGACGACGATACCTCGCTCCGCGAGACACTCCTAAGCCTGTTCCGCTCTGTCGGGTTGCAGGCGGAAGGCTTTGCATCACCCGCGGAGTTTCTGCGACGACCGCGATCGGACCTTCGGGGCTGCATGGTGCTCGATGTCAGGCTGCCGGGACTCAGCGGGCTGGAATTTCAATCCGACCTCGCCAAATCCAATGTCAGCATCCCAGTCATTTTCATGACCGGGCACGGCGACATCCCGATGTCCGTTCGGGCCATGAAGGCGGGTGCGGTCGAGTTCCTGACCAAACCATTTCGCGAACAGGACATGCTCGACGCCGTGCAGTTGGCTCTTGAAAAAGACCGCGGCCGGGTCGAAGCCGAAGAGCAGTCATCCGAAGTCAAAACAAATTTCGCTTCGCTGAGCCCGCGCGAACAGGAGATCATGGGATTGGTCACAGCCGGCCTGATGAATAAGCAAATCGCGGGTGAAACCGGCCTGAGCGACGTGACTGTGAAGATCCATCGCGGCAACGTCATGCGAAAAATGGGCGCGAAATCGCTGGCCGATCTGGTGCGTATGGCCGAGGTTGTAGGTGCAACTCCGTCGCGGAATAACACCTAGATATTATTCACTCAGCCCTATGCATGTCGGATCTAATCAATGGACAGTGGCGCGTCGCATCCGCGCTTCCTATTCTTAGGCTTCGTGTTTGCCCAAGGATTGGCTAAGGATCACGCGCTTGCCCAAGGTTCCCACCATCTGCATCGTTGAGGACGACGAATCCGTCAGGGAAGCGACCAAGGACCTTATTCGTTGGTTGGGCTATTCCGTCGCCACCTACGCCAATGCGGAAGAATATCTTCGATCCGATCAGGTCGCGGAAACATCCTGCCTGATCGCCGACATCCAGATGCCCGGCATGAGCGGAGCGGATTTGCAAGATCGGCTTATTTCCGAAGGCCGCCGCATGCCAATCATTTTTATGACCGCGTTCCCGGACCCGAAAATCCGCGCGCGAGTCCTGCAAGCCGGTGCCTGCGGTTTTCTGACCAAGCCATTCAATGACGACAGTCTGATTGAATGTCTGGACAGGGCGCTCGGTAACGACGCGAGCAAGACGCCGCACTAGTGGAGCGAATGTCAAATCCAAAGCTCCACTAGATTCCAATACTTGCTAGTGGTCCTTTGATTCTAACATTCGCAAAAACCTGCCGAGAAGGGATGCGAATGTTAGAATCGGACCACTAGAAACCGCCGCCGCACCCACGCTGCTACCTGGCCGGTAGTAAAACGAACACGAAAGAAGGAGTTCAGCGAACCCGGTCTCCCCAACGTCCCCCCGACGCACAAGACCAGGCTCGCTCGCGACCGGCTCTCCCCCAGAGCCGGTCGCACGCTTTGGAGCGTAGGGATTGGGCCGCGTCCACCGCTGCGGCTCTGGCCAAGGCAAGAGTATTAAACCCTCACCTCAAGGGATTATTACAGCGCCAGCATATCCGATAGGGCGATCGCGCGTCCTCCCCTAATACTCCGCATCGAGTTGAGGACAGGCTGATCAAGGTCGCTGCAAAAAGCGGCCAGGCCACCAGGGAGACCTTCGATGGGTTCCTCGCTTCTGAGTGCCGGTCGCGCCATCCATATCAAGATTGTTAGTGTCGCGTTTGTCTGCGCCATTGTCGTGGTGCTCGTCGGGCTGAAAGCCAAAATTTCGTACATTGAAAACTCGTTCGCCGAGGCCGGAGGTCCCGTCTTCAGGGCGGGACAGCCGGCTACGTATGCGATCGACGTATCCTGGACCGCCCGATGAGCGACGCCGCCGAATGAATGCCTTGTGCACGCACGCGAGACGACTGTGATGCAACTTATTCCAAGCGATCGACGCCACCGTCAGCCCTTTCGCAAGCCAGCGACCAAGGCGCTGTGCATGACGGCATGATCTGGATTGACGGCGGCACGTTTCGCATGGGCTCCGACATGCACTACCCGGAAGAAGCGCCGGCCCATCGCGTGACGGTGGATGGCTTCCACATCGACCGCGCGCCGGTCACGAATCGGCAGTTCAAGGAGTTCGTCCGGGCGACCGGCCATGTCACGACAGCCGAGATTGCGCCCGACCCGGCCGACTATCCCGGCGCGCAGCCACATATGCTGTATGCCGGCTCCCTCGTGTTCATGCCGCCCTCGCACCCGGTCGATCTGAGGGACTGGAGCCAGTGGTGGACCTTCCTCAAGGGCGCTGATTGGCGTCACCCGTACGGACCGAAGAGCAACATCAACGCGCTCGACAATCACCCTGTGGTGCATGTCGCGCTCGCGGACGCGCAGGCCTACGCGATATGGGCCGGCAAGGATTTGCCGACCGAAGCGGAATGGGAATTCGCCGCGCGCGCAGGCCTCGATGGCGCTGAGTTTGCATGGGGTGATGAACTCACGCCCGGCGGCAAGCACCTTGCCAATACTTGGCAAGGAACTTTTCCGCATCAGAACCTTTGCGCGGACGGATTCGATCGCACATCGCCGGTAACAGCTTTCCCGCCGAACGCATATGGCCTCTACGACATGGTCGGCAACGTCTGGGAGTGGACCACGGACTGGTACGCACCCATGCACGAGGCCGATGCGCCGAAGGCTTGCTGCATCCCCGAAAATCCACGTGGCGCCCGCGAAGAGGCGAGTTACGACCTCAATCAGCCCAACATCCGGATTCCGCGCAAGGTCGTAAAGGGCGGTTCGCATCTGTGCGCGCCCAATTATTGCCGCCGCTACCGGCCGGCGGCGCGCCACGCGCATCCAGTCGAAACGTCCACCAGCCACATCGGATTTCGATGTGTCGTTCGCAGGCGCGCTGGATCATGACAACGGGCATGCGAGCCATGAATTCCTATCTGCCGCGCATCATCCTGTTCACGATCGTTGCATTGATCGCTGCAGGCATTGCCTTGCACGGCGTCGGACTTTCGGAATTCAAGCGCATCTGGGAGCACGTCCTTGCCCGTCCAGGCGACGCGCTCGCTCTACGTTTCATTCTGCAGCCCGCCATGTCCACGATTTTCGCCGTTCGCGATGGCATCAGGGATGCCCGCACCGGCCGATCTCCCTATTTCTGGACCATCATGTCGGATCCCGACAGGCGTCAAGCGCGGCTGCGGGAAGGTGCGGTTGCGACCGGAAAAATTATCCTGATCGCGATCCTGCTCGATGGGGTCTACCAATACATCGCATTCAAGAGCTTCTTTCCGGTCGAAGCGCTGGTCATCGCCATCCTTCTTGCGTTTATTCCCTATTTCCTGATCCGCGGTCCGGTCGCGCGGATCGCTCGCTGGTATCTTTCGCGCTCGCCGTCGAGGAGCGCGCCATGAGCACGCTCAGCCCGTCCGACGAAATGTCGTCACGCCGAACCGGCATGTCGTTCCAGCGCACGCGCCTGAGCGCTGACCGCACATTGATGTCGGTCATCCGTACATCGCTGTCGCTGATTGGCTTTGGATTCACGATCTTCCAGTTCTTCCAGAAGCTTCAGGCCGGCGCCGTGCTGACCGGCTCCGCGCCGGCCCGCCATTTCGGAATTGTGTTGGTCTTTCTCGGTATCGCGATGCTGGTTTTCGGCATCGTTTATCACGTCCAGTTCATGCTGGAGTTGCGTGCGACCCGACAGGAAATGAAAGAGGCCGGCCTCGTCCACGGCGAGAGCCGCTTTCCGACGTCGCTCACACTCATTACCGCAGTCGCGCTGCTGCTGATCGGAATCGCCGCCATCGTCAGCATGCTGTTCCAAATCGGGCCCTTCGACTGAGACAGAGGAAATTTCACCACAGGAGATCGGCGGACCAAGCGAATTGAGGCGAAGGAAACGTGGCGCGCGTTCGCGCATCGGAACGAACCGGTGTGGGCGTCGCCGCATCAAGATGCACCGACTACCAACTACCAACTATTAATCACCACGGGAGAGAGACATGGCTAAAGCTCCAAAGACTGACAAACCGAACATCCTCGTGATGTGGGGCGACGACATCGGTCAGTCGAACCTCAGCTGCTACAGCAAGGGCGTGATGGGCTACAAGACGCCCAATATCGACCGCATCGCCAACGAAGGCATGTGCTTCACCGACTCGTACGCAGAGCAGAGCTGCACCGCCGGCCGCTCGTCATTCATCACTGGACAGTGCGGTCTGCGTACCGGGCTCACCAAGGTGGGTCTCCCCGGTGCAGAACTGGGACTCAAGGCCGAGGACATCACGATCGCCGAGGCGCTCAAGCCGCTCGGCTATCGCACCGGCCAGTTCGGCAAGAACCATCTTGGCGACCGCGACGAGCATTTGCCGACGATGCACGGCTTCGATGAGTTCTTCGGCAACCTGTATCATTTGAATGCCGAGGAAGAGCCCGAAGAAGTCGATTACCCGAACGCGAAAGATTTCCCCGACTTCAAGAAGAAGTACGGCCCCCGCGGCGTGCTGCATTGCTGGGCGGACGGCAAGGGCGGCCAGAAGATCGAAAACACGGGCCCGCTGACCAAGAAGCGCATGGAGACCTGCGACGATGAATTCATGGCCGCCGCCAAGAAGTTCATCCAGGCTGCGCATGACGCCGGCGAACCCTTCTTCGTGTGGTTCAACACCTCGCACATGCATGCGTGGACGCATGTGAAGCCGGAAAGCCGTGGTCAGTCCGGCCGCTGGCAGTCCGAATATCACGACGTGATGATCGACCACGACAAGTGCATCGGCGAAATGCTCGACTTCCTGGATAAGCTCGGGATCGCGGACAACACCTTCGTGCAATACTCAACCGACAACGGCCCGCATATGAACACCTGGCCGGATGCGGGCATGACTCCGTTCCGGTCCGAGAAGAACACAAGCTGGGAAGGCGCCTATCGCGTGCCCTGCATGGTGCGCTTCCCGGGCAAGATCAAAGCTGGTTCGGTCTCGAATGAGATCATCAGCCATCTGGACTGGTTCCCGACCATTTTGGCGGTGGCCGGCGAGCCAGACATCGCCGAGAAGCTGAAAAAGGGCCACAAGATCGGCAGCAAGACCTTCAAGGTGCATCTCGACGGCTACAATCTGGTCCCGCACCTCACGGGCAAGGATGCCAAGAGCCCGCGCAAGGGCTTCATCTACTTCACGGATGAGGGTGACGTTGCGGCGCTCCGCTACGACAACTGGAAGATGCTGTTCATGGAGCAGCGCGTCGAGACCACGCTCAAGATCTGGCAGGAGCCGTTCATTGTGCTGCGTACGCCGTACATCTTCAATCTGCGGATGGACCCGTACGAACGCGCGCAGCAAACCTCGAACACCTACTATGACTGGATGTTCCGGCACATCTTCCTGCTTGTGCCCGCGCAGGCGATCGTCGCCGAGTTCCTTGCGACGTTCAAGGAATTCCCGCCGCGCCAGAAGGCGGCAAGCTTCAGTCTCGACCAGGTGGTCGAGAAGATGACCGAAGCGGCAGCGTCCGGCGGACACTAATCCGTAGTCCAAATGAATGGCGGCGGCCCTCCGGGGCCGCCGCAGCACTGACGACCTCAATGAATCCAGCGCGCGGGGGAGCCGCATGAAAGAATGGCTGGTCATCATCACGGAGCAAGCCGTCGTTCTCATCGACGCGGTCGCCTTGGCGGTCATTCTTTTTGGCACGATCGAGGCTTGCTTCGGCGCGCTGAAGTCCGTTTTGTCCTCATCATCCCAACACGAGAAGCGCGAAATCTGGCTGCGTTTTGCGCGCTGGCTAGTGGTCGGGCTGACCTTCCAGCTCGCCGCGGATATTCTTGAAACGTCCATCACCACTGGCTGGGACAGCCTGATACGGCTCGCCGTCATTGCCATAGTCCGTACTTTGCTGAACTGTTTCCTCGAACGCGATCTTTCGGAAATTCGCGAAAGGCAACAGGTGAAGACGGAATGATGCCGGAAGAATTTAAGGAGGCGGGGGCGAGTTAAACGAGTTTTAGGCAGGAAAGGCCGATAACGATGTGCGGATGACGACAAGCGCGAAACATAGTTAAAATGAGTGCGAGCGCGAGTGGATTTCTGATGCTGATCGCCCCGAGGATAGACTGGTCGCTAAAGTATGCGTCGCCGGCGAGGACCCTGATGGTAGTCGACTTGTTGGTCCCTTCGACCCCCTCCAAAACAACGATCAGATCAAATTTGCACCTGGGTTTCCGCGCTCGGCGACACGCCGCGATCAACACCAGTCGGCCGATCGCGCGATTGCGCGGGGTGTCTTCGCAACCAAGATATTCAATCCTTCACGTGTCGAGTCGATTCACTCCGTCCCACTTGCCCTGGCATTCGTTCAGCATATCCAACACCGGGTTGTATTGATTTTCGAATGCGATCTCCTTGATAGCCGCGAGCGTGTTGGCATCGTCGCAGTCAATTTCGTAGATATTGTTGATCAGACTGCGGACTGCCTCACGGTATCGTCAGTGAGTAACCCTCGTGGACAGCGTTCGACGTGCCCTTGTACTCAACCATGATCCGGCGTTGGAACAAGTTGGTGTCTTTTTACGCCATTGTTTTTTTCCGCCTGCGTTACCGCGATCTGCGGGCAGGGGGCGATAGCCATCTTCGTGCTGGCGCCGATCTGGATTGTTTCGGCATTGTTCACGGTGACTTCGGCGGCGTTTGCTCACTACAAGTTCGCGCGCTAATTCCCGGTTCGGACGAAATCCTCAAATCGACATCGCCGCGTGATGCCCTTCGTGGATGGCCGCGATCATCGTTCGGGGAGAATAGGCGTCTCCGATCAGTCGGAACGGTATGCCTCGCGTATGCGCTTCACGCGCCAGCGCATCGTTTGCGATGCGCGGCGTCGAATAGGCCAGCGCCGACACGTCGTGAATGTCTCGTTTGTTGCCATTGAAGACATTGACCAATGTGACGGTGCCGTTGGCGAATCCTACGATGGCGGAAGAGACTACAATGTCCACGCTCTTCGCATGCAGCCGCTTCAGCACACCGATGGCACTCGCCACCGGCACGGCGCGCGCGATCAACGGACGTGTCGTCACCAGCATGAGCTTTGCGAAGCGGGCCGCGAGCAGATCCGCGGTCGCATAAGTCGCGGCCGTATGATCGAAATCGAACAGGACCGCCGTGCTGTCACTGGTTTGATCTGGTCCACGCGTCACATACTCGCGTACGCTGACGGCCTCGATCGTGCTGTCGAACGGTACGCGCATCTCCGCGCCGGTTGCGATGATCAGAGCATCCGGCCCAATGGCGGCAATCGTATCGATTGTCGCCGCCTCGCCGAGCCTGAATGCGACGCCATGGGCCTGTCCGCGGTCGAACTGATAATCATAGACGCGCGCCACCTCGCCGCGACCTGGCAGCATCGCCTCGAGCCGGGCACGTCCGCCGATGGTCGCGGAACGACTGAACAATGTGACGTCATGTCCTCTGGCTGCGGCGACCCAGGCGGCTTCGAGGCCTGCCACGCCGGCGCCGACGATAACCACGCGCTTCGGTGTCTTTGCAACGGGCGGTGTCCAGGTTGCCTCGCCGGCAAGCCCGAGCATCGGGTTGTGAATGCAGGCCAGTTCCTTCCCGAGAGCGGTCTCGCCCCAGCAGACATTGCAATAGATGCACGGCCGGATGTCCTGCGCGCGGCCCTGCGCCGCCTTTGCCGGAAAGGATGCATCGCTGATCAGTGGCCGTGACAGCCCGACGATGTCGGCGATGTTGTCGTCAATGACCCGCTCGGCTTCCTCCGCTCCGACAATGCGCCCGACCGCCATGATCGCGGTGCCGGTCAGTTTGCTCTTGAGCCGGCGGTGAAGATCGAGAAAGGGGCCGGGCGCGTAATGCATGTCCGGCACATGGTCTTCCAGACTGGCGGAGAAATTGCCCTGGCTGAACGCGATGTAATCGAGACCGCCGCGCTCCTGCAGCGCGAGTGCGATGCGCGCGGCTTCATCAATGTCGATTCCGCCGCGCACGCCTTCATCGGCTGGCATCTTCAGCCCGAGTATGAAGTCGCGCCCGCACGCGTCACGCGTCGCTTCAATGATCCGGTTCAGAAACCGCATGCGGCGCTGAAGATCGCCGCCATAGTCATCGTCGCGCGTATTCGACCACGGCGAGAGGAACTGCGTGATCAGGTAGCCGTGCGCGCCATGCAGTTCGGCTCCGCTGAAGCCGCAATCCTTCAGCCGGCGCGCGCCAACTGCGAAGGCATCGACAATCTCGGAGATTTCGTCCGGCTCGAGCACATGCGGGACGACCCAACTCAGGGCGTCCGGCTGATTGGATACGCCAACGGCTGCATCCACCGGGTTGAGCAGGTTCTGCCGGCCGATATGCCAGAGCTGTCCGACCAGCCGGCAATCGTGCTGTTCGACCTCCGATGCCAACTCTTTCAGGCTGTCTTCGATCGCAGGGCTGAAAAGCTGGAGTGCGGAGCCGTGGATCACTGACGAATGGTGAACCACCATCCCTTCGGTGACGATCATGGCGGCGCCGCCAATCGCGCGTTCGCGATGGAAGTCGATCAGTTTCGGGCCGACGCAGCCACGCTCCCCCATCAGCGAAACGGTGGCCGTGAAGGCGATCCGATTGCGCAGCGTCCGCGATCCGAGCGTCAAAGGCGAAAAAAGATTACTCATTCAGCACAGATGGCGCCCTGGCGCATGGCCTTGCGGAGTTGCGGCGGTCCCGGTTGGACTCAGTTGCCTTTGGCGGCGTATTGCGACGCTGCGATTGTTCCGAAATCGAGCGTCTCGGTCTGCGGAGCGAAACCGACCAGCTTCTGGAAGCCATGCAGGACCTCGAAGCCTTTGGCCGTCGGCGTCGGGTTGCTCGGGATGTGCGGAAGCGCCGATGCCCAGGCCGCATCGAATGACTTGTCGTCCATCCGCTCAAAGAACTTTCGGGTGATCGCCTTGGCGGCGTCCGGTTCCGCTGCGATCAGCTTTTCGGCGCGGGCAATCGCGCGCACGACCTTCTCCAGAACCTGCGCATTTGCTTCCGCATATTTCTGCGTCGTAAAAATCAGTGACAGATGCATGGTGCGGGTCTGCGGAAGATCGCGTTCCGGAACGATCAGCGGGATCGCACCGGATTCGCGCTGCAGAATGGTGTCGCTCGGGGGCGGACAGATACAGCCATCGACGCGTCCCATCTTGACTCCGGCCAGGACCGCCTGAAAATCGCTCATCGGCGTCATCTGGATGTCGCGGTCCGGATTGAGACCGCTGCTGAGCGCGATCGCGCGGATGATGAAGTCCTCGATGCCCCCGGCAGCCTGGATCGCCAGCGACAATCCCTTGAGCGCGGCCTTGCGCTGATCGAGCGGACTGTCCGGCGAAATCTTGATGCGGTCTGCGGCGCCGCGGCTGATCGTCAGTGCCGCCGGGATACCATTCATCGTCACTGCGATTCCGCGCAGCGACGCATTGCCGCGCCGCAGAACATTCACAGCGTCGCTGGTGGAGAACAGCGCGAGATCCGTACCGCCGCTCAGAAGCGCGCTGACCGCGGCCGGTCCTCCGCCTGCCATGGTTACGCTCAGATCGAGACCTTCGTCCTTGAAGAAGCCGCGGCCCTGCGCGACGTACATGGGTATGAAGTTGAAGCTCAGACTGGCCTGCGCCACCGACACCTTTTTCGGCTCGGATGCGACACTTGTCGCAGGAGTAGCGTGGAGAAAGCAGGCGACCGCCAGCGACAATGCGGCAGAACGATACAACGAGGCCATGGTCACGCTCCTCAACTTCGATCGCTCATTAGAGGACGTGCAAATTTTGGGGTCCAGTATGGCCGCCCCAGATATCACATGTGTGAAGGTGCGGCGCTCGTCGCGTGTACCGATTTTCGTAATGATGCGATCCGGTTCCGACGCCTCGCTCGCGCGCGGATGGTCCCCTGAGGAGGCTGTGTGAGTCGATCTCCAATCCTGTCATACGAAGATGTCACGCAACGGTTTGAGGTGTCCGGCTCGGAGGTCGTCGCCTGTGAGGACATCACGCTCGACATCAATGAGAGCGAATTCGTCGCCATCGTCGGTCCAAGCGGCTGCGGAAAATCGACGCTGCTGAACCTGGCGGCAGGTTTGCTCAAGCCAAGTTCCGGTGAGGTCCGGTACCGCGGCAGTCGGATTTCAGCGCCCAACACCGATCTCGGGTATTTGACCCAGAAGGATACGCTTCTGCCGTGGCGCACGGTTGAACAAAACGTGGCGGTGGCATTGGAGATTGCCGGCGTCGATCGCGACGAGAAACGCGAGAAGGTTCGGCGTTACATCGAGCTTGTCGGGCTTATGGGTTTCGAGAAGCACTATCCGTCCCAGCTCTCAGGCGGGATGCGCCGGCGCGTGATGCTGGCGCGTACGCTGATCTATCAGCCCCGGATACTCGCGATGGACGAGCCGTTCGGGGCGCTGGATTCGCAATTACGGCTTGTCATGCAGAGTGAGCTGCTGCGCATCTGGACAGAGACGCGTTGCACCGCGCTCTTTGTGACGCACGATGTGGGAGAGGCCATTGCGCTGGCCGACCGTGTTGTCGTGTTTACGGGCCGGCCGGGCCGTATTGCGGTTATCGAGCCGGTGGACCTTCCGCGCCCGCGTGACGTATTCCGGATTCGGTTCGACAGCCAGTTCAATCAACTGCACGATAAAGTGTGGGGCTATCTCGAGGACAGTGTCCGGCTTGCGGTCGCCGCCGGATAACCGCGACTGCCGGCGCTCAGTCGCGCCAATGCAGGAAGACTTTTTCGCCCTGCTTCAGCAGCGACTGGATACCGACCGAAATGATCATCAGGACGGTGAGGGCTGCGAACACTCCGGTGGTGTCGTATTGCCCAGCCGACGATTGCACCAGATAGCCGATGCCGCGATTTGACGCGAGCATCTCGCCGACGACCGCGCCAATAAGCGCGTACGGAACCGAGACCTTCATACCCGTGAAGATCCAGACCATCGTCGCCGGAAGAATGACCGTTCGCGCAATTTGGATTCGCTTCGCGCCCATCAATCGCAACGAGTCGATCAGATCGCGGTCCACGCTCGTGACGCCGGAGAATGTGTTGTAAAACATCAGGAAGAACACCCCGAACGATACAAGCACGATCTTCGAAAAGATCCCGATGCCGAACCACAATATGAAGAGCGGGGCGAGGGCGACCTTCGGCAGGCTGTAAAGTGCCACAATGAATGGGTCGAGAATCTCCGCGATGTAGCGGTTCATTCCGAGTGCAAGGCCGAGGAGGACGCCGCACACGGTCCCGGCAATGAAGCCGACAATCGTTTCGATCAGGGTCACCTGAAGATGGATCCAGAAGATCTCCGTCGGAAGCCAGGACAGAAGGCGCCCGATGATTGCAGCCGGGCTGCTGACCCAGAATGGATCGATCAGGCGTTCGGACGCGAATTGCCAGAGTCCCAGCGTCACGATCAAAACCGCGGTGCGGGCGGCCGCGAGACGCAGCCAGTAGCCGAAATTGGCGCTCCGCGCGCTGACGCGCCTGACGGCGGGCCGTTCGGCGTCTCCGGTCAAATCCGTCATCGCTCCTCCAAGACGCCAGTCCGAGGGGGTCCATCATATCGCAACATCAGATCGACCCCTCCAGTTCGCGAATTATGACGACCGCGATGCTGCAGGTGTAGCGATGAATGCGCATGCACCGTTTTTTTGATTATATTATCACGTATGTGATTGAAGGGTGGTGACGTAGGATACGCTATCCGGCGATAGTCCTGCTGCGCAGATCCGCGCGGTTATGGGATGGATTGTTCGGCGCCTGCCTTACAGGCTTCGATGCCGTCCCGCAGGGACTTGGAAGAATATAGTTATGGCTGAACTGCTGAGTGACGATCAGATACTCATTCGGGATACGGCGAGGGAGTTCTCGCTGAACGAGGTGCTGCCGATCGCGAACGAGCTTGATCCACTGCGGGAGGATATCCCAGTAACGCTGCGGGACCGGATGGCCGAGATGGGTTATTTCGGCATCATGGTCTCCGAAGAGTATGGAGGAACCGGTCTCGGCTCTCTCGAATATTGCCTTATTACCGAGCAATTGAGCCGCGCCTGGATGAGCGTCGCGAGCATCATCCGTTCGCCGCTTCGCGAAAGCTTCCTGAGCCCCGAGCAAAAAGCGCGCTATCTACCGCGCATCGCATCCGGCGAATTCATTGGCGCCTTCGCGATGTCGGAGCCCGGCACCGGCTCCGACGTATCCGGCTTGAGTTGCCGCGCCGAGCGCAATGGCGATCAATGGCTTATCACCGGAAACAAGTATTGGTGCACGTTTGCAGACGGGTCCGATTTCATTCTTGTGATGGCGCGAACGCGTCCCAAGGACAGCACGAAGCCTCCGCATCAGGGAATCTCCGCGTTCCTTCTGGAGAAGCCGCGAGGGCAACTTCCGGCCGGCGTGTCAGGATCGCCGATTCCAAAGATCGGCTATTTCGGCTGGAAGACGTGGGAGTTGTCATTTGATCGTGTGGCCGTCCCTGCTGAAAACATGATCGGCGAAGAGGGCAGGGGCTTCTATCTTGCGGTGAACGGTCTCGAAGTCGCGCGTGCGCATACCGCGGCGCGTGCGATCGGCCTCGCGATGGGCGGCCTTGAAGATGCGATTGCCTTCGCAAAGGACCGCGTCCAGTTCGGTCGCCCGATTGCCGAGTTCCAGGCCATACGGTTCAAGATCGCGCACATGGCAACGGAGATCGAGGCCGCACGGCAATTGCTGTATTCCGTCTGCCGAAAGATCGATACCGGCCAGCGCTGCGACACCGAAGCGGCAATGGTGAAGTATCACGCGACCGAGATGGCGGAGCGCGTCACCAGCGAAGCGCTGCAGATCCATGGCGGTGCGGGCTACACGACGCACCATGCCGTCGAACGGTATTGGCGAGATTCCCGGCTGACAAAAATATTCGAAGGGACGTCCGAGATTCAGCTGCGACTGATCTCGGATCAGCTGCTGGGGAAATCCAGAACCTAGGACACGGGAGAGGGAAATGACGGTAGCGGTTGTAAAATCCGCGAAGCGCGTGCTTCAGGTGTTCGAACTCTACGCTCAGCGGCGACGGGCGATGACCGTGAACGAGATCTCAAGCGAACTGGAATTTCCGCAATCCAGCACGTCCGTTCTCCTGCATTCGCTGGTGAAGCTTGGCTACCTCAGTCATGACCCTCACCGGCGCACATTCAGTGCGACCCTGAGGGTCGGCCTGCTCGGCAATTGGCTTTTCGATCAAGAGTTGATGCCGGTCAGTCCGATGGAGATCGCACACGACCTCACAAGTGCGACCGGCGATGCCGTGGTGGTCGGCGTGCAGCATGGCGTCAACGCCATGTATATTCATGTATCGCAGGCAACGAATCCGGTGCGTCTCTATATGAAACCGGGCTCGATAAGGCCGCTCTGCCAGACAGCGGTCGGCCGGGCGCTGCTTTCGGAAAAATCTGACGCCGAGATCAAGTCTATTGTCCGCCGAATCAACTCCGAACGGTCGCCCGGCACGCCCGCTCAGCAGATCGACGTTGTCCTCAAGGAAGTGCGCAAGATACGCGATGTCGGTTACTCGGCGAGCTTTGGCGATGCCACTCCGGATGCCGGCGTGGTTGCTGCACTTCTGCCCCGGATCGAAGGGCAGCCTGCGATGGCGGTCGGGATTGGCGCCCCGCTGGGAAAGATCAAAAGTTGTTATCGCGATTATTCCGATCTTCTGCTCAGGCGTGTCGGCCGCCACAATGCAATTGGCTGATTTCACGCTTGTGATATCGGGCTGAAAAGTCTGATGGTTGCTGGACGGGCTGTCAGGGCCATGTTTTTCTCGGCAATCGTCGCAATATTGGGCGACGAACAGCGATATTCTACGGGTTGAGAATGAATGACATCGTGAAGCGCGCTCGGCGGTTGCAGCGGGGGACAAGCTTCGAAACGCATGAGCTTGGGCGCGTATTCGAACATCATTGGGGCCGCACCATCAATGCGGGCGACAACTCGCTGTTCTCGACGCTCTTTTTGTATTTCAACCCGATGACGTTCAACGCACCCTTCGCCATGGCGCATGGCCACAAGGGGATTATCGTCAACCCGCTGCTGGTCTTCAACACGGTGTTCGGTTTGTCCGTGGAGGATCTGAGTGAGGCCGGTGGCGCATTTCTTGGGGTTGAGCAGCTCGACTATCTCGAGACGGTCTATGAAGGCGATACGTTGCGTGCGCGGTCCACGGTCATCGACAAGCGGGACTCGCAGTCCTGGCCCAAGCACGGTGTAGTGACCTGGCTGACGGAAGGGTTCAACCAGGATGACAAGAAGGTCATCTCCTTCAAGCGGACAAATATGGTGGTCCGCGAAGCGCACCGATGACACGGCCGGCGCACACCCCTTTCATGATGGATGACTTGACGGCATGACGAAGATATCTGGTCTTACCGCGGATGGCTGGTACTTCGAGGACTTCACCGTCGGTGACGCGATGCGTCATGCGCGTGGGAAGACGGTCAGCGAAATCGAGAACGTGATGTTCACCAATCTGGTGATGAACACCGCGGACGGACATTTCAACGAACACAAGATGAAAGACACCCCGGTCGGTACCCGGATTGTCTTTGGCGGGATCACGATCTCACTTGTGATCGGGTTGTCGAGCCAGGAGACCGCCACCAACGCTCTGGCGGAGATCGGAATGGACAAGCTCCGGCTGAAGAAGGCGGTGTTGCATGGCGATACGCTGTACGCGATCACAGAGGTGCTCGAAACGTCGCCGTCGGATCGCGAGGACGCGGGAATCGTCCGCTTCCGGCATATCGGTGTCAATGAGAGAGACGAAGTTGTTTTCGAGGGCGAGCGGAGCGTGTTGATGAAGCGCCGTGAGTTCTGGGCGCACA
>CAZIKZ010000058.1:0-17832 GCA_964539845.1 uncultured Hyphomicrobiales bacterium
AGCGCGACGCCGAATGGATGGGTCAGATCTACGGCTTTCTCGGATTGACCACCGGCATCATCGTGCACGGTATCGACGACGAGGAGCGCAAGCGAGGCTATGAGTGCGACATCACCTACGGCACCAATAACGAGCTAGGCTTCGACTATCTGCGCGACAATATGAAGTACCGGCTGGAGGACATGGTCCAGCGCGGCCATGTGTTTGCGATCGTCGACGAGGTCGACTCGATTCTGGTCGACGAAGCGCGCACGCCGCTGATCATTTCCGGTCCTCTCGACGATCGTTCCGATTTCTACAACACCATCGACAAGTACCTTCCGCGCCTCGACAAGACCGACTACGAGGTCGACGAGAAGCAGCGCACGGTGCATCTCACCGAAGCGGGCATGGAGAGGATGGAGCAGTGGCTGCGCGCCGATGACCTGCTGAAAGGCACCTCGCTCTACGACATCGAGAACGTCTCCACCGTCCATCACGTCAATCAGGGCCTGCGCGCGCACAAGCTGTTCCAGCGCGACAAGGACTACATCGTGCGTAACGGCGAAGTGGTCATCATCGATGAGTTCACCGGCCGCATGATGCCCGGCCGCCGCTATTCCGAGGGCCTGCACCAGGCGCTGGAGGCGAAGGAGCATCAGCCGATTCAGCCGGAAAACCAGACGCTCGCCTCGATCACCTTCCAGAACTATTTCCGCATGTACGACAAGCTTGCGGGGATGACCGGAACGGCTTTGACAGAGGCCGACGAGTTTCTCGACATCTACAATCTCAGCGTCATCGAGGTGCCGACGAATCGGCCGATGCTGCGCGACGACCAGGATGACGAGGTCTACCGCACCAACACTGAGAAATACCGTTCGATCATTACGCTGCTGGAGGATTGCAAGCAGCGTGGTCAGCCTGTTCTCGTCGGCACCACCTCGATCGAGAAGTCCGAAACGCTAGCCGAGATGCTGCGCAAGGAAGGCTGGGAGGCGCACGATTTCACCGATCCCAATGCGTTTGCGGCGCTTTACACCGGCGACGAGGGCGCCAAGAAGACCAAGGTCTTCGCGATCCTGAACGCGCGCTACCACGAGCAGGAAGCCTACATCGTCTCGCAGGCGGGTGTGCCGGGGGCGATCACGATCGCAACCAACATGGCCGGTCGCGGTACCGACATCCAGCTCGGCGGTAATGCGGACATGCGTATCAAGCAGGAATTGATCGGGGTCGAGGGTGAGGAGCGCGAGAAGCGCGCGCAGGAGATCCGCGATCAGGTCACGCGCCTGAAGGAAAAAGCGCTGGCTGCGGGCGGAATGTTCGTGCTTGGCACCGAGCGTCACGAAAGCCGCCGCATCGACAACCAGCTGCGCGGCCGCTCCGGCCGTCAGGGCGATCCCGGCCGCTCGAAGTTCTTCCTGTCGCTGGACGACGACCTGATGCGCATCTTCGGGTCGGACAAGCTCGATGGCATGCTGACCAAGCTCGGTCTGAAAGAGGGCGAGGCCATCATCCATCCCTGGATCAACAAGGCGCTGGAAAAGGCCCAGCAAAAGGTCGAGGCGCGCAACTTCGATCTGCGCAAGAACATCCTGAAATATGACGACGTCGCCAACGATCAGCGCAAGGTGATCTTCGATCAGCGTATCGACCTGATGAAGGACGACAATGTCGCCGAGACCGTGACCGACATGCGCCACGCGCTGATCGACGAACTGGTGTCGAAGCACATCCCCGAAAATGCCTATCCCGAGCAATGGGACACCGCGAATCTGCAGGACGCGGTCAAGCACATCCTTAGTCTCGATCTGCCGATCCAGGATTGGGCGAAGGAAGAAGGCATTGCCGGCGAGGAGGTGCGAGATCGCATCAACAAGCGTGCCGACGAGCATATGGCTGCGAAGATCGCGCAATACAGCCCCGAGGTCATGCGCTATGTCGAGAAGTCGATCCTTCTGCAAACGCTCGATCATCTGTGGCGCGAGCATCTCGTCATGCTCGAGCATCTGCGCCAGGTGGTGGGGTTGCGCGGCTACGGCCAGCGCGATCCGCTGAACGAGTACAAGTCGGAGGCCTTCCAGCTTTTCGAAGCCCTAATCGCCAATATGCGCGAGGGCGTCACGGCGCAATTGATGCGCGTCGAAGTGGTGCAGGCCCCGCCGGAAGACCAGCAGCAACAGCTTCCCTACATGGAAGCGCACAAGATCGATCCGTTCACCGGCGAGGACGAGATGGCCTTCGCGGACGCGACCCTGTCACCGGAGGGTGGCGTGCAGCGTGCGATCGATCGCGATCCGAAAAATCCTGCAACCTGGGGTAAGGTCGGGCGCAACGAAGCCTGCCCGTGCGACTCCGGCAAGAAATACAAGCACTGCCACGGCCGCTTTGGGTAAGCGTTCGTTCGCAGTTCGCGGGAAAGTCTGATAGTTATGAAGGCCGGGCGCAAGCCCGGCCTTTTGATTGGGAATGTCCGCTGTCGCCGCAGCCGAAACCAATCCGCTCGGCTGCGCGTTGGCAATCATAGAATGACCCAGCGAGTGCCCACATGCAGGTCCCCCTCGAAATTGCGTTTCACAATGCCGAACAGTCCGATTGGGCTGAAGACGAAATCCGCAATCACGTCGCCCGCCTCGAAGAGATTTACAAGCGCCTGACATCCTGCCGCGTTCGCGTCGACCAGCGTGCGAACAACGTGCAGCAGACGATTCCGCCGGTGGTGCGTATCGAGATCGGCTTGCCCGGCCACAAAGATATCGTGGTCTCCCACGAGCCGGAGCACCTGCAACGGAAATATCAGCGGCCCGATCTGCATCACGCCATCAACGAAGCGTTCCGGATCGCGGAGCGTCAACTCAGCGCGTTCAAGGAGCGGATGTCGGACCACAAGGCGGCGCGGACCCACGAGGCGGCAAATGAATTCCTCGGTCAGGTCGCGGAGATGCTGCCGGAGCGAGACCACGGCTTCCTGATGACCAAGGAAGGCGGATTGCTCTACTTCCACCGCAATGCGCTTCTGATCGGCGATTTCGACCGGCTGAAACGCGGCGACGCACTCAGCTATGTGGAGGAAGTCGGAGATACCGGGCCGATCGCAACCAAAGTTCGGGTGAAGGCCGGCCCGAATGGCAGGGCCGAATGAGTCGTCAGCGGCCCGTGTGAGTTTGACCGGCCCGGCCTCAACTCCGCGTCCCGGAGGCTTTGCCTAACGGAAGGCGCTCCAGCGGCTATCGAAGTTGTTGGAGGAGGGCGCCGGCTGCGCGCCGCTCATCATCCCGTTCGGCTGCGAGGGGGCAGGCGCGGGTGAATTCGCCGGTGCTTCCGCAGTCTTGACCTTTGGTGCCGGAGCGGAGGTCGCGGCGGCTTGCCTTGGTGCCGGCGTTTCGGTCGCCGCCTGCGGATTGCTCGACCCGCGCAGGCCAACCATCTTGGAGACCCGTGACTTGATGCCCTCGCGCTTCGGGGCCGGTGGCGCCTCGGCGGTGGCAACCTGCGTCGGCGGTGTCGGATTGGTCGTTCCGTGCCGGAAGAGGTTTCCGAGTTTCTCGGTGAAGCTCGGTTCTGCTCCGGGACGCGCGCCGGTCTGAGCCTGCGGTGCCGTGCGCGGCAGCGGCACATCGGCGGCCCGAACAGGCTCGGCGGCGCGTGCCGAACTCGTGATGTCGGCGTCGTTCGATACCGGCGCGTTGTAGGCAACCAGGCTGGAGGCTGCGTTGCGATCGACAACGAGTTTTACGTTGCCGCGCTCGTCGACGACTTCGCGTGGCTGCAGCTTCGCGACGAAGGTCGGGTGCATGCCGCCATCACGTCCGGACCGGACCGGAGCCAAAGGCGTGCCGCGTGACGCGAGCTGAGCAACCTGCATCTCATCGCTGCGCTGCTTGCTGTAGACAGCGGACGCGATCTCCTGCGGCACTTGGTAGGTCGGGCAGGCGTTCCTCGGGCTGAAGTTCGCAGGCTGGCCATTGGCGCCCTGTGCGTTGAACACGTAGCGCTTCTCGCAGACATCGACCTTGGGCTCGAGCCTTGTCACCTCGAAATGATCGTAGCCTTCCTTGAGCATGCGCCAGAACGGCATGTTCGGATTGTTACGGTGCTTGGCCATGTTGACCGGCGTCATACGGAACGGAAACGCCTGGACCTGGAACGACTTCTGCCCTCCGAAGAACGATTCACGGCCGAGCGCGAAGATTTCGAGGATCTGCTCGTCGGTCATCGCGTAGCAGCCGCGTGACGAGCAATCGCCATGGACCATCAGATGCGCGCCGGTGCGGTCATGTGCACGGTCGAACGCGTTCGGATAGCCCATGTTGAACGCGAGATAGAACTGCGAATTCGGGTTCATCTGCGCGGGCGTGATATCGTAGAAGCCTTCCGGCGCCTGCCGGTCGCCTTCCCTGACCTTCGGGCCGAGGTCGCCGGACCATTTGCAGATCGGATAGGTCTTCAACAGCGCGTAGCGGCCACTGCGGTCCTGCTTCCAGACCTCGAGTTCGGACTCGGTCTTGAACACCCGCACGAGGATCGGCGAGGCGACATCCATATTCTTGTCGGAGATGTCCGCGAGCAGCTTTGGCGGAATGGGAGCGGTCGCTTTGCCGGACGTGTAGGGAAGGCTGCCGTCGGACTTGCAGCCCGGCAGCGCAGCGGCACCCAGCAGGGCCGCCGTCACCATCAGCGTCCGCAACAGAACAGGGCGTGCAGTCAAACCCTTAGCCCCCACGATCGGCCTTCCCCAAGCCACAGGACGGAGTGCTAGCTCTCTGTCCCACGCTGCGCAAGGGGCCGGCAAGCCCCTGCCTATTCACGATAGCACGACGAACGACCGCTAAATCGCGAAAAATACAAGGCTTTCAAGGCGGCGGCATTATGGCGGAAGCAGGGCGTGGAACACCCCGGTAAGGTTAACGTGTCAAATTCACAGTGAAAACGCGGCTAACGGTATTATGTGCCGGTGGTTAAATCTTGGTCCGGCCGATCGCGAGAAACTTGTCCCGGCGCATCTGGCGCACTGTCGCGCGGTCGAATTCCTTCAGTGCTGCGAGTGAAGCCGCGATCGCATCGGCCGCCAGAGCAATCGCACCTTGCGGGTCGCGATGCGCCCCGCCAGCGGGCTCGGCGACGATCTCATCCACGATCCCGAACCGGACCAGGTCCTGGGCCGTGATCTTCATGTTGGTCGCGGCTTCCTGCGCCTTGGTGGTGTCGTGCCACAGGATCGAGGCCGCTCCTTCAGGCGAAATCACGCTATAAATCGCGTGCTCCAGCATCAGCACCCGATTCGCGGTCGCGATCGCGATTGCGCCGCCCGAGCCGCCTTCGCCGAGCACGACGGCGATATTCGGCACACCGAGATTGAGACAGGCTTCGGTCGAGCGGGCAATCGCTTCAGCCTGGCCGCGTTCTTCCGCGCCGATGCCCGGATAGGCGCCGGCTGTGTCCACAAGCGCGAGCACGGGAATGTCGAAGCGATCTGCCATGTCCATCAGGCGCACCGCCTTGCGGTAACCCTCCGGCTTGGCCATCCCGAAATTATGCTTCAGCCGCGCTTCGGTGCTCGATCCCTTCTCGTGGCCGATCACACAGACGCTTTCCCCGCGGAATCGGCCGAAGCCGCCCACGATGGCGTCGTCGTCGCCGAACTTGCGGTCGCCTGAGAGCGGCACGAAGTCCTCGATCATCGCGTTGACGAAGTCGAGGCAGTGCGGCCGCTGCGGATGCCGTGCGACCTGGGTCTTCTGCCAGGGTGTCAGTTCCCCGTAGAGATCCTTGAGCGTGGCCGCCGCCTTCGATTCCAGCCGGGCGATTTCTTCGTCGACCTGAACCTCGCCGCCGCCATCGGTCTGCACGGCACGCAGTTCCTCGATTCTGGCTTCGAGTTCGGCGACTGGTTTTTCAAAATCGAGATAAGAGCGCATCGCGTTCGGGTAATTGCGGGCAGGGTGCCGGGGCCGGGCGGCACATGACGCTTTGCCGGGCGCAAGTCAAGCAAGCCCCCTTTCGGGGTGTTAGCGGCCCGCGCCTGTTTGAGGGTCTGCGTCGTTCAGGGGGTGCAGGTCGCGCACCAGGTTCTTCAGCCGCTCCTCGAGGATATGCGTGTAGATTTGCGTGGTCGAAATATCGGAATGGCCAAGGAGCGTCTGCACGACGCGCAGATCCGCGCCATTCTGCAGAAGATGGCTCGCAAAGGCGTGGCGCAGGACATGCGGGCTCACGGCATCCGAACGCAACCCGCATTGGCTCGCCAGTGCCTTGAGGTCGCGAGCGAAATGCTGCCGCGTCAGATGTCCGTCCTGCCCGAAGGACGGAAATAGCCAGGCCGCGTCGTGATGTTTGGTGTCCTTGAGCAGGGCACGATAGCGCACCATTGCCTGACGCGCGGCGTCGTTGAGCGGAACCATGCGTTCCTTCTCGCCTTTGCCGCGAACGATCAGCATGCGCTGATCTCGACGGGCCGCGGAGGCCGGCAGGGCGACCAGTTCAGAGACGCGGAGCCCGGTCGCGTAGAGCAGTTCGAGCAGGCAATGCAGGCGTGCGGCGCGCTGCTGTTCGGCCGCCGTGAGCTCCGGATTGTCGGTCTGGCTCCGCGCTGTGACGATCAGCCGCTCGACCTCGGTGATCGACAGTGTTTTCGGCAACGAGCGTCCACGTTTGGGTCCCTCCAGGATCGCGGCCGGATCGTCCGGCCGGTATCGCTCGGCATACAGGAACCGGTACAACTGGCGCACCGCCGAGAGTTTGCGCGCAACGGATGTCGGCTGCAGGCCACGTCGCGCGAGATCGCCGAGATAGCCACGGATGTCATCGCTCGTGGCTTCCGAAATGCTCGCTCCGCTGGAGGCCAGATAGTCCGAAAAATCGTCGAGGTCCGACCGGTAGGCCGACAGCGTGTTAGGGCGGGCGCCGCGCTCGGCCGCCAGCATGTCCAGAAACAGTCTGATCTGCTTGTGGCCTGCTCCGGTCGCCTTGCTGGGCATGACAGCGGCCTCCGCTAGCGCGGTTTGCTGAACCGGTCCTGCGGGATCGTCACGCTGATCTCGCGGGACTGCGGCTTCACCAGCACTGCGAGCGCAAGCATGCCTCCATAGATCACCCCGACGATGATCGCGACGGCGGCAAGGAAGCGGAACAGGCTCGGCATGGGGCTCGGATATCGGCGGCTCGATGACGGGGCGGAAGCGTGAGTACCAACATGTTCGCGCCAGCCTGACAAGGATGGGCCCGCAAGCGGCCGAGAACAAGGCGGGTGACGGGTCTTGCAATCCTGCGCTCATGGTATAGTGCCGGGCCGATCCGAAGGAGCCCGAATGCCGCAAACCGTCGCCCATAGCGCTCCCCGCACCCTGGAGGCCGGGATCGTGGGCGCGCTCGGCAGGCGCTCGCTGGTGCTGATCGGGATGATGGGCGCCGGCAAGTCCTCGGTTGGGCGCAAGCTGGCCACGCGGCTGGCCCTGCCGTTTGTCGATGCCGACACCGAGATTGAGGCAGCGGCCGGGATGACCATTCCGGAAATTTTCGAGGTTCGTGGCGAGCCGGAATTTCGCTCCGGGGAGGCGCGGGTGATCGCGCGTCTTCTGGACGGCGGGCCGCAGGTGCTCGCGACCGGCGGCGGCGCCTATATGAACGCCGAGACGCGCATGCTGATTGGCCAGAAGAGTGTTTCGGTCTGGCTGAATGCGGAATTGGATATTCTGATGAGACGGATCAAGCGCCGCACCGACCGGCCGCTGCTCCGCACAGCCAACCCTGAGACAACGTTGAAACAACTGATCGGCGAACGCTATCCGGTCTATGCGCTCGCCGATCTGACGATCGAATCGCGGGACGTATCGCATGAGGTTATTGTGGAAGAGGTGATCGAGGCGCTGGCCACCCATCTTTGCGTTGCGCGGAGCGACCGGCCATGACCGCAGCGCTGCGGTCCGGCGATCCAATCGTGGTCGATGTCGCGCTTGCCGGGCGCGCCTATGACATCGTTATCGGACGTGGCCTTCTGGCGAGCCTTGGCGCGCGGGTTGCAGCACTGCGCTCCGGTGCGCGCGTCGCCATCGTGACCGACGAGGTCGTCGCGAAGCATCATCTGGCGCGGGCGGAGGCATCGCTCGCGCAGGCCGGGATCGAGACCAGCCGCATCATCATTCCCGCCGGCGAGGCATCGAAATGCTATCCGATGTTCGAGCGCGTTTGCGAGGATGTGGTCGCGGCGCGCATTGAGCGCGGCGACCTGGTGGTTGCACTGGGCGGAGGCGTCATCGGCGATCTCGCCGGTTTTGCAGCCTCGGCGGTACGGCGTGGCGTGGACTATGTCCAGGTGCCGACCACCCTGCTGGCGCAGGTCGATTCCTCCGTCGGAGGCAAGACTGCGATCAATTCGCGCCACGGCAAGAACCTTGTCGGCGCCTTTCATCAGCCAATCCTGGTGGTCGCGGACACCGCGCTCCTCGATACGCTGCCACCGCGCATCATGCGCGCGGGCTACGCCGAGGTCGCGAAATACGGCATGATTGACGATGCCGATTTCTTCGCATGGCTCGAGGCCAATTGGCGCGACGTGTTCGCGGGCACAGCGGCGCGTGAGCACGCCATCGCGGTGAGTTGCCGCATGAAGGCGCGGATCGTGGCGCGTGACGAACGCGAAACCGGCGACCGTGCACTGCTCAATCTTGGCCATACCTTCGGCCATGCGCTGGAAGCCGCTGCCGGATTCACCGATCGGCTCTATCACGGCGAGGCCATTTCCATCGGCATGGTGCTCGCATTCGCTTTCTCCGCCAGCCGTGGGCTGTGCGCACCGGCGGATGCCGAGCGGGTCGTGCAGCATCTAGCCGCGGTCGGCCTGCCGACGCGGATCGCCGACATTCCGGGTGAGCGGCCCGATGCGGACCGGCTGATCGCGCTCATCGGTCAAGACAAGAAAGTCAAACGGGGCAGGTTGACGTTCATCCTGGCGCGGGGCATCGGCAAGAGCTTCATCGCACCCGATATCGACGTCGCCGATGTCCGCGAATTTCTCACGGGTCAACTCGCCTGATCGATGGACGCTCAAGACTGGCTGGCATTGCTGGCGATTCTGGTCTGCCTCGCGCTCTCATTTTTCTTTTCGAGCAGCGAGACGGCTCTGACGGCCTTTTCGCGGGCTCGCATGTTGCGCATGGCGAAGGCCGGAAATCGCAAGGCAAAGCTCGTCAACCGGCTCACTGAGGCGCGTGAGCGGCTGATCGGCGGCATTCTGCTCGGCAACAACGCGGTCAATATCGCCGCGTCATCGCTTGCGACCGGAATCATGCTTGCCTGGTTTGGTGATGTCGGCGTGGTCTACGCGACGCTGGTCATGACCGCCGTGGTGGTGATCTTCACCGAGGTATTGCCGAAGACCATCGCGATCAATGCGCCCGAGCGCGCGGCATTGCTGGTGGCCCGGCCGATTTATTGGGTGGTCAAGATACTCGGTCCGATCCTGATCTGGATCGAGAGACTTGTTCGGTGGCTCTTGTCGATCTTCGGCATGCAAGTGGGAGAAAGCCAGCCGATCCTCTCGGCCCGCGAGGAGCTGCGCGGAACCATGGATCTTCTCCATCGCGATGGCAGTGTGGAGAAGCACGACCGCGACATGATGGGCGGTGTTTTGGACCTGCGTGAGTTGCAGGTCTCCGACGTGATGATCCACCGCACGGAAATGATTACTGTTTGCGCCGACGAGAGCCCGGAGCATGTGCTGAAAGCCGTGCTGGACGCGCCCGTCACCCGGATCCCGCTGTGGAGTCGCACCTCCGACAATTTCGTCGGCATTTTGCATGTGCGCGATCTGCTGGTCGCGATTCAGCAGGCCCGCGGCAATCTCTCCAGGATCGACGTGGTGTCGCTTGCGCGGCCACCTTGGTTCGTGCCGACCGTCCGCCCGCTAACCGAACAACTCAAGGCGTTCAGGCGCCGCAAGACGCCGCTTGCACTGGTCGTGGACGAGTACGGCGAAGTGATGGGTCTGGTGACCCTCGAGGATATCATCGAAGAAATCGTCGGCGACATCACCGATGAGCGCGACGTCAACCTGCCCGGCGTGTGGCCGCAGCCGGATGGTTCTGTTCACGTCGAAGGCAGCGTCCCGATCCGAGATCTCAACCGCGCGATGGAATGGAACCTTCCCGACGAGCAATCCACCACAATTGCCGGACTGGTGATTCATGAAGCGCGTTCGATTCCGGATGTCGGTCAGACCTTCACGTTTTATGGCTTCCGCTTTGGTGTTCTGTTGAAAGACCGGAACCGGATCACGTCACTCCGGATCACGCCGCTGACTCGGGCTGCTGGCTGGTAGCGATCCTTTTTTGGGCGCGGCGGCGGAAAAGCTGCGACGAAAAACTTCGGAAATGGCGCGCACCTTTATTCATTTGATTTATGTTCAATTAAAAATTGCATGATCATTGGCCTTTCGTCGCACAGAGCAAGCGGTCAGTATTCTGAATAAATTATCGTTTCTGATTGCCTTATAAAGGTTTGGACGGTATCGAAAATTATGCATCAATGCGGAACTTGATTACACCGAAAGCGACCGAGATGAATCTTGGGTTGTAATTCGTCGGTGGGCGAGGCGTAAAGTTGGCTGTTGCCCTTTGTCATTCGGCGGCCCGAGTCTGCGGCCGTTGTTCCGGCGTCCCGTCAGTGCGCGGTGCGCGCACATGAGCGACTCCTTGAGTTGGTTCGCGTGGCCGCAAACACCGGGGAGAAAATGCAGCGTCGACACGAAGCCCAGAACATTCCCATCGAGCTCCTGCGCTCCTTCGTTGTCATCCAGGAGTCCGGTAGCTTTACGAAGGCGGCCGAGGCTCTGAATCTGACGCAGCCCGCGATCAGCGCGCAGATCAAAAGGCTTCAGCAACTCGTCGGCGGTGAAGTCTTCGTCAGATCTGGTTTTGGCATTTCGCTGTCCGAGAAGGGTGAGATTGTGAGCCGCTATGCGCGGCGAATTCTCGCTATGAACGACCAGATTCTATCGCTGTCAGGAACTGCCGCGGTTGCGAAATCGATCCGTATCGGAGTTCCGAGCGTATTCGCAAGCATGTTGCCGGACCTGATCGTCGTGTGCCGGACAGCAGCCGAAGGTGAGCGGCTGCAATTTACCTGCGATGCGTCAGGTGAACTCGCTCGCAATCTCTCGAGCGGCTATCTCGATCTTGCGTTCGTCGCGTCGCAAGAGGTTGCTCTCGCGGTGCAGCTGGAGCAATGGTCCGAAGCGATGTGCTGGGTTTGTCTGCCGGGCTTCAGCACAAGCCCGGGCTCTCCTATACCTCTGCAGAGCTGGCCGCATGGTGTTTCGGATCAACTCGCGATCGAAGCATTGGAGCATGCCGGGCTATCGTATTCGATCGTGTTCAGTGCGTCCGATTTCAATGCCCATCTTGCTGCCGCGAGGTCCGGCCTCGGTTACATAGTTCTACCGCAACGGCTCGTGCCCTCCGATCTTAAGATCGCGCGGGAACACTTTCTGCCTGTCTTGCCTACCTGCAAGACCGGGATCTACGTCAACAGCGAGAAGGATACGCGCAAGCTGCGCAACGTCGCGTCCCGCATGTCGGAGATTTTGCAGCCGGCAGCGCGGGCTCGGGAGACGGAAACCGACCCGGAGACGCAGCGGGTTCGCGCCGGCAGCGCCTGAGCCGCTGGCAGGGGCTGGGTTAGACTATCACACGCCTTCTCCCGGTGCCGTGGCATGGATCGCCAAGGCATGCACGCTGCCAGCAAGCTCGGCCGCCAAAGCGGCGTTGATGGCGCGATGACGTTCGATCCGGCTCTTGCCGTTGAAGGCTTGCGATACGATATGGACGCGGTAGTGTGTTTCCCCGCCTGGACGATGTCCGGCATGGCCTGCATGCAGATGTGACTCGTCTTCGACGCGAAGGCTTTCGGGTGTGAAAGCTTCCGTCAATTTCTTTGTGATGACATCTTTCGTTTGCATGGTCGTCTGCCTGTTTCGCGGTTGATCCGGTTGAAGCCGGATCAATCTCCTAAATGTCAAGTCTTGAACACGAACGCGCAATCTTCGCATACTCTCACACCATGAAATTCGACTCGCCCTTGTTTGATAAGATTCGCGTGAAGCCCGGCGAAGACCGGCGGCCTCGCGCGACTGAGCACGTTTGCGAGTGGGAGGGTTGCCGTAAAGAGTCGACACATCGCGCGCCCAAGGGTCGTGGACGCGAGAAGGATTACTGGCGTTATTGTCTGGATCATGTGCGCCAGTACAACCAGAATTACAATTTCTTCCAGGGAATGACCGATGACGACGTCCGCAAGTACCAGAAGGACGCTCTGACCGGACACCGGCCGACCTGGAAGATGGGGACCGGCAAGCATACCGATCCCGGCCGATTCTACGCCGAGAACGGGATCGACCCGCTCGCAATGTATAACGAGCTGGGAGGTGAGGGACGCGCCCAGACCGGTCCCCGCGCCAAACCCGAAGGCCGAACGATCCGCAACGCCGAGCGCAAGGCGTTCAATACGCTTGGCCTCGACATCGGGGTGTCGCGCGTCGAGATCAAGACCAAGTTTCACGACCTCGTAAAGCGTCACCATCCTGACAGCAACGGCGGCGACCGTTCGACCGAGGATCGGTTGATCGAGATCATTCAAGCCTACAATTATCTCAAATCGGCGGGGTTCTGCTGATCGGGTGGCCCGCTCGGTCTTTCGCCGATCGCATTCCTGCCCCGCCTTTCCGGAAGACCCCGGAATACCTATTTCCCCGTGCATCCCGACACACGCACAGACGCTGACGGGTTTCGCGCCGGTTGGCGTTTCTGCTAGGTTGGCGCCCGATTTGCCAACCTGAAGCGACATTTGCGCGCCCCGGTCCGGCTGGCGCATGGAGAAGCAATGGCTACATCCCAAGAAATTGCCCAGGGCCCCGGCGGCCTGCCCGACATGAAGGTGTCGGTCCGGCAGGTATTCGGCATCGATTCCGATCTCGAGGTTCCGGCCTATTCCGAGCCGGACGCGCATGTGCCTGATCTGGATCCGGATTATTTGTTCGATCGTCCGACGACCCTCGCAATTCTCGCGGGTTTTTCGCGCAACCGCCGCGTGATGGTCACCGGCTATCATGGCACCGGCAAGTCGACGCATATCGAGCAGGTGGCTGCCCGCCTGAACTGGCCGTGCGTGCGCGTCAACCTCGACAGCCATATCAGCCGCGTCGATCTCGTCGGTAAGGACGCGATCGTGATTCGTGACGGCCTGCAGGTCACCGAGTTCCGCGACGGCATTCTGCCTTGGGCGCTCCAGCACAACATTGCGATGTGTTTCGATGAGTACGACGCCGGCCGCCCGGACGTGATGTTCGTGATCCAGCGCGTGCTTGAACAATCCGGCCGTCTCACGCTGCTCGATCAGAACAAGGTGATCCGGCCGCATCCGTGTTTCCGGCTGTTCGCGACTGCGAACACCGTCGGCCTTGGCGACACCACCGGCCTTTATCATGGAACGCAGCAGATCAATCAGGGTCAGATGGACCGCTGGTCGATCGTGACCACGCTGAATTACCTGTCGCACGACAAGGAAGTCGACATCGTACTGGCGAAGGCGAAGCATTATCGCAACGAGGAAGGCCGCGATATCGTCAGCAAGATGGTGCGCATCGCCGACCTCACCCGCAACGCCTTCATGAACGGCGATCTCTCGACGGTGATGAGCCCGCGCACGGTCATCACCTGGGCTGAGAATGCGGACATCTTCGGCGATATCGGCTTCGCGTTCCGCGTGACCTTCGTGAACAAATGCGACGAGTTGGAGCGGCCGATCGTGGCTGAGTTCTACCAGCGCAGCTTCGGACAGGAACTGCCCGAGTCGTCGGTGAATGTTGCGTTGACGTAACCGGTCGCCCCCGCGAAAGCGGAGGCCCATACGCCGTGCGCGATCGAGATAGTGTGGCTACGGCTCCGGGCCTCCCTTGTTCAGCTCGGTTGCCCGGAACGACTGAATCGACCATGTCCTCGAATTACAAGCCGAAAGCGTCACCGAAAGAATCTCCCACTGAACCGTTCAAGCGAGCGGTGACCGGGTGCCTGCGCGCCATCGCCAGGCGTCCGGAGATGGAGGTTGCCTTCGCGGCTGAGCGGCCGGGGCTCGTAGGCGGCAAGGTGCGGTTGCCGGAGCCGCCGCGCAAACTGACCAGGGCCGAGGCCGCGATCGTGCGCGGACATGCCGATTCCGTTGCGCTCAAGCTCGCCTGTCACGACCCGAATGTGCATCGCAAGCTCATTCCGGGCGGCCAGCAGGCGCGTGCTGTGTTCGATGCGGTCGAACAGGCGCGCGTTGAGGCAATCGGGGCGCGCCGCATGTCGGGTATTGCAAAAAATCTCTCTGCGATGCTCGACGACAAATTCCATCGCGGAAAGTTCGATGAGATCACCGACCGCGCCGACGCGCCGATCGAGGAAGCGATTGCGATGATGGTGCGCGAGCGCCTTACCGGTCAGGCGCCGCCGCCGGCCGCGAAGAAGCTCGTCGAGCTGTGGCGGCCGATCATCGAGAACAAGGCTGCGCGCGGGCTCGACCGGCTGGAATATTTGATCGAGGATCAAGCGCGTTTCGGCGACGCCATCCACGATCTGCTCGATGCGCTCGAAATGGGCGAGGATCGCAATCGCGATTCCGAGGAAGACGAGGATTCAGAGGAGAGCGAGGACGATCGCCGCCAGAATGAAGATGGCGAGCAGGGCGAATCTTCCGAATCCGAGGACCTGCAGCGCATGTCGGTCGAAGAGGCGGAAGCCTCTGCCGAGGACGCGCAGGAGGCCACTGCGGAGGCGACTGACGCGCCAAGCTCGGACATGTCCGACGACGCCGACATGGGCGATTCCGAAACGCCGTCTGAGCCTTGGCGTCCACGCTCGGGCCACAACGAACATCGCGGTCCGGAATACGGCGCCTTCGTCACGAAATTCGACGAGGAAATCGAAGCCGAAGATCTGTGTGAGCCGGAAGAGCTCGACCGCCTGCGCACCTATCTCGACAAGCAATTGTCGCACCTGCAGGGCGTCGTCGCGCGTCTCGCCAATCGTCTGCAGCGTCGTTTGATGGCGCAGCAGAACCGGGCATGGGAGTTCGATCTCGAAGAGGGGATTCTCGATCCCGCGCGGCTCTCGCGTATTATCGTCGATCCCATGCATCCGCTCTCGTTCAAGCGGGAGAAGGACACCAATTTCCGCGACACGGTGGTGACGCTGCTGCTGGACAATTCCGGCTCGATGCGTGGCCGCCCGATTACCGTGGCCGCCACCTGCGCCGATATTCTGGCGCGTACGCTGGAGCGTTGCGGCGTGAAGGTCGAAATACTGGGCTTTACGACGCGCGCCTGGAAAGGCGGGCAGTCGCGCGAGTCCTGGCTCGCCGCTGGCAAGCCGCCTAATCCGGGTCGGCTCAACGACCTGCGTCACATCATCTACAAGGCAGCGGACGCGCCGTGGCGGCGTGCGCGCAAGAATCTCGGCCTGATGATGCGCGAGGGGCTGCTGAAGGAGAATATCGACGGCGAGGCACTCAACTGGGCCTACCGCCGGTTGCTCGCGCGTCCCGAACAGCGCCGCATCCTGATGATGATTTCGGATGGCGCGCCGGTCGACGATTCCACGTTGTCGGTGAATGCAGGCAATTATCTTGAACGTCACCTGCGCTGGGTGATTGAAGAGATTGAAACCCGCTCGCCGGTCGAACTGATCGCTATCGGCATCGGCCATGATGTGACGCGCTATTACCGCCGCGCCGTCACCATCGTGGATGCCGAGGAACTCGGCGGCGCGATGACCGAGAAGCTGGCCGAATTGTTTGATGACGACGCCAGCGCTGCGGCCGCCGCGGCGGCGGTCCGGCGTATTCCGCGAAGGCTGCATTCGTGAGGATACAATATCTGCGCCGGCCGTTGCTTGCGGCCGCGCTCGTGCTGCTGAGCGGGTTTGGCGCTTCGGCGCAGCTTCTGCCGCAGACGCCCGCCGAGCCGCCGTCAAAACTCGAGATACTGGCCAAGCCGATCGAGGCGTTCGATCCACGCGAGCCGACGCGTCGTCAGTTCGGCAATCTGGTATTTCGCGGGGGGCTCGAACTCTCGTCGTCGCACAAGCAGTTCGGAGGCTTGTCGGGTATTCGTGTGGCGGATGATGGCAAGTTTTTGGCGATCTCTGACAAAGCGCATTGGCTGCGCGGCCGCATCGTTTATCGCGGTGATACGCCCACCGGAATCGCCGATGCCGAAGTCGCTCCCATGCTCTACAGCGACGGCCGTCCGATCACCGCACGCGGCTGGTACGATACCGAGGCGCTCGCCGAAGATGGCACCTTCGTCTATGTCTCGCTTGAGCGCGTGCATCGTATTCTGAAATTCGACTACGGAAAGCGCGGGTTGTTGTCGCGTGCGACGCTTGTTCCGGTTCCGCCGGAAATGGCCAAGCTCGTCAGCAACAGAGGCATCGAATGCCTTGCGGTGGCGCCCAAAGGAACGCCGATCGCCGGTGCGCTGATTGCGATTGCGGAGCGCAGCCTCGACGCCTCGAAGAACACCCGCGGCTTCCTGATCGGCGGACCGAAGCCGGGTTTGTTTTCAGTCAGGCTGAAAGACGAGTTCGATGTCGTCGATTGTGCCGTGACGCCGAATTCAGACCTTCTGATCCTAGAGCGGCATTTTTCCTGGCGCCGTGGGGTAGCCATGCGCCTTCGGCGCGTTGCTCTGTCTGAAGTCCTGCCGGGGGCCGTGCTCGAAGGCACGACGCTGATTTCAGCCGATATGGGATTTCAGATCGACAATATGGAAGGTCTGAGCATCCACCGGTCCGCGAGTGGAGAGACTGTGCTGACGTTCATCTCGGATGACAATTTCTCGATCATCCAGCGCACAATCCTGCTGCAATTCACGCTGCTCGATAAGTAGCCCGATCCATGCGCGCAAAAGCAATCGCCCGCTTGCGCGGGCGATTGACCGAATTCAAAATCCTGGAAACGTCAGCTCGCGTCGGCGAGCTTCTTTTCGACCTGGCGCTTCAGGTCGAGCGCCTTCGGCGACAGTTCGACGTCCTTGGCCTTGGCCAGAAACCCGTCCAGGCCACCGCGATGGTCCACCGTCTTCAGCGCATTGGCCGAAATGCGGAAACGCACAGCGCGGCTCAGCGTCTCGGACGTCAGCGTGACGTTGACGAGATTGGGCAGGAACCGCCGCTTGGTCTTGCGGTTCGAATGGCTCACCTTGTGACCGCTCAGCGGTCCTTTACCGGTCAGGTCGCACTTTCGCGACATGGTCAAATTCCTGAATATTCGGGGCCGCGCAGCTTGGCGCGCAGGCCGTGATTGCGTTTTTGCTAAGTCGCGGACGTATAGAGAGCACGGGCCTGGGCGTCAAGACTCGACCGAACGCGGCAATACCACAGAAACGGCATATTAGTGCCGAATCGCTTAGGTTTCTAGGCTCCGGGCCGGCGATGACCGCCCGAGCGCATGGGTCTAACGGAAGGGCCTTCGATGGCCCCGCGAGGATCAGGTGAATTTTGTCGTCAGAACGGTTACTGGCGCGGCGCTCGGGGCTCTTTTCCTGAGCATTGCGGCTCCTTTGCCGGCTGACGCTCAGGCCCGCCTCGATGCGCGTTTTTCGGTGACGCTGGCCGGCATCAAGCTGGGACAAGGCTCCTGGCTGGTCGACCTCGCCGAGGATCGATTTTCGACCGAGGCCAAGGGCTCAACCGCCGGTCTCGCGAATGTCTTCAATTCCGGCCAGGGCACCACGTCATCTCGCGGCACCATCAAGAATGGCCAGTTCGTTCCTGCGAATTACGCGGTCTTCGTCAAATGGGGCCGGAAATTCGAAGATTT
>CAZIKZ010000059.1:0-17635 GCA_964539845.1 uncultured Hyphomicrobiales bacterium
TGTGCGCGGTCGACATTCCAGGCTTCGAATTCGGACACGGCTCGGTGACTTTCGACACTTTATGGTCTGTCGAAAGTAGCGAAAACAAATTCTCATTCAATGCGTTAGACTGAATGGCCCAATTGCGTAATCCAATTGGGGAACGATATGGCAGTCCAATATTTCGATAGCCGATCGCTATTTTGCGTCCCGATCAAACCACCGGTGCGGGGCGCGCGAGGATATCTGCGAGCAGCTTTGCTTCACTGATAAGCGCACCGACCAGCGGTGTAGTGACGTCTCGATCCGGAAAAACAAGTCCCACGGAATGCGCCGCACTCGGCTCGACAATCGGGATGGCTCGGACATTGTCGGTGAGACCGAGTGTTTCGGCGAGCTTGGCCGGCATGATGCTCGCCCATTGGCCTGTGCGAACATGCGCGAACAGAACAATCATGGAATTGGATTCGAGCGTCGGCGCCGGCTCGACACCCGAGCCGCGCAGCAGCTTGTCGATGATCCGCCGGTTCTGCATCGTCGGCGTTAACAGACAAAGCGGAACCTGACCGACCTCGGCCCAGGTGACCTCATCCCGATTGCCGAGCGCTCCATGGGGCGACGTCAGCAACCGATATTCCTCATCGTAGAGTGGGATGGTGCTGACCCGGCCGAGCGATTCATTATCGAGATAGGTGATGCCGGCATCCACCTCGAGGTTTTCAATCATGCTCAGCACCTCGATCGAGGTCTGTGAGAAGATGCTGAACTTCACATCCGGATGTTTCGCACGATATGGCGTCGTCAGCATCGCGCTCATCGCCAGCGCGGTCGGTATGGAGGCGATTCGCAGGTGGCCCGCGAGGCCGCGCCGCAGCGCATCGACCTCCTGATGCATGGCCCTGGTATCGGCAACGATCCGGCGCGCCCACTCCAGCACACGCGCGCCCTCGGGCGTGAAGCCCCGGAATCGGGCCCCGCCCCGCTGGACGAGCAGGACGCCAAACGAATCCTCAAGCGACCTGATAGCAATGGACAATGTGGGCTGGCTCACGCCGCAGACCTCGGCCGCCCGGCCAAAATGGCGTTCACGCGCAAGAGCGATGAGATATTCCAGTTTTTCGATCATTTTAAGCCGACGTCCTGTCCGTTCGGCTTCCTGATACCCTGCTCCGGGCGCTCCGCAAATGGCCGGATCCCTATCGTTCAATTGCCAAAAGCAATCGAAACCCGCGCCATCCATTGCCTCAGGCTATGGATAAGCCGACAGACTGGCACTCCGTAGCTAACGAATGGCCAAGCTCTGACCGGCCGCCGCAAGCGCGGCGGCTCATCACACCCAGCGTTTGCGCCGCCTGTAGGACTTCATGTCACGGAAGCTTTTCCGGCCGTCCGACGACATGCCAAGGTAGAATTCCTTTACGTCCTTGTTCTCGGCCAGGGCCTTGGCGGGGCCATCCATCATGATGCGCCCGCTTTCCAGGATGTAGCCATAGTCCGCGTTTTTCAGCGCGACGTTGGTGTTCTGCTCGGCCAAAAGGATGCTCACGCCCTCCTTCTGGTTCAGATCGCGCACGATCTCGAAAATCTCAGCCACGATCTGCGGCGCCAGACCCATGGACGGCTCATCCAGCAAGAGCATGTTCGGCTTGGCCATCATCGCGCGACCGATCGCGATCATCTGCTGCTCGCCACCCGAGGTGTAGCCCGCCAGACTTGTTCGCCGAATCTTCAGCCGGGGGAAATAGGCGTAGACTTTCTCCAGTTCGTCCTGCAATTCCCTTCCCCTGATCGGCCGGGTATAGGCACCGGTGATCAGGTTCTCCTCGACGGTCAAGTGCCCGAAACAGCGGCGCCCCTCCATCACCTGGACCATGCCCATGCCGACGAGATCGCCCGGCGTCAGTTGGTCCGTGCGCTGACCGCGAAATTCGATCGAGCCTTTCGTGACGGCGCCGCGCTCAGCCGCCAGCAACGTCGAGATGGATTTAAGCGTCGTGCTCTTGCCGGCGCCGTTACCACCCAGCAGCGCAACGATACTGCCCTTCGGCACTTCGAGCGACACGCCCCGCAATACGAGGATCACGTGATTATACACAACCTCGATATTCTTCACCGCAAGCACCGGATCGGCCGACATCGCAGGCGAAGGCGCCGGTCGTTCGGCAACGGAACTGGCAAGGGCATTCATGGCGACGTTCCCTGAAGCGATTTTGAATTGCGGGGCGGGAGAATTCTCCCCCGCCCCGTGAGGCTCGGACCGGCCCGATCAGTTCGGACAATCACGCAGCTTGATGTTGTTTTCCTTGGCGTACTTTTCCGCGGATTCCTCGATCAGTGCGCGGATCATCTTCGGATCGTTCGGTCCGATCCAGTCCTTGCTGATGATCTGGAATTTGTCTCCGTCCCACCGCATCATATGGAATGTGCCGGCACCCTCGTGATTGCGGCAGGTCAGCTTGTACGGCGGAAGCATGCCGTCGATGCCGAGCTTCTCGCGATAGGCCTTGTCGGTGTAGTCAAGCGCCTCGTAACCGTCACGGAATTCCGCACCGTTGACCGGCTTGCCGACCTTGTTGTGGATCCGCTGCGCATTCTTCATCGCCTCGACATAGTTGACCGCCGCGATGACACCGCGGTTGTAGTAAATCGTGCCGACGCGGTTTGGGTTCTGCATATTGCCCTTGCCCGGATTGTCCTTGTACAGGACCTTCTCGATGTCAGCGATCAGCGGCCATTGCTTGCCCGGCAGGATCATCGCGACGACATTGGTGTCCTTGGCCTGCGCGCCGCCCGCGATCATGTCTTCTTCGGCGCCGCCGAAGGTGACGAAGATGATCTTGTTGCGCTGGAAGCCGGTGCGGGCCGCCGTGGTGATCGCGGTTCCGCTCATGCCGGCGCCGGCGCCCCAGAACGTCACCCAGTCGGCCTTTTCCTTGCGGATCTGCAGCCACTGGGATTGCTGTTCCAGTCCGGGCGGGGCGATCGGAATTTCGACCAGGCGGAAGCCCCAGTCCTTTGCGATCTGGCGCATCGCCGGCAGCGGTTCGCGGCCATAGGCGGTGTCGATGTGAAGGTGCACGATGGTCTTGCCCTTCATCTTGTCGATGCCACCTTCCTTCTGCTGGATGTAGTTCAGCTTCATGGCGATCTGCGACCAGTAATTGGCGGTCGCGCCGAACACCCACGGCCAGACGCGGCCGTCGGCGGCGTCGGTGCGGCCATAGCCGGCCTGGGCGAGCACCACGTTGTCGGCGGCCACGCGGCCGATCACCGCATAAGCCAGCGGCGTGCCGTAGGGATCCCATACCAGCATCTTCTGGTCGCCTCTGTTCAGAAGGCGCTGGTAGCATTCGACGCTGCGGGCGGCATTGTATTCCGTCTCGCACTCTTCATAGACGAGCTTCACGCCGTTCACGCCGCCGTGCTTGATGTTGACGTAGTTCAGATAATCGATCACCCCGCCGAAGATTCCGGTACCCATGGCGTTGTAGGGACCGACGCGCATGCTTGCGACCGGAAAATATTGTTCCGCCTGCTGGGCCGGCGCAGACGTCGGCATCGTGGCCGTAGCCAGAATGGCGCCGGCGATCGCGACACCGGGCAGCACCCGGCGCAGTCGTTTGTCGATTGGCATTGGTTTCCTCCGTTTGTTGTGGTTGTGCGGACGTAAGCCGTCTCTTTGTCTATCTGTTTTGATTGGTTCAATGCCTGAAGGGCCAGAGCCGCAGCCGCTCCTTCATAAGCTGCCAAAGGCGCGCCAGACCAAGCGGCTCGAAAATCAGGAACATGATGATCATCACGCCGAAGACGACCTGCTCGAGCGCGGAAATCACGCTGGCATCGATGGCGTTTCCGAAGAGCGAATGAAACAATATGTTCATGAAGATCGGCACAAGCAGGATGAACCCCGCTCCCAGGAACGAACCCATGATGGTGCCGAGCCCGCCGATGATGACCATGAACAGGATGCGGAACGACAGTTCGATGGTGAAGGCCGACGGCTCGACCGTCTGCAAATACGCGAATGCGAACAGCGCACCGCCAACGCCGCAATAGAATGAGCTGATCGCGAATGCCTGAAGCTTGGTGCGCAGGAGGGACAGGCCCATCACCTCGGCGGCGACATCCATATCGCGAACCGCCATCCATCCGCGGCCGACGCTGCCTCGCGCCATGTTCTTGGCGAGCAGCGCCAGCACCGCGACGATGACGAACACGACCCAATATTTGTCACGAGGACTAGTGAATTCGTGTCCGAACATCACGATCTTCTGTGCGGTAATGACGCCCGCAGGATCGTAATTCTTGAACCAACCGAACTTGTCGAGGCACCAGACGATGAAGAATTGTGAAGCCAGTGTCGCAACGGCGAGGTAAAGACCGCGAATGCGCAGGCTCGGCAAACCGAACGCGATGCCGACGAGTGCCGCACAGACTCCGGAGAGGATGACGGCGACGACGAACGGAATGCCGTCGATGCGCAGCATGAAGTTGTAACAGGCGAAGGCGCCGACGGCCATGAAGCCCGCAGAACCCAACGATAGCTGGCCGGCAAAGCCCATCAGGATGTTCTGGCCGACCGCCACGAGCGACAGGATCAGCCATGGAATCAGGATGGCGCTCAGCCAATAGTCGTTCGAGACAAACGGCACCGCGAAAGCTGCGACCAGCATAAACGCCATGCCGATGCGATCCTGCCGCAGCGGCAGAATCTGCGAGTCTTGCGCGTAACTCGTCCGAAATTGACCGGCTTCTCTGTAAAACATTGCAAGGCTCCAGGTGCCGGTTCGTCAGACGCGCCGAATGATCTTTTCGCCAAACAGCCCTTCGGGGCGGTACAGCAGAAACAGGACAGCGAGCATGTACGGCGCCCAGCCTTCGATGCCGCCGCCGAAATACGGGCCGATATAGACCTCGGCGAGCTTTTCGACCGCGCCGACGATCAGGCCGGCGACGATCACGCCCGGCACGGACGTGAAGCCACCGATGATCAGAACCGGCAGCGCCTTCAACGCCACCCACACCAGCGCAAATTGCACGCCGCTGCGCGCACCCCACAGCATTCCCGCGACGAGAGCGACGACGCCTGACGTCGCCCAGACCAGCATCCAGATATGCTTGAGCGGAATACCGATGGACATCGCCGCCGTATGGTCGTCGGCGACCGCGCGCAATCCGCGGCCGACCTTGGTGCGCGAAAACACGAATGCGATCACGATGACCATGATGCCGGCGATCAGTCCGATCGCGATATCGAGCTGGCTGACCAGGATGCCAAGGTTATCCGCCAGCATCGATATCGGCTCATCTTGGACGCCAAGATCGAGCCGGCGCACGTCGACGCCCCAGGCAAGCTGGGCGGCACCTTCGATGACGAATGCGAGGCCGATCGTCGCCATCAACAGAGTGTCTTCGCTCTGGCTCACCAACGGCCGTAATACGAAGCGTTCGGTCGCCATGCCGACGAGAACCATAAGCCCGACGGCCACAGGCAAAGCCGCCCAGAACGGCAGGCCCAGTTCCATGAACCCGACGAAGGAGAGAACGGCGAAGAAAACCATCGCCCCTTGCGCAAAGTTGAAAACCGACGAGGCCTTGTAGATCAGCACAAAACCGAGCGCGACGAGCGCATACATGGTTCCCGATAGCAATCCGCCAATCAGAACCTCAAGGAAGAAAGAGAAGTCCCCCATCACAAATCCTCAATGCGCAACGCCGAGATAGGCATCGATCACGTTCTGGTTCGACCGCACCTCGGCGGGCGTGCCGTCCCCGATCTTCTTTCCGTAGTCGAGCACGACGACGCGATCGGAGATGTCCATCACGACGCCCATGTCATGCTCGATCAGCACGACGGTCGTGCCGTAATGATCGTTCACGTCGAGGATGAAGCGGCACATGTCCTGCTTTTCCTCGATGTTCATGCCGGCCATCGGCTCATCGAGCAGCAGCATCTTCGGTTCCGCGGCGAGCGCGCGTCCGAGCTCTACCCGCTTCTGCAGGCCGTAGGGCAGCCGTGACACCGGCGTCTTGCGGATATGCTCGATCTCAAGAAATTCGATGATCTCTTCCGCAACTTCGCGATTCTCACTCTCCTCACGCCGCGCACGCGGCGTCTGCAAAGCGACTTCGAGAAAGTTCGCATGCATGTGCAGGTTGCGGCCGGCCATGATGTTGTCCAGCACAGTCATGCCCTTGAACAGCGCAATGTTCTGAAACGTACGCGCGATGCCGAGCTTGGCGGCACGGGTCGGCGTTATGCCCTCCAGGTGCTCGCCCTGGAAGATGACGCTGCCTTCTTGCGGCACGTACACGCCGTTGATGACGTTGAGCATAGAGCTCTTGCCGGCGCCGTTCGGGCCGATGATCGCTCTCACTTCGTGTTCCAGAACGTCGAAGCTGATATTCGTCAGCGCATGTACGCCCCCGAACCGGAGTGAGATGGATTTGAGTTCGAGGATCGGACCGCCGATCTCGAACGCACGCTGCGATGGCAGCGGGACGGAAACCGCGATGTTCATGCGGCCCTCCTGACCGATCCTTGACCGGATGTCTTGAGGTCGTGAATTTTCAGATCCACGAACGTGCCCGCAGGGCCGCCATCCGGAATGTCAAACTTGACGTCCGCCTGTCCGCCATACATGGCATCGATCACAGCCTTGTATCGTTCGGCGATGCTGTTCCGCCGCAACTTGCCGGTGCGGGTCAGCAGACCGTCGTCGGCACTGAGTTCGCTTGGCAGGATTGCAAAGCGATGGGTCTGATATCTGGACAGGTTCGGGTCGCGCCCCAGCTCCGCGTTGAGTCTCGCGATGCTATCGGCGATGAGCTCATAGACTTCGCCGCGCTGAGCGAGATCGGCGTGACCGGTATAGGAAATGACGCGCTTGTCGGCCCACCGGCCAACTACGGCTCCATCGATGTCGATAAGCGCGCAGACGCACTCGCGCCCATTGCCGAACACCACGGCCTCCTTGATGTAGGGAACGAATTTCAGCCTGTTTTCGATGGCCTTCGGGGCAAAGAAGGAGCCGTCGCTAAACGCTCCAATGTTCTTCAGACGATCGACGATCCGCAGCTGACCGTCCGGATCGAGATGACCTGCGTCACCGGTGCGGAACCATCCTTCGGAATCCAAAGCCTCCGAGGTCGCCTGCGAGTCATCGAGATATTGCCTGAACAGGCCGGGCGAGCGGACGAGCACTTCTCCCTGCGGAGAAACCCTGAGTTCAACACCGTCGGCGGCTGACCCGACCGACTCCGCCTTCACAGTCCCGTTCCGTTGCGCGGCAACGAAAAAGCCCGACTCGGTCGAGCCATAGAGCTGCTTCAGGTTGATTCCGAGCGATCGGAAAAACGCAAGCAGATCAGGCGCGACGGCATCGCCCGCGGCGTAGGCCACGCGCGCGCGGCTGAGCCCCAGCATGTCGCGGAGCGGGCCATTGATCAGGATGCCCCCGGCAGCGGAGGCGAGGCGGTCGCCGACGGACACGGCCTTGCCCGCAGCAGCGCGGCGCGCGCCCTCGATGCACCGGTTGTACAGGGTTTGATTGAGGCCGCCCGTTTCGTCCATTCGCAGCGAAATCTGCGTCAGCAGCGCCTCCAGCACCCGCGGGGTTGCAAGAAAGCAGCTCGGCGCAACCTCGCGCATGTCGGCGAGCATCGTGTCAGAGGATTCCGGGCAGCAGACGCTGTGGCCAACGACCATCGGCTGCACATAGCTGAAGAAGTTTTGGCCAAGCCATGCCGGCGGCAGATACGCCATCGCAACGTCACGATCGGTCATGCCTTCCGCGGTCGCGAGAGTGCGCGCACGGTCGATCAGCGACTTGTGTGACAGCACCACACCTTTGGGCGGCCCCATCGTTCCCGACGTGAAGAAGACAAAAGCCTCGTCATCGCCTTTGCCGCGCGCCGCCTCCTCGTCGAGGAATGCCCGCCGCGACTCCGTCAGGTCTTTGCCCTGCTGAACAAGATCGGCGTAACTGACAAGCTGCGGCTGCCGGTAGTGGCGCATGCCGCGATCCTTGTCGAAGACGATGCAGGTGACCGCCGGACAGCGCGGCAGAATTTCCAGCACCTTGTCGACCTGCTCCTGGTTCTCCGCAAAGATGTGGGTGATCTGCGCGCTTTGAATCCACGGCGCCATCTCTTCCGCTGTGGCATCCTGATAGAGCGGCACGGGAACCGCACCGAGCCAATGCGCGGCGGCCATTGCGGCATAAAGACGGGGCCGGTTGTCGCCGATGAGACCGACACGGGCGCCGCGTTTCAAACCTCGCGCCGAGGCGAGCACGCCCGCCTCGCCCGCCAGATCGCTCCAGGTCATGGTGCGCCAGATACCGCGCCGCTTCTCGCGTATCGCCGGATTGCCACCGCGCCGGCTTGCATGCTGGCGTAACAACTTCGGAAAGGTGTCGGAATTGTCAGTCGCCATCAATGTCGTGTCTCCGACGCAAGCGCGTTTCATCAAACCGGTCACGGCGCCGCCGGAGCGCCAAGCGCCCCTGCGAACCGTCAACTGAACCCGGGATGTCGTGATGACGTCGCGCCCATCGGCGCGTATCCGAGAAGAGACGCGTGTCGAAGAACGACCTAAGTCGTCTACGGCATGATCTTCCTCAGCTCTCCGTACGCGGATCGATCTGTCGCCGATCCTTGGCCGTTCCGGAGTCACCCTCCCCATTTCAGTCGCTCTTACAGAGCAATGTCTGTGCCAATCGGTCGATTGAACAAAAACAACGACTTGCCGCATCGCGACAGAGGACGATTTGGACAATTTGACCGGACACGACGGACAAGATGTCGACCGCAAAGCAGCACGCAGGGGATGCGCACTGCCTATGTTGGGGAGTTCAACAATTTTCAGATTTGAATAATTCGAATCTGGAAATCGCTGATGGCTCGATCTCAATCGGCGCCACACCCCATTCATAGCTGAAGGCTATCACACAATCTGTGAAGCTAAATCATTCCAAAGCAGAGGAGATGCGCTACACTTTATGCAAAAGACAAAATGACGCCGAGTTCGCACGAACATCGGTCTGGGGAGGAGAAGCGGTGCGAGGCGAAACTGCGCGCAAGCCTATTGATACGTCGAACGATCCCGAATTCGGACCATGGCTTGCGCAGGCGTCGATCCTGGTGATCGACGACGAACCCGGCATGCGCAATTTTCTGGTGCGCACACTTGGGCCGCGTTGCAAACGCATTGAGGAGGCATCCAACACCGAAGAGGCCTCGGCGAAGATGGATGCGAGTTATTTCGACGTCGTCATTCTCGACAACATCATGCCTGGCAAGAATGGCGTCGACTGGCTGGCGGAACAGCGCTCGGTCGGCTTTTTTGCTGACGCCATTCTGATGACGGCCTTTGCAGACCTTGAAACCGCGATCCGCGCACTGCAAGCGGGCGCAGTCGACTTCGTCCTGAAGCCGTTCCGGTCAAATCAGATCCTCAACGCCGTCGCGCGATGCCTCCACCGCACCAGACTTCAGCGCGAGAACTACGTGCTGCGCCATGAGCTTCGTTCGACCTCCGATCACATTCTTCTGCGCGACCGCCTGGTCGGAAACTCACCGGCCATCCACCGCGTACGCGAAACACTCGCGCGCGTCGCACCGCTGCCGACAACGGTGCTTTTGACTGGCCACTCCGGCACCGGCAAGGAAGTAGCGGCACGAACACTTCATTCGCTGTCGGATCGCGCCGATAAGCCGTTCGTCCCGGTAAATTGCGGCGCCATTCCGCCGGAAATCATGGAGTCTGAATTCTTTGGCCATCTGGAGGGCGCATTTACCGGCGCAAAGGGGCGCCGCGAGGGATTGTTCACCTACGCCCAGGGTGGAACGCTGTTTCTCGATGAAATCGGCGAGCTTCCGATCGCCATGCAAAGCAAGCTCCTGCGCGTACTGGAGGATCGCCGCGTTCGACCGGTAGGCTCCGAGCGTGAAGTACCGGTCGAACTGCGCTTCGTGTTTGCAACCAATGCCGAGCTTGAGAAGGAAGTGGAGCGAGGCCGTTTCCGTGCCGACCTGTTTTTCCGCATCAATGTGATGCAGATTCACTTGCCGCCTCTCAAAGATCGTGAAAGCGACGTGCAGGACCTCGCAACGCTTTTCATGAAGAAGCTGTCGCAGCAGCTCGGCATGCCCGAGGTCCCGATCGATGACTCAGTCAGGGCCGCGCTCGCACGATATGACTGGCCGGGCAACGTGCGCGAACTGCGCAATCTGATCGAACGCAGCCTCATTCTCGGTATGTTTCCCGACGACTTCCTGGATGTCCCGGCGGGCATCTCGGGGGAGCCGACCGGCAGCCTGGCCGAGCTGGAGCGCCGCCACATCCTCTCGGTTCTGAAGGAAACCAATGGCAGCAGAGACGAAGCGGCGCGGCGCCTCGGTATTTCGCGCAAGACGATCGATCGCAAGTGCGCGCTCTGGCATGTCTAGGCCAACACAGCGATTGCTCTTCCGCAGCAGTTCCGTACGTTTTCGACTTCTGGCGATCGCGCTGCTGCCGATGCTGGTGATCCTCCCGCTCCTGCTCGGCATCACATTCGTGCGCTTGAACGACCGGCTCAACGCGATGCTGATCTCGAAGGTCAACGGCGACCTCACGATCGCGCACCAATATCTGGCGCGGATTCTCGAATATACCGGCGAGCATATCAAGGCGCTCGGCCAGTCAGCCCAGCTTCAGCAGGTGGTGAGCCAACAAGGTCACGAGGCCCTGACACGGCTTTTAGAAGCCAATCGGCAAACCCTGAATCTGGACTTCCTTTATCTCATCGATAGCGAAGGAAAGGTTCTCACTGCCGCTCCACCGACGACGAATACCGACATCAGAAGAACATGGCGCGTCATCGAGACGGCTCGCGCCGGCACCGCGACGACGGCCATCGACATCTTTTCGAACGCCGACCTCAAGGAGATCGATCCCGCGCTGGCGGAACGGGCGCGCCTGGAACTCGTCAAGACCACCAACGCGGTTCCGACCGACCGCACCGCAGAAACGCGTGGTATGGTGGTGCATTCCGCGACGGGCGTGACTCTGCCGGGCGGCCATAAGGCGGTGCTCGTCGGCGGCATCTTGCTCAATCAGAATCTCGACTTCATCGACACCATCAACGACCTCGTCTACCGCGAAGCAAGCCTTCCTGCAGGCAGTCAGGGGACTGCAACGCTATTTCTGGATGACGTTCGGATCAGCACAAATGTGCGTCTGTTCGAGGGGCGGCGGGCGTTGGGCACGCGCGTGTCCGGCGCAGTCCGCTCGAATGTGCTGGGTCAAGGCAAGGTTTGGCTCGACAGCGCCTTCGTCGTGAACGACTGGTACATTTCCGCTTACGAACCAATCGTCGATAGCTATGGCAACAGAGTCGGCATGCTTTATGTGGGGTTTCTCGAAACTCCTTTCACGCACGCCAAATACATAACACTGCTCACAATCGCGCTGGCTTTTGTGGTCATTACCGCAGCAATCGTCCCGATCTTCTTTCGCTGGGCACGCGCCATCTTCACGCCGCTCGAGCGCATGACCGGCACGATTTCCAGGGTCGAAGCGGGCAATCTCGGCGCACGCACCGATCTTCCGTTCGTCAATGACGAGATCGGGCGCGTTGCCTCGCATCTCGACAAGCTGCTCGGTCAGCTGCAGGAGCGAGATCGCCAGCTGCGCGAATGGAACGAGGATCTCAATAATCGGGTGGACCAGCGAACGCGCGAACTTCAGCTCGCCAACCGGCAACTTGAGGCAACGACGAAACAGTTGATCATGTCCGAAAAGCTCGCCGCGATCGGGGAAATTACTGCCGGCGTCGCGCACGAAATCAACAATCCGATTGCCGTGATGCAGGGGAATCTGGATGTCGTCCGCAACCTCCTGGGTGATCGCGCCCGCATAGCGAAGACCGAGTTTCGGTTACTTGACGAACAGATTCATCGGATCAGCCAGATCGTGACTAAGCTTCTTCAGTTCGCCAAACCCGAAGAATATGCGGGCTATGTCGAGCGGCACGCCGCAGACGCCGTAATCTCGGATTGTCTGCCACTGGTCCGGCATTTGCTGAACAAGTCGGATATCAAGGTCGTTCGCGACGATCACGCGAAGCGGATGGTCCTGATGAACCGCACGGAACTGCAACAGGTCATTGTCAATCTCATTGTCAACGCGATCCATGCGATGCCTGACGGCGGGGTGCTGGATCTGAAATCGCGCGACGCGGAGCTGGATCAAACGCGGGGCCTGTTAATTGAGGTGTCCGATAGTGGAATCGGGATGACTGAGGAGACCCTACAAAAGATCTTCGATCCATTCTTCACGACGAAGCGTCAGAGCGGTACGGGCCTGGGCTTGTCCATCAGTCAGAAGCTGATCCAGCGACAGGGCGGACGAATCTGGGCGAAGAGCCAGGTTGGAGCCGGAACGGTCTTCAGTATCTGGCTGCCGGAGGCGATTTAAGTGTGTGACGTCAATGTTGCGGTGATTCCACATCGCCTAAGGCTTGGACCTATCCACCTCTCTTCCCACGGGGTCAGCGCCACGCCGCAGAATTCCTGGACTCGCAATGTATTCAGAGCTTCCGATCCGTCCTCACGGCCGCGCGCGCGTGACGCTCGCACCCGGAGCCTATTCCGGGCGGCAGCAGAACTGAACGTAATACGGCGTAAGATGAGCGCGAGCGGCAGTGCCGCCAGCGCCGGCAACATCAGGTATAAACGGGAGTTGCAGGCTTTCGGATTCTGGCGGTTGCTGATGCGCTGCCTTCGACAGCCCATCAGCAACGCACTGTCGTCGAAAAACTGTCAGTTGACCTTGATGCCGGCCGCTTTCACGACATCAGCATTCGACTTAATCTCGCTCCGGAGCATTGCGTCGAACTCTGCCGGTGACATCTTCATCGGATCCGCGCCAAGCTCCGCAAGCTTCCTGGCAAGCGCAGGTTCTGCCGTCGCCTTTCCGATCGCGGCATGGAAGGCATCGACAATCGGCTTCGGTGTATTCTTCGGTAACAGAACCCCAACCCAGAATTCGTAATCCGAATTCGGGAAGCCGGCCTGCACCGTGGTCGGAACATCCGGCAGGGCCGACGCGCGCTGCTTGCTGCTCACTGCGAGGGCTCGAAGCTGGCCGTCCCTGATCAGCGGCGCTGCCGCGTTGATAGGGGATGCGTAGAAATCGATGCGGTCGGACAACATTTCGGTGATGGCTTCCGACGATCCCTTGAACGGCACGTGCTGCGCCGTGAAGCCGCCGGCCAACCGAAAACGCTCGGCCGCAAGATGCGTCGCACTTCCGGCACCGGCCGAGGCATAGTTCAGTTTGCCCGCACGCTTGTTGCCATCGTCTGCAAGATCTTTCGCGGTCTTGTAGTTACGCTTCGCATTCACAACAATGACGTTGGGGATGCTGACCAACGGCGCAACCGCTGTGAAATCGGAGGCCGCATCGTAAGGAAGCTGCGCAAAGGTGGACGGGGTTACCGTATGCGAAGACGCAGCGACAAGGATCGTGTAGCCATCGGGATCGGCTTTCGCGACCGCATTGGCACCGATCGTGCCCGATGCGCCGACGCGGTTTTCGACGACGATCGTCTGACCCATCTGCTTGCCGACCTCATCAAGCACGATGCGGGCGATGCCGTCGGTCGCACTGCCTGCGCCAAACGGAACGACAGCCCTGATCGTTTTTTCAGGCTTCCACGGAGCAGTCTGCGCGGAAGCGGTACCGGTCAGGGCCACCGCAGCCGCGGCGGCAAGCGATAAAATTCGTAGCATCTTGTGTTTCTCCCTAGATCTTGTTTGAGTCTGCTTTTGCAGATTATCGTTCTTCGAGGACAATCCTAATAGTCAGCCTCCGTTGATTAAGAATTGCGACTGAATTCACTTTTCGACGAACGCCTTTTCGATCACGAAATGCCCAGGCTCGCTGTGGTTGCCTTCCTCGAACCCCCTCTCTCGAAGGATTGTGACCAGATCCTGCAACATCGACGGGCTGCCGCATAGCATCACCCGGTCGTGCTCAGGCGATATAGGGTCGCACCCGACATCCTCGAACAGCCGGCCGGATGTCATGAGATCGGTGATCCGGCCGCGATTGTGGAATGGCTCCCGCGTCACGGTCGGATAATACACAAGCTGCTCGCGCACGCATTCGCCAAGAAACTCATGCTGAGGCAAATCCTGCGTTATGAATTCGCCATAGGCAAGCTCTGCAGTCTGGCGGCAGCCATGAACGAGCACGATCTTCTCGTAGCGCTCGTAGGTCTCTGGATCCTTGATGATACTCAGGAACGGAGCGAGCCCGGTTCCGGTACCGAGAAGATACAGAACGCGCCCGGGCAGCAAGTTATCGTGAATAAGCGTACCTGTCGGCTTGCTGTTGATCAGAATTTCATCGCCGACCTTCAAGTGCTGGAGTCGCGACGTTAGCGGCCCTTCCTGTACTTTGATCGAAAAGAATTCGAGATGATCTTCGTGATTGGCGCTGGCCATGCTGTAGGCGCGCAGCAATGGCTTCATGTCGATTTCCAGCCCGATCATCGTGAACTGACCGTTGCGGAAGCGAAATGATGTCGATCGAGTTGTCGTGAAACTGAACAGCATGTCGGTCCAGTGACGTACGCTCGTTACGGTTTCGGTAGCTAAGCGACTCATCAGGCAAGGTCTTTCCGTAAAGGCTGCAAAAGGACGTTGACAACAATATAACTAACTAGATACTTATTCAAATGAAAATTGGCGGGTGTCCCCGTCAGGATTGCTGCACCATCTCTTTCTGAGCGAGATGACGCGAGATTGCCCGCGTCGGTCGCGAAGACGGCCGGGGTCTTCAGCCTGTTCAGGGACGCTTTCGACATCGGCTGCTGAGGCAAATGGCACGCGTAATCAAATCGGAAGAAGCTGCCCGGCTGGTCGATAACGGCGACACGTTGCTGATCGGCGGCTCCGGCGCCGGGCATTCCGTGCCTGATTTTCTGATCGAAGCCATCGCGAAGCGGTTCGAGGCCGAAGGTGCGCCACTCGGACTGACGACGGTGCATCCGGTCGGACTTGGCGACCGCGCCAATCGGGGGATCGGCCATCTCGCAAAACCCGGTCTGCTCAAGCGCGTGGTCTGCGGAACGCTGGTCGATTCCCCTCCAGTCGAGCAGCTCGCGATCGACAACAAGATCGAAGCCTACACCCTGCCACAGGGCTGTCTCTCGCAATTGACCCGCGAGATGGCTGCCGGCCGGCCGGGTCTGATTACGCATGTCGGGCTTAAGACATTTGTTGATCCCCGCCTTGGCGGCGGCAAACAAAGTGCGCTCGCTACCGAAGACCTGATCGAACTCATCACCGTGGCAGGCCGCGAATATTTGCGCTTCAAGCCCTTTCATATCGACGTCGCACTGATCCGCGGAACGACTGCGGACGAAGACGGCAACATCACGATGGAACATGAAGCCGTGTTCGGTGAAATGTTGTCGATGGCACAGGCGGCGCGCCGCAGCGGGGGAGTTGTCATCGCGCAGGTCAAGCGCCTCGCCAACCGCGGGACGTTGCCGCCCAAGCAGGTCAAGGTCCCCGGCATGCTGGTCGATTTTGTGGTGGTCGACCCCAACCAGACGCAAACCTATTTCACGGTTCACGACCCTGCCTATGCCGGTGAACTGAAGGTGCCGCTGTCCCAACTCGCCCGGCTGCCATTCTCGCCCCGGAAGGTGATTGCGCGGCGCGCTAGCCTCGAACTGTTTCCAGGTGCGATCTGCAATCTCGGCTCCGGCATCTCAACCGGCATCGCCACGATCGCGGCGGAAGAAGGCGCCCTCGATTCCGTGGTGCTGACGAACGAGCAGGGCCTGATCGGCGGCGCGCCGGCGACCGGCAACGAACCTGGCGCGGGGCGCAATTATCATGCGATGATCGACCAGCCCTATCAGTTCGACTTTTACGACGGTGGCGGGCTTGAGCTTGCATTTTTGTCGTTTGCCGAAGTCGATGAAGCCTGCAACGTGAACGTTAGCCGATTTGGCAACAAGATCGTTGGCCCGGGCGGGTTCATCAACATCAGCCAGAACGCGAAGACCATGATTTTCAGCGGCACCTTCACGAGCGGCGGGCTCGAAATCGACTGGCCGGAAGGTCAAACCCGCATCGGGCGGGAAGGCCGCGAGAAAAAGTTCGTCCGTAAGGTCGAGCAGATCACGTATTCTGGCGCACTCGCGAACGAGAACGGGCAACGCGCGCTTTACGTCACCGAGCGCGCGGTTTTCAGGCGTAACGAAGCGGGCCGTCTCGAACTCATTGAAATCGCACCGGGCATCAACATCGAACGCGACATCCTGGCCCAGATGGAGTTCACACCGGAGATATCCAAAAATCTGAAGCCTATGGATGCGCGCCTGTTCCGGCCGGAGCCGATGGGACTGGCGCAGATCATCGCCGACAACAAACGCCCTGCCCGCTCGGCGCGCCTTGACCGTATCAGCTGAAACCAGGAAACGCCGTGAGAGCTGACGCCAAAGTCACGCCGAGATCCAAAAAAGGACCGGTCACCACCGCGTCCGGCGCGCCTGACATGCGATCACAGCGCTCCGAGCGAACGCAGCAACAGATACTCGCCGCAGCCGAGATTGAGTTCGCTGACAAGGGCCTCGCGGGCGCGCGCGTCGATGCCATCGCCGAAGAATCCGGCGTCAACAAGCAGATGCTCTACTATTACTACGGCTCGAAGGAAGACCTGTATCTTGCCGTCCTCGAGCGGGCCTACGCCGCCATGCGCCAGGGCGAACGCGAACTGAACCTCGCGGACCTCAACCCGCTCGAAGCGATCGCAAGACTTGTTGAGTTCAAGTTTGACTATTATGCAAAGAATTCGGCGATCATCCGGCTGCTAGCGGCCGAAAACATGCAGAACGCGCGCTATCTGAAAAAATCATTGCGCCTTCGGGACATGCAGGTCTCGCTGATCGACGTGCTGCAAACTGTGCTGCGCGCCGGTGAAGAGAAGAAAATGATCCGCCCAGGGGTCGATCCTGTTCAGCTTTACATGTCGATCGCGGCCCTGAGCTATTTCTATTTCGCCAATTCGGCGACGCTCTCGACGTCCTTTGGGCGCAATCTGTCAAATCCCAAGGAACTGAAGAAGCGTATCGCACATGCGGTCGAACTGATCCTCGACCATGTGCGCATGAGATGAATGTACGGCCGGCTCGGCTCGTCGAGTCCTGATCGGAGGAAAGATGAAATTTGGTGACTATCCAAAGGCAGGTTCGCTCGAAGGCGTGACCGGCTTTCGCAATTACACGAAATCACTCGGGCTCGATATTCCGTGTGACGACATTGTCGCGGGCGGGCCTGAATCGCCGCTGGCTCAGCCGATCGATGTCGACGGGATGCATATCGGCCACCGCCTCGGCATGCATCCGATGGAAGGCTGGGATTGCGAAACCGATGGCCGACCGACCGACAATACGCGCCGCCGCTGGCAGCGATTTGGACAGAGCGGCGCCAAGCTCATCTGGGGCGGCGAAGCCTGCGCGGTACGGCCGGACGGACGCGCCAACCCTAAACAGCTTTACATGTCGGATCGCTCACAGTCCGAGATCGCGGAACTGCGCGAGATCACCCGCAAGGCCCATATCGAGGCAATGGGCGACGACAGAGGTCTGGT
>CAZIKZ010000060.1:0-817 GCA_964539845.1 uncultured Hyphomicrobiales bacterium
AGACCTCGCCTCATGCTCCCCGTAAACGGCGGGAGCTGAAGGCGCTCTCGACGACATAGGAATAATAGCCCCTTCCGCCTTGCTCTCTAAGGGGCGTCGACCGGTGACGCCGATTGATAGAGCGGGGTGCGGCGCCTGCGGGTGCTTCACCAGTCATGGCTCCGGAACGCACTGGGTTGACCGTCCGGCCCCACTACGGGGGTCTGCGGGTAGTCCTGCTGGACGCGGCCTGACCGAATGCGGGCGAAGGCCTGCGGAATAAGGGTGGGTGGGCGAGGCTCATCCGGCCAGGCCCGGGAGAACGGTTCCGGAGCGAAATATCGCCGTGATGGTGCGCCGTGAGGCGGCCGAACGCCAAAAATGGCGCGCGACGTATTCAGGAACACCCTGTGTCTTTCGGCGCGCCATTCCCCTCACCTTCGCGCCTGCCGGGTTCAACCCGGTATGCGCGAATGAACCCCACGGGAGCGGGCGCCCCGACAAAACAAGGTCCGGCGAACCTTACTCCCGGTTGCTTCGGCGTCTTTCCTGACTATATTGCGCCGCAATAAAGCGGGCGTAGGAATCCCCTCCGGCCCGCAATTTGTTTTTCCGGAACCCAAATATGAATCTCCGAAACGTCGCGATCATCGCGCATGTCGACCATGGCAAGACGACACTGGTTGACCGCCTGCTGCAGCATTCCGGCACCTTCCGGGAAAACCAGCGCGTCACCGAACGCGCCATGGACTCCAACGATCTGGAACGCGAGCGCGGCATCACGATTCTCGCAAAGGCGACCTCGATCCTTTGGAACGAAACCCGCATCAACATCGTC
>CAZIKZ010000060.1:827-17588 GCA_964539845.1 uncultured Hyphomicrobiales bacterium
TCGATACGCCGGGCCACGCCGATTTCGGCGGTGAGGTCGAGCGCATCCTGCACATGGTCGACGGCGCGCTGGTGTTGGTCGATGCCGCCGAAGGTCCACTGCCGCAAACCAAGTTCGTTGTCGCGAAAGCGCTCAAGCTCGGCTTGCGTCCGATCGTGGTCATCAACAAGGTCGACCGGCCGGACGCGCGCGCGACCGAAGTGGCGAACGAAGTCTTCGATCTTTTCGCAGCCCTCGACGCCACCGACGATCAACTCGATTTCCCGATCCTCTATGGTTCGGCCAAACTGGGCTGGATGGCGGACAGTCTTGAGGGCTCGCAGGACAACGGCATGAAGCCGCTGTTCGAGCTGGTGCTGCGTCATGTGCCGGCGCCGAAGGTCGAGGAAGGCCCGTTCCGTCTGCTCGGCACCATCATGGAAGCCAACCCCTATCTCGGACGGGTTATCACCGGCCGCATCTTCTCCGGCTCGGTCAAGCCGAACCAGCCTGCCAAGGTGCTCGACGCCAACGGCAATGTCGTCGAGCAGGGCCGCATCTCCAAGGTGCTTGCGTTTCGCGGCCTCGAGCGCACGGCCCTCGAGGAGGCCTTCGCCGGCGACATCGTATCGATCGCAGGTCTGCCGGAATCCACCGTTGCGCATACGATCTGCGCGCCGGAGGTGATGGAGCCGCTGCCCGCGCAGCCGATCGATCCGCCGACGCTTGCCATGACGTTCCGCGTCAACGATTCACCGCTGGCCGGCACCGAAGGTTCGAAGGTCACCAGCCGGATGATCCGTGACCGACTGCTGCGCGAGGCCGAGGGCAATATCGCGCTGCGCGTCTCGGAGTCCGACGACAAGGACGCGATGGAAGTCGCTGGACGCGGTGAGTTGCAACTCGGCATCCTGATCGAAACCATGCGCCGCGAGGGCTTTGAATTGTCGGTGTCGCGGCCGAAGGTGCTGCTCCGCCGCAACGAGGCCGGCGAACTGGAAGAGCCGATCGAAGAGGTCGTGATCGACGTCGACGAGGAACATTCCGGCGTGGTCGTGCAGAAGATGTCGGAGCGCAAGGCCGACATGATCGAGATGCGCCCCTCCGGCGGCGGACGCATCCGCCTGGTGTTCTACGCACCGACCCGCGGCCTGATCGGCTATCAGGGCGAATTGCTGACCGACACCCGCGGCACCGCGATCATGAATCGCCTGTTCCACGAATACGCAGCATTCAAAGGCGATATCGCCGGCCGACGCAACGGCGTGCTGATCTCCAATGAGCAGGGCGAATCCGTCGCCTATGCGATGTGGAAACTGGAAGATCGCGGACCGATGATGATCGAGCCGGGCTGGAAAGTGTATCGCGGCATGATCGTCGGCGAACACACCCGCGACAACGATCTCGAAATCAACGTGCTCAAGGGCAAGCAACTCACCAATATTCGCACCACGTCGAAAGACGAGGCGGTCCGGCTTACCCCGCCGCTCCGCATGACACTGGAAAAGGCGCTCGCCTATATCCAGGACGACGAACTGGTCGAGGTCACGCCGAAGTCGATCCGGCTGCGCAAGAAGCTGCTCGACCCGAACGAGCGCAAGCGCGAAGAGCGGCGCAAGGAAACCGAAGAAGCTGTGTAAAAACACGTGTCCTGCGATGGCACAAACCGGGCAATATCCTCAAAAAAGCCAATAAAATCAGACATCAGCGCGGAATATTGTTTCGAATTGTGTCACCTTGCGGAACCCGACCGGTGCAAAAAGTCCACACCTTTACCGTTCATTAATCTTGGGGCTTGAACGCTGAGTCGCCGCTTGCTCATATGTCGTCATGAGCACGACCCTAATCGAGATTCGACGCGCAAAGACTTCGGATGCAGGCGAGGTAGCCCTCGCCCATGACGAGGCGTGGCGCGCTGCGTACCAGGGCATCATCCCGGGCACCGAACTCGACAAGCTGATCAATCGCCGCGGTCCCGACTGGTGGCAATCCGCCATCCGCAAGGGCAGCCGCATCGCGCTGATGCAATTCGGCGATACGATTGCGGGCTACGCCAATTACGGACGCAATCGCGCACGCAGCCTGTATTACGATGGCGAGGTCTACGAGCTTTATCTCAAGCCGGAATTCCAGGGGCTCGGCTTCGGCCGCCGCCTGTTTACCGCGGCGCGCCGCGATCTCGCGCAAAGCGGGCTGAAGAGCCTCGTGATCTGGGCTCTCTCCGACAACGATCCGGCGGTGGAATTTTATCGCGCGCTGGGTGGCCGCGCGGTGGCGCGCTCGTCGGAGCGCTTCGGCACCAAGGTGCTGGATAAGGTTGCCTTCGCCTGGCAGTCCTGAGTTAATTCTCTCAATTCATCATTCCGGGGCGCGCCGAAGGCACTAACCCGGAATCCAGAGCCACAAGTGCTGAGTTCGCCGCCCCTGGATTCCGGGTTCGCTCGCTATGCTCGCGCCCCGGAATGACAGTGATGGACTTGACTCAGAGCAGTCCATTCTCTTGCGCCAGCGCCTTGAGCGACACCGCCGGCCGCGCACCGATATGCTGGATCACCTCGGCCGCCGCGAGCGCCGCCAGCTTGCCGCAGGCGGCATGATCGCGCCCGGTCGCAAGCCCGAACAGGAACCCGGCCGCGAACAGGTCGCCTGCACCGGTGGTATCGACGAGGCTGCCGATGGGCGCCGCCGGCACCGCCAGCGTCGTGTCCTTGCTGACCACCACGCAGCCCTTCTCGCTGCGCGTGACCACAGCAAGCGCCACATCGTTTTTCAGCGCGGAGACGCCGCTGTCGAAATCCGCGGTCTCATAGAGGCTCTTCAGCTCGGCCTCGTTCGCGAACACAAGGTCGACGGTCTTGTCGCGCATCAGCTTCAGAAATTCGTCGCGATAGCGGCCGACGCAGAACGCGTCTGACAGCGTCAGCGCCACCATACGACCGGCGTCGTGCGCGGCCTTCGAGGCTTTCAGGAACGCTTCCTTGGCGTGCGGGGGATCCCACAGATAGCCTTCGAGATAGGTGATCGCGGCATCGCCGATCAGCTTCGGATCGATATCGGTCGGCGAAAGATTCTGCGCGGCACCAAGATAGGTATTCATCGTGCGCTCGCCGTCCGGCGTCACCATGATGTAGCAGCGCGCGGTGGACGGGCCGTCGGATGCATGCGGCGTATCGAAGCCCACGCCAAGCGCCCGGACGTCATGCGCGAAAACCTTGCCGAGCACGTCGTCGCGGACCTTGCCGACGAAAGCCGCACGGCCGCCGAGGCTCGCAATCCCTGCGATGGTATTCGCCGCCGACCCACCGGAGCTTTCCGTTGCCGGACCCATCGCGTCGTAGATCGCGCCAGCGCGCGCCTCGTCGATCAGGGCCATGCCCCCCTTCTGCATGTTCTGCTTGATCAGGAAATCGTCCTCGGCGCGGGCAATAACATCGACAATGGCATTGCCGATTCCGAGTACGTCATAGCGGGGAGCGGTCATCATGGTTCCTCTGGACAAAGGGCGGCGCACTATAGCGATGCGTTCCGGCAGGGCAAATGAAAGCACGCGCGTGACCGCGCATTGCCTCAGCCGCTACAGTGGGAGCCAGCGTCCCGAATCCGAAGTCCGCTTGAATGTGGGCTTGCTCGTGGGCGGACTTCGGCTTTGAAGGACGCTGGCAGATATAAGATTTCTAGTGTGGTGGTTCGGAAGTCCGCTTGAAGAGTGAGTGGCAACAACTAAGCGGAATTCCGAACCACCACACTAGGAGGGGCCATATCCCAAAGGCCATGTGAAATGTCGATTGCCCGCAACGTCGCCATTGTCGGCGCAGCCACGCTCGCCTCGCGCGTGCTCGGCTTCGTGCGCGACGTCGCCCTTGCCGCCCTGTTCGGAGCGAGCGCCCGCGCCGAAGCCTTCGTGGTTGCGTTTCAGTTCTCCAATTTGATCCGGCGGCTTCTCACGGAAGGCGCGCTGAATGCGGCGTTTGTGCCGCTCTACCTGCGCAAGCGGGACGAGAGCGGCGAAGATACAGCCGGCGCTTTTGCGGGACGGCTGATCGGGACGGTCACGCTGGTGCTGCTCGGCGCATGTTTCGTGCTGGCGCTTGCGATGCCGCTGCTCATGCTCGCACTCGCGCCGGGCTTTTCGGACCGCGCGCAACCACTCACGCTGTCGATCGAATTGTCGCGCCTGATGCTCCCTTATCTCGTGCTGGCCGGCCCGGTCGCGGTGCTGATGGGTGTGCTCAATGCAAACCACCGCTACAGCACGGCAGCATTCGCGGCGGTGACATTCAACGTGGTCGTACTGCTGGCGCTGGCCGGCCTCTTTCTGTCACGTGCGGGAGACAGCGATATTTCCGCGCGCGTGCTTGCATTCTCCATCGCATGCGCCGGGCTCTGCCAGCTTGTACTGGTCGGGCTCGCCGTCTGGATCGGTCCGGAAAAGGCAACGCCGCTCGGCGTACTCCCGCGGCGCGACGCGGCGCGCTTTGCCGCGCTCGCGATCCCCGGACTGATCGCGAGCGGCATTCCGCAACTCACCATGATCGTCGCGGTAATGGTGGCGTCGGACTGGCCGGGCGCGGTGTCCTGGCTCTATTACGCGAACCGGCTGGTCGAATTGCCGCTCGGCATTGTCGGCATTGCCATCGGCACTGTTATGACACCGGCGCTCTCTCATGCGATGCGCGGTGATGACCGCGAGCTTGCACCGCGCACCGTCCGTCATGGCATCGAAATGGCACTCGGACTTGCAATGCCGGCGGCGATCGCGCTCTCTCTGCTGGCGTGGCCGATCGTGCGCATCCTGTTCGAGCGCGGCGCCTTCACGATCCTCGACAGCAACTCCACTGGCGCGATGCTGGGCGCACTCGCCATCGGGCTGCCGGGTCACGTTCTGGTCAAGGCGCTGTCGCCGGTGTTCTTCGCGCGCGAAGACACGCGCACGCCAATGATCGCAGCCGGCGTCGGTCTCGCCGCTGCGCTGATTGGAAGCCTTGCCTTCATGGCCGCCGCCCATCCGACCGGCATCGCACTGTCGGTCGGGCTGTCCGGCTGGATCAGCGCGGCGATGCTGTGGCTGCTCGCGACACGGCGCGGCCTGCTCCATATCGGAGCAGCCGAATGGCGGCGCCTGATCCTGATCGCGCTCTCAGCGCTAGCAATGGGGATTTTCGCCCGGCTGATGGCGGAGTTTTTCGCTCTGGGAATGATCGAGAGCCGGCTGGAGCAGGTTGCCGTGCTGGGTCTCGTGATCGCCTGCGGGATCGCCTTCTACGCCGCCTGCCTGTGGCTGACCGGAATCGTCCGACCGCACGAATGGCGCGGATTGTTCCGGCGCCGCTGAGCCCCTTGCCATGCGGCGCCGCGGCGTGGCATGCACGCGCGCCTTTCCATTGGCGCGGACACCGACATGGCCTTCAATCAACTGGTATTTTCCGGCGTGCAGCCGACCGGAAACCTGCATCTCGGCAATTACCTTGGCGCGATCGTCAAGTTCGTCGAACTGCAAAAGAATTTTGAATGCATCTATTGCGTCGTCGATCTGCACGCCATCACGACCTGGCAGGATCCGGAAGAGTTGCCGCGCGCCATCCGCGAGGTGACCGCGGCCTTCATCGCCTGCGGCATCGATCCGAAGAAGCATATCGTGTTCAACCAGAGCCAGGTGGCCGAGCATGCCGAACTCGCCTGGGTGTTCAACTGCATCGCCCGCATGGGCTGGTTGAACCGCATGACGCAGTTCAAGGAAAAAGCCGGCAAGGACCGCGAGAATGTTTCGGTCGGGCTGTTCGCCTATCCGACCTTGATGGCCGCAGACATTCTGGTCTATCGCGCAACCCATGTGCCGGTCGGCGAGGATCAAAAGCAGCATCTCGAATTGTCCCGCGACGTCGCGCAGAAGTTCAACAATGACTATGCCGCCTCGATCGCAAGAAACGGGTTGGGCGATGCGTTCTTCCCGCTGCCGGAACCGCTGATTCAGGGACCGGCGACGCGTGTGATGTCGCTGCGCGACGGCTCGAAGAAAATGTCGAAGTCAGACGCCTCGGATTATTCGCGCATCAACCTGACCGATGACGCCGACACGATCGCGCAGAAGATCCGCAAGGCGAAGACAGATCCGGAAGCCTTGCCAAGCGAAGAGAAGGGTCTCGAACCGCGTCCGGAAGCCGATAACTTGGTTGGCATCTATGCGGCGCTGAAGGAGACAACCAAGGCCGACGTGCTGCGCGAGTTCGGCGGCGCGCAATTCTCGACCTTCAAGTCATCGCTGGTCGATCTCGCTGTCACAAAACTCGGCCCAATCGGTAGCGAGATGAAGCGGCTGGTGGCGGATCCGGCCTATATCGACGCGGTGCTGGCCGACGGCTCCGATCGCGCGCGCGAAATTGCGGCAAAGACCATGATTTCGGTCAAGGACATCGTCGGTTTTGTCCGGCGTTGAATTCCTCCGGACCTGAATCGGACTCGGGTATACCCCGGGAAATCGCGATTGCATCGCTTGTTATGACGGCATGCGCCATGCCACCATTCGTTGCGTGGAGGGATAGCCGATGAGCCGCCAGCGCCGCTCCTACGAATCCGGCCACAAGCCGAAATATCTGGTCGTCGTGGACGATTCGCCGGAATGCGATCGCGCCATCTATTACGCGTCGCGCCGCGTTTCGCGCATCGGCGTCGGCATGATCATGCTGCGCGTCATCGATATCGAGGACCGCAATCAGCAATGGCTTGGCGTCGCCGACATCATGCGGGCGGAAGCCTATGAGGAAGCAAACGAAGCGCTCGACCGCGCCGCGGGGCGCGCCAATGGCGTCGCCGGGATCACGCCGGAACGGGTGATCCGGGAGGGTGCTTGGACCGAGCAGATTCTGAAGCTGATCGACGAGGACGAAGACATTGCGATCCTGATCCTGGCCGCGGGCACCACCAAAGAGGGCCCGGGACCTCTGGTGACCTCGATGGCCCGGACCGCCGGCGAATTCCCGATTCCGGTGGCGATTGTACCGGGCCAGCTCTCGGACGAGGAACTCGACGCCTTGTCTTGAGCCGGGCAGCCCGGCCAGGCAGTCTTCGCAGGTTGACCTTGCCCGGCAAAACGCCATCTATAGCGAGACGGGGCCCGCCGAATGGCCCCGCTGGAGCCGATACTATGTTTATCCAGACCGAAGCCACGCCGAACCCGGCGACACTGAAATTCCTGCCCGGCCGCAGCGTGCTCGACGGCACCCTCGAAATGACCGACCGGGAGCAGGCGACCAAATCGCCGCTGGCGGAGAAGCTGTTCGACATCCCGAATGTCAGCGGCGTGTTCTTCGGCTCCGACTTTATCACCGTGACCAAGGACGCGGGCGAGTGGCAGCAGCTGAAGCCGCTGATCCTCAGCGCGATCATGGAGCACTATATGTCCGGCGCGGCGCTCCTGAAGGACGGCGCATCGGCAGGCGAATCGGACGAAGATGAGTTTTTCGATGCGGCCGATGCGGAAACCGTCAAGACCATCAAGGAACTGATCGAGACCCGCGTGCGTCCGGCAGTCGCCAACGACGGCGGCGACATCACGTTCCGCGGTTTCAAGGACGGCATCGTGTTTCTGTCGATGAAGGGCGCGTGCTCCGGTTGCCCCTCCTCCACCGCGACGCTGAAGCACGGTATCCAGAATCTGCTGCGGCATTTCGTGCCGGACGTGACCGAAGTTCGCCCCGTCTGATTTTCAGCGTCCCCACAAAATGTGGGGACATCGCCGCAGCCTAGCGATACGGGTCCCCGCCTTTGCGGGGACGACTATAATCATCGCATGCTCGTCCTAGCCATCGATACCGCGCTGGAGGCCTGTTCGGCTGCGATTTTCGATTCCGCGCAGGGCGCGATCCTGTCCAGCGAATCCGAAATCATGGCACGCGGGCATGCCGAAGCATCCATGCCGCTTCTCGATCGCGTGATGCGCGAGGCCGGGCTCGATTTCTTCAGCATCGATCGCATTGCCGTCACGGTCGGACCGGGAAGCTTCACGGGTCTGCGCGTTGGGATTGCGGCGGCGCGAGGCCTTGCGCTTGCCGCGAAGAAAGAGGTGGTCGGCATCACCACGCTCGCGGCGCTGGCAGCCCCCTATATCGCCGCCGACCCGGCCACGCCGGTTGCGGCGACCATCGACGGCCGTCATCGCCATGTTTACTTCGAATTGTACGGAGCGCAGGGCCGTGTGCTGCTCGCTCCGCGGATCATTCCAGTGGAAGAGGCGGTGCATGCCGCCGCGGGCGCGGCCGCGCGACTTGTCGGATCGGGCGCGCGTATGATGGCCGATATCTGGCCCGACCCAACGCATCTGCCGCCGATCGACGAACGGCGTGCCCCCGACATCAACTGGGTCGCGCGCCTTGGCGCTGCCGTGCAACTGCGCGAAGCGCCGCCCAAGCCGTTATACCTGCGTCCGCCGGACGCACGTCCGCAAACCGCATCGATCCTGCCGCGCCGATGATACGATGGCTGTTCGATATGTTCTCGCCGGCCAGGCCGCCGATCGTCTCGGATGCGACGACGCGCGACGTCGCAGCCATTGCTGCGCTGCATGCAGCGTCCTTCCGACGCGGCTGGAGCGATGACGAGATCGAAGGCATGCTGCTCGATCGCAATGTGGCCGCGCATCGCGCCAGCATTGGTCGCAACTTTGCGGGTTTTGCCATCTCCCGCGTGGCCGCCGATGAGTCCGAGATTCTGTCGATCGCGGTCGCGCAGGCCTATCGCGGACGGGCCGTTGCGCGCATGCTTTTGCGCCACCATCTCGGACGACTGGCGGCGCTGGGCGTTCACAGAGTTTTTCTCGAAGTCGACGAAGGAAATGTTTCGGCGATCAGGCTTTACCGCCGCGCCGGATTTGTCGAGGTCGGGCGTCGGGAGGGCTATTACCTCAATGCCGCGGGCAAGCCCGCAGCCGCCCTCGTCTTGCGCCGCAACCTGGTGTGACCGGATGGATCATGGACGGCTCGCTGCTGTGTAACTAAAATACGCCGACCGATCGGAGACCGGCGCCTTCGATTTGAAGTGCTTGCAGCAGTCGCTGCGGATTTGTAGAGGAGCTTCAAAATCGGAAAGCTGCTCTAGAAACCAAATTTGCTCGCACCCCTTTGCTTCCGAAGTTCGTGTCTGGGGTACAGCAACGTTCGCACGAACTTCGGAAGCGAGGCATCAGCGTGGTCGCAAAGGCATCGAACATACGGAAGCCGACGAATATCGAAGCGCGCTGCGCCGAGAAGGGCATGCGCATGACCGAACAGCGCCGCACCATCGCGCGCGTTCTCAACGATTCCGACGATCACCCGGATGTCGAGGAATTGTATCGCCGCTGCGCCAAGATCGACGATCGCATATCGATCTCCACCGTGTACCGCACCGTGAAGCTGTTCGAGGATTCCGGCATCATCGAACGGCATGACTTCCGCGAGGGCCGCGCGCGTTTCGAGCAGATCTCGGACGCCCACCACGACCACCTGATCAATTTGCGGACCGGCGAGGTCATCGAGTTCCAGTCAGAGGAAATCGAGCGGCTGCAGGCCGAGGTTGCGCGCAAGCTGGGCTACAAGCTCGTCGATCACCGCCTCGAGCTCTATGCGGTTCCGCTGAAGGACGACAAGGCGGAATAACCGCGGCTTCGTCTCGCGGCGCCCCGGGCACAGCCGAATTGACCGGTTCGGGGTCTTGAAGCTTGAAAAACCTGGATTATTTCCCGGCGAGCCGCCGGATCAGGCCGGCTCCAGCGCCGGCGAATTCCTTTTTGGCCGATTTGGATGTAAGAGGGCTCTGTTGAGGAACTCCGGCATGTCTGTTGCATTTGGACGCAAGGATCAGGACCGTTGACGCATCTCGCGCCGACAGCGCCCCACAGAGCGGTATGACCGGACCTCGCAAGCTCTATATCAAGTCCTACGGTTGTCAGATGAACGCCTACGACTCGCTTCGTATGGCCGACATGCTGGCTCCGGATGGATTCGCGGAGACCACCGACGTCGCCGACGCCGATCTGGTGGTGCTGAATACCTGCCACATCCGCGAAAAGGCGGCCGAGAAGGTCTATTCCGAGATCGGCCGGCTGCGCGTCCTCAAGGACGAAGCCGCCAAGGCGGGACGCAAGGTGACGATCGCCGTTGCCGGCTGCGTCGCCCAGGCAGAAGGCGCCGAGATCATGCGGCGCGCGCCGGCGGTCGATCTCGTCGTTGGGCCGCAAAGCTATCACCGCCTGCCCACCCTGCTCGACCAGGCGGCGCGCGGCGAGCATCCGGTCGAGACCGAGTTTCCGGCAGAAGACAAATTCAATTTTCTGAAAAATCCGACCCGCGAGGTCATGCGCGCACGCGGCGTCTCGGCTTTCCTCACCATCCAGGAAGGCTGCGACAAATTCTGCACATTCTGCGTCGTGCCGTATACGCGCGGCGCCGAAGTCTCGCGCCCGGTCGCGAAGATCGTTGCGGAAGCGGAACGCCTTGCAGACGCCGGCATCCGCGAGATCACCGTGATCGGCCAGAACGTGAATGGCTATCATGGCGAAGGACCTGATGGCGGCACCTTCACGCTTGCGCAGCTCTTTCACCGGCTTGCGGAGATCGATGGCATCGACAGGTTGCGTTACACCACAAGCCATCCGCGCGATGTGGACGACAGCCTGATCGCGGTGCATCGCGATCTTCCCGAACTGATGCCGCAACTGCATCTGCCGGTCCAGTCGGGTTCGGACCGCATTCTCGATGCGATGAACCGCAAACACACCCGCGACGATTATCTGCGCGTGATCGAACGGCTGCGCAAAGCGCAGCCTGCGCTCGCCTTCACCTCGGATTTCATCGTCGGCTTTCCCGGCGAAACCGACCGCGACTTTGCGGACACCATCAAACTGATCGAGGACGTCGGCTTCTCAAGTTCGTTCTCGTTCAAGTATTCGCCACGCCCCGGCACACCGGCAGCCGAGATGGACGATCAAATCCCCGAAGACGTGAAAACGCAGCGGCTGCATGAGTTGCAGCTTCTGGTCGACCGGCAATTGGCGGCGTTCAACAAATCCTGCATCGGGCAAACGTTCGACGTGCTGTTCGAGAAGCCTGGCCGCAATCCCGGCCAACTCACCGGCAAGTCGCCCTACCTTCAGCCGGTGCAGGTTATGGCGCCGGCATCGCTGATCGGCACCATTGCGCCCGTGAAGATCGACGATATCTTCCGATACAGCTTGTTTGGCACGCTGGCGGCAGAGCCAGCCATGCGCGCTCCGCAGCGCACGACCCTTGCGGCTTTGGAGGCCTGACGCCGTTGCGCAATTACAAGCCAGGTCAAGGTACTCCGGTTTCGCCCAAGCCAGGCGACGATCCCGCAACCCAGACCATGCTCGCCTTCGACGACAACAAGCTCGCCTCTGCCCTGTTCGGACAATACGGACAGAACCTGGCGCTGATCGAGCGCAAGCTCGATGTTGTTGCGGATTCGCGCGGCAATCAGGTCACCGTCGAAGGTACGCAGCAAGCCTGCGATCAGGCACGGCAGGTGCTCGAGACGCTGTATGAGCAACTGAAGAATGGCGGCGACATCGCACAGGGCGATGTTGAGGGCGCGATCCGTCAGGCGGCGGCGCAAGGCTCGCTGTTCGACAGCGACCCGGCGAGCGCGCGCATGAATTTCGCCGACATCGCGTTGCGCAAGCGCACGGTCCGCGCGCGCACCGCCGGACAGGATGCCTATATTCGCGCACTCAAGCGCAATGCGCTCGTGTTCGGCACCGGGCCGGCTGGCACCGGCAAAACGTGGCTCGCAGTCGCCTATGCGGTCTCGCTGTTCGAACGCAAGGAAGTTGATCGCATCATCCTGTCACGCCCGGCGGTCGAGGCGGGTGAACGGCTGGGCTTTCTGCCGGGTGACATGCGCGAGAAGGTCGATCCCTATCTTCGCCCGATCTACGACGCGCTGTTTGATCTGATGGATATGCGGATCGTCGAACGCGCGCTGCAGGCCGGCGAGATCGAGATTGCGCCGCTCGCCTTCATGCGCGGGCGAACGTTGCACAACGCAGCCGTCATTCTCGACGAAGCGCAGAACACCACGTCGATGCAGATGAAGATGTTCCTCACGCGGCTCGGAGAGAACAGCCGCATGATCGTCACCGGCGATCCGAGCCAGATCGATCTGCCGCCCGGACAAACCTCCGGCCTCTCCGAAGCGACACGACTACTCGCGGACGTGGAAGGCATCGGCCATGTCGCGTTCAGGAATGAAGACGTGATCCGTCACGAACTCGTGGCGCGGATCGTCGCCGCTTACGATCGCGCGACGCCGTCGCAGAAGACGCGCGAGCCGAAACCATGAACGCGACGGCGCAACGCCGTGCTGCCCCCGCGGTCGATGTCGACATCGTGGTGGAGTCCACGCTGTGGTCCGCCTGTCCGGACGCCGACGCGGCGGTTCGTCGCGCCATCGAGGCGGCCACGCTGGCGGCAGGAAAATCCGGTACACTCGCCGTCATGCTCACCGACGATGCGTCGATCCGGATCATGAACGCGCAATGGCGCGGTATCGACAAACCGACCAACGTGCTGTCCTTCCCCGCGGGCGAATCGCCCGCCGCTCCCGGCGCAGCCCATCTCGGCGACATAGCGATCGCCTACGAGACGGTTGCGGCCGAATCTGCGGCTGAAAACAAGGCCTTCGCCGATCATCTCGCGCATCTTGCGATTCACGGCTATCTTCACCTCATCGGGCTCGACCACGAGACCGATGCCGAGGCGGTTCGCATGGAAAATCTGGAGACACGGATCCTATCGGGCCTCGGCATCGCCGACCCATACGCTGAGCCGGCCTCCGCGGACTGACAGAACAGAGCCATGCCAGAGACCGATCAGCCGGGCGAAACGGCCGAGCCCCAGAGTACCAGGAACCTTCCCGCCACCATCGCAGGATCAAAGACTCGCGAAGGCGGCGACAACCTGTTCTCGCGTTGGGTGCGCACCATCTTCGGATGGCGTTCCGGATCGACCCGCGCCGACCTGAAAGAGGTTTTAGAGGAAAGCCAGCCGAGCGAGCTTGGGTTCTCACCCGAAGAAAGCACGATGCTCAAGAATATTCTTGGGCTTCGCGAGCGCCGCATCGACGACGTGATGGTTCCCCGCGCCCATATCGTCGCCATCCAGCAGGACATTCCACTCGGCGAACTGGTGAAGGTCTTCGAGAAAGCGGGGCATTCGCGCCTGGTCGCGTTTGACGACACGCTCGACGATCCGGTCGGTATGGTCCACATCCGCGACCTGATCGGCTTCATGACCGTGAGCGCTTCGGTCGGGATCAAACCAAAGCCGAAACGCAGGAAGAAGCTGCCGGAAGGCGCAGCGGAAACACCACCGTCCGAAGAAACGACTGACAAGAAACCGCAGCAACAGGGTACGCTCGACCTCGGCGCCATCGATCTCGCGATGCCCTTGTCGAAAACCAAGATCATCCGCACGATGTTGTTCGTCCCGCCCTCGATGCCTGCGATCGACCTGCTCGCCAAGATGCAGGCGACGCGTATTCATCTCGCTCTGGTCGTGGACGAATATGGCGGCACCGACGGCATCGTTTCGATCGAAGATCTGGTCGAGCTGATCGTCGGCGACATCGAGGACGAGCACGACAATGAAGAGGCGCCCGGTATCTTGCGGCAGGCCGACGGATCCTTCGTTGCCGATGCGCGCGCGAGCCTTGAAGACGTGATCGAGGCGGTCGGGAAAGGCTTCGATGTCGGCGAGGCATTGAACAATGTCGATACGCTCGCAGGCTATCTGGTTTCGCAGGTCGGCCGCGTTCCCGTACGCGGTGAGCTGGTGCCGGGCCCGAGCGGCTTCGAGTTCGAAGTACTGGACGCTGATCCGCGCCGGGTGAAGAAGGTCAGAATTCATCGCGGCAAGAGCAAGCACAGCGAGCGACCGCGTGAATTACCGGCGCCGGCGCCGATCAAGCCTGCGGCACCGACGCCCTCGTCGCAGCATCCAGGTCCCGAAAAGAGCCCGCAGCAGCCGTGAGCATTACGGCAATCGCCAACGCAGTCGTCCTGGTCTGGGGCTGGCGCCGCGCCGCAATCGCATTCGCCGCTGGTGCGGTGTCGGTGCTGGCGCTTCCTCCCTTCAATCTTTGGCCGGTTCTCTTTCTGACTTTTCCGGTCGCAGTCCGGCTGATCGACGGATCGGCGGCCGGCCGTCTGAACGGCGTTCCAGCAGCCGCGATCGCCGGATGGTTTTTCGGTTTCGGCTATTTCGTTGCCGGCCTTTATTGGGTCGGCCACGCATTCCTGGTCGACGCGAAGACGTTTGGATGGCTGTTGCCGTTCGCAGTGACAGTCCTGCCGGCGGGGCTCGCGCTGTTTACCGCTGCCGGCTTCGGCTTTGCGCGTCTGATTTGGCCACGCGGCGCGCTGCGCGTCATAGCGCTTGCGATCGCACTGACGATCGCGGAGTGGCTGCGCGGGCACATCCTGAGCGGCTTCCCCTGGAACAGCTACGGGTACACGCTGACCGGTCCGCTCGTGCTGGCGCAAACCGCATCCATCGTCGGGCTATGGGGCCTGACCTTCCTCGCGGTCGCGATCTTTGCCACCCCCGCGACCCTGGCCGATGAGCAAACCGATACGCGCCGCCGCGCCGTGCCGTTTGCGATCGGTATTCTACTCCTTGCTGTGATGGCGGGCTTCGGCGCATGGCGCCTCGCGAAAAATCCCACACAGCTTGTAGACAATGTGCGGCTGCGGATCATGCAGCCCAATCTGCCGCAGGACGAAAAATTCAATTACGCCGCGCGACAGAAGATCATGAGTCATTATCTGTCGCTGTCCGATCGCGCGACCGGACCACAGAATTCCGGTTTGCGCGATGTAACGCATCTGATCTGGCCGGAGTCTGCATTCCCGTTCTTCCTGACGCGCGAAGGCGATGCGATGGCGCAGATCGCCGAGCTACTGCCTCCTGGCACGGTGCTGATCACCGGCGCCGCGCGCGCTGCGGATCCGTCTCCCGGCAAGCGCATGCGCGCGTATAATTCCGTCTATGCCATCGATCATGACGGCACCGTGCTGTCGGTGTACGACAAGGTGCATCTCGTCCCGTTCGGCGAATACCTCCCGTTTCAATCAGCGCTCGAACAGCTCGGCCTGATGCAGCTGACCAAACTGCCCGGCGGATTTCTGTCCGGCGACCGTCACCGCAGTTTTCAGCTGCCCGGCGCTCCGCGCGTCCTGCCGCTCATTTGCTACGAGATCATTTTTCCCGGCGCGGCGGTGCCGTCAGGAGAGCGCCCGGGCTGGCTTCTGAACGTCACCAACGACGCCTGGTTCGGCATCAGCTCAGGACCCTATCAGCATTTCCAGCAGGCGCGTGTTCGCGCAATCGAAGAAGGTCTGCCGCTCGTTCGCGCAGCGAATAACGGTATCTCCGCAGTCGTCGATCCGTTTGGACGCATCGTCGCGCAGCTCCCGCTCGGAGCCGAAGGCGTGCTCGATTCGTCTTTGCCGCGAGCAACCGCACCGACAATGTACGCGCGACTCGGTGACGGCATCACAAGTGTGATTCTTTTTATGTTCTTGCTCATAGTGCTGCGTTATCGGTCACAACGAACGCGCTAGACCACTTTCAAAGAGTGGTTCGCTCAATTGATTGGCAAACGCAATATTTGCCGCGTAGCGCATGGTTTGCGCGTTAAGCGGCCAATTTGACCTCTTGCTAATTAGACTCGAACGCGCAAAATTTAATGACCCGGTATGCATGCGACATCGATGGACTTTGTTTGCGACGAGTGAGTTGCAAAATCGTTTGACCACGCGCCGGTAACATGCGCAAAGCACGAGCGACTTTGAAGCGCCGGAAATGTTTTGCGTCGCGCTGCGGAGAAACGAATGGTCAAGAAGTTACCGAACCCAACGGACAAACATGTCGGCGCTCGCGTTCGGATGCGACGCATGATGCTGAGCATGAGCCAGGAAAAACTCGGTGACGCGCTCGACCTGACATTCCAGCAGGTACAAAAATACGAAAAAGGTACGAACCGTATCGGCGCGAGCCGCCTTCAGCAGATCTCCAACATCCTTCAGGTCCCCGTTTCGTTCTTCTTTGAGGGCGCCCCGAATAATTCGAATCCGGAATCGGGTTTTAGCGAGGCACCCTCGCCATCCTATGTTTCCGACTTTCTGGCGACCTCCGACGGGCTGGCTCTGACCCGCGCCTTCATGCGCATCAAGACCCCAAAATTGCGGCGCCGGATCGTGGACCTGGTCGAGCAGATCGCGTCCGAGGAAGAGTAATCCCACCCCGCCCCCATCGGGCCGCCCATCCAGCCCACATCTTGACCGCGTCGTGACAAGGCTGCATTGAACAGCTTTCCACAACCGACGAACGGTCCGTCTCGTCCCTAGGGGGAGTAGCCACCAGTGCCGCGCAAGAGTCACCTTTTCACAAGTGAGTCCGTCTCCGAAGGACATCCGGACAAGGTCTCTGACCAGATCTCCGATGCGATCCTCGACGCCTTCATCGAAAACGACGTCAAGCTCGGCATCGCCGATGACAGCCTGGTCAATACCCGTCTGGGCTGCGAAGTCCTGACCACCACCAACAAGATCGTCATTGCCGGCGAAGGTCGCGGCCAGGCCCCGCTCTTCAAGAAGTACGGCAACCATGCGGTCATCAACCGCGAGCAGATCGCCCAGATCGCCCGCGATGTGGTGAAGGATATCGGCTACGACCAGGACGGCTTCTCCTACCATGGTGCCGACATCGAGGTGCTGTTGCACGGCCAGTCGCC
>CAZIKZ010000061.1:0-17317 GCA_964539845.1 uncultured Hyphomicrobiales bacterium
AACTGACTTTTAATCAGTAGGTCATGGGTTCGAATCCCATCGGGCTCACCAATAACCCCATTGGCAGAGAAAACCCGCCCGGCTTGCGCTGGCGGGTTCTGGGGCGGGGCCGGCCGAGCGTCAGGCGGCATCAATGCGATGATAGCTCGCGCGCGCCCCGTCGCTGGTTGAGCAGAACAGCGGTTGCGTTGCTTCCGCTAACATACTTGGCTCTTTGACCACGCACACACGCTTCTCAGACAACGTGATCCGCGTCGGTATTAACTACAGGCTTGCGCCATAGCGATTAGCGCGGCGCGCGCAGCGCAACTCATGCTCGTCTTTCAAAGATTGCGACCGCGATCGTTTCGGCCAGAGAATTCTTTGCGTTCATGGGACCACACGGGGGCGCAAGAACAATATCGCGCACTGCCCACATTACCGGCGCCGTCAACGCGTCCGAGTTGCCCTCTGATTCCACGATGGTCCGCAGCACGAGAATGCAGCACGAGAATGCAGCACGAGAATAAGGTCACCTTTCAACCCACAGGTGACGGCTAGAACCTCATAAACTCGCCATCCTTTTCAAATGCTTCTGTGGCAATCCTCCAACAACACTATAAACTGCGCGCGTTAGGCAGCCGATACTGGTGAAGGACCGATCGGGGCGTTCGAGCAAGGCATTGCCTTGAAATCTTCGGGGAGAGATCAGATGCGAGCAGCATTCATTGTGGTTACGGGCATGGGGCTCGCCTTGGCTGGATGTCAAACCTATCAGCAGCAGCGCGTGGCGACCGGGGCCGTGGTCGGCGGAGCGACCGGGGCGGTCATTGGGGGGGTGGCAGGACGTTCGCCCGGCGCTGCGCTTGTGGGTGGCGCGATCGGCGCGACGACCGGTGCTGTGATCGGCTCGGCGACGACGCCGAGATATCGCTATTGCAACGCGCAGACGGCCTCGGGCCAGTGGGTGCGTGTTCGCTGCTGATATCCAGAAGAGCCAACGGTCGCGCGTGTCATCGGCCTTCAGCCTAGCCGAACACGTGCGCCCGGTGTCATCGCAAGCGAGTTTCGTTGACGCCTGGTCATTCGATGTGGCCTTGCGCGAAAAACAGGAAGAACAAAATGCTTTTCGAGGGCGGCTACACGTATTCGAACTTCTTGATGAATATGATTTCGGTTTTCGTATTCGTCGTCTGGTTCTGGCTGTTGATCGTTATCTACGGCGATCTGTTCAGGCGCCACGACATCTCCGGCTGGGGTAAGGCGCTCTGGGTGATCGGTCTCGTTCTGACATCCTATCTCGGCATCTTTGTGTATCTCATTACGCAAGGTCGCGGGATGGCGGAACGCAACGCAGAACAAGCTCAGCATGCGCGCGACGAACTGAGACGCGTGGTCGGCTACAGCGTGGCCGACGAGATCACCAAACTGGATCAGCTCAAGAAATCGGGCGCGATAACGGAAGACGAATTCACACGCCTTCGCGCCAAGCTTGTCTAGCGTTGACAGCTGAATAGATCGTCCGCCTCAAGGTGTACCCCTTGGGGCGGGCTATCGCGACACGGAGTCGCAACGAACGGTAGTCTGGTCAGGACGTGTGCGCGCTTGATCGGCCCGCCCGGCGCGCTTGCCGCTTAACGCCAGGAGTTGTCCATCCCGGCGATTTCCCGTAAACCGGATGATGAAAAATCTGAGCGCAAGACCGCTGCGATGACCGATATCCGAACCATCGAAGAACTTGAGCGCCGCATCTCGATCGTGCGGGACAATCTCAACCAGCTCATGGAGCAGGCTGCTGCCCGTTCCGGCGCGGCTGACGAAGCCTTCGCGTCTGACCGGATCGCTCAGCAGAGCGAAGAGCTTGAGCGCCTGACCGTGGAGCGCGACGCCCTTCTGGCGGCTCGGGGCCCAAAGGCCTGACCAAACGGCGCGTCCGTGTCCGCAACCGACGGCCGTAGCTGGCCGCCTGCTCTTGTGGTACTCTTCTTGCCGTAAAGTCCGTATCGGCTCGTAAACAGCATGGAGGGTGACATGCTGGCGGATCGTTTCGAACGGCTGGGCACGCTGACAAAACTGATAATTTCCGCAGCGATCGTCGCATTGTGTGTCTGGACCGTGTGGACCAGCGTGAACTTCGCCTCAATGTAGCGCGGTACCGCGCAACCCGCGCTAAACGACCGACACTGGGAAGACGAGACGCCCGCATCGCCGCGCGCGCCTTGAGTTTTTGCGCGCCGTCCCCCGCCCGTCACAGCGTCACATTTTCAGCCAATACGCATTCGCCGCCATGTCGAAACTGTCTTTCGCGGCAAAGCCCGCTTCCAAGTCCTTTTCAGCCTTTACGATGGCAAAGATCACCGACCCGGCCGCGACGCAGCCATGGCGCGTCAGCGCCTGCTTCACGCCGCTGACCGACTGGAGTTGCACCACCCAATGGGCGCGCAAGTCGGAGTCCGTCCGCTTCAGCTTATGGATTTCGAAGATGACGATCGGCGCATTTGGGACTTTGACGTCCACGTGCGACAGGGTCACGATACCCTGCCCGCTCCGTTCGAGGTCGTAGCTCCCCTCCAGTCCGAGCGCCAGATAGCGCTTCAACGCGCGCTCCACGTTCGCGAGTTCGGCGTCGGTCCAGGGCAGATAGTCCGGCAATTCAACCTCTCATACGTGCAATCCGGACGTTTCGTCCGCGCCGCGTTCCACTGCTGCAGTGCAACCCGATCAGATACAAATTCTCGCTCGCCTCTCGCCAGCTTTCAGACTCGATTTGAGTATTCTTCTAATCACCCCCGATTTTTGACGTCTGTCGCGATCTTGCCACGAATGGACGATACACGCTCTTTGCTAGGAGGAGGGGTAACGAGAAAAGGAGGACCGTCATGAGGCTATCATCCGGCGATCCGGCCCGCGTCGCTTACCCTGCATTTCGTCGTCCGGCCTGCCCGTCATGTGGCAACATGCTCTTCGCCGCCACAGGCACTGAATTTCTAGGTCAAGGAAAGATCAGCAATATCTGGGCCTGCGACACCTGCGACTACAAGTTTCGTACGGCGTTAGCGGTGCCATACGAAAACTGAGATACCGGTCAAGCAAAAAGAATTCAGGGCTCACCAGCACGCGGTGAGCCCTTTTCATTTGGAGACCATTTGTCTCGCTCTCCGCCGGCTCAATATCCGTAAAGCTTCGCCGGATTGTCCACGAGCAGCTTCTTCAGCAGCGCCGGATCGGGCGCGATCTTCGGCAACAGATCCACGAGATCCGCTTCGTCCGCTTCATGCGTCGCGTTGGGATGCGGAAAGTCCGTGCCCCACAGCACGCGGTCCGGGCTCGCTTCCACGATCTTTCGCGCGATCGGGACCGCCTTGTCGTAGGGCGGCATATCGATCCGCTCCGAACCGGAGACCTTGATCCAGCAGCGATCGAGCTTTGCGAGATCGAGAAGGGCCGCGAGTGGCTTCTGGTCGACGCCGTCCTTCGCCGGCACCCGGCCCATGTGATCGATCACGAACGGCAACGTCAGCCCGCGCATCATGTCCGACAGTGGAATGATATCGGGCGCATCCACATGCAGCACCACATGCCAGCCCAGCGGCTTGATGCGGCGCAGGATGTTGGTGAACACGGTCATGTCCGGCGAGCCGCCGAGATGCTTGACGAAATTGAAGCGCGCACCGCGCACGCCGGCCCGATGCATGACCGGGATGTCCGCTCCCGGCGTATTCGCGTCGAGGATCGCAACCCCGCGATAAAGCTCTGGATGCCAGGCCAGCGCATCGAGCATCGCGCTGTTGTCGCTGCCGTGACAGCTCGCCTGCACGATCACCGCACGTGTCAGTCCGAGATGATCGTGCAGCGCCTTCAGTGTCTCCTTCGGCGCGTCCTCGGGCGTGTACCGCCGGTTCGGCGCGTAGGGAAACACATTGCCGGGTCCGAACACATGACAATGCGCATCGGTTGATAACGGCGGAAGCTGAAACGTGGGCTTCCGCCGCTTCGAAAAGTCGATATGCGACATCAGCGCTTCTCGATCCCGGCCTTCTGGATCACGTCAGCCCATTTCGCAATATCGTCCTTCAGCCGGGCCTGGATTTCCTGCGGGGTCGAGCCGCGAGCGTCGATACCGAGTTCCAGAGCCTTCTTCTTCACTTCCGGATCGGCCAGCACTTCGTTCAGCGCCTTGTTCAGTGTGGCGATCACATCCGGCGGCGTGCCGGCCGGTGCGAAGATCGCGTTCCAGGAGGTGATTTCCCACTTGGGTTCGCCCGCTTCCTTCGCGGTCGGGGCGTCGGGAAGATAGGCACCGCGCTGCGTACCCGATACTGCGACCGGGCTGAACTTCTTCGCATCGAGGCCACCGCGGATCGCCGCATAGAACTCCGTCGCCATCTGGATATCGTTGCGCTCAAGCCCGACCAGCACATCGCCGGAGGTCTTGAACGGCACGATCACGAAGTTGAGCCCGGAGACCGACTTGAACAGCTCGGCGCCGAGATTCTGGCTCGAACCCGCGGCGATGGTGCCGACATTGAGCTGCCCCGGTTTTTCCTTCGCGGCTTTGACGAAATCGCCCAGCGTCTTGTACGGGCCGGTAGCATTGGTGATCAGGATCAGATCGAAATAGCCCATGGCCGAGACCGGGGCGAAGTCCTTCATCGGATCGAATGGCAGGCTCTTGAACAGACCGGCGCTGACCGCCGTGCCGTTCGACAGGACCGCGAGCGTGTAGCCATCGGCCGGCGACGACAGCACGGCGCGCGCCGCAGAAATGCCACCCGCGCCCGGATTGTTTTCGACAACAAAGCGCTGGCCAAGCTTCTCACTGAGCTTCTCAGCCACGAGCCGTGTCGTGATGTCGGCAACGCCTCCCGCGCCGAACGGCAGCACGAGCTTGACCGGCCTGTCCGGATACTTGCTCTGCGCGTGGGCCGCCATTGGCGAAAGTGACATGGCCGCCAGTCCGGCAAGAGCCAGGCCGGCGCCGCGGAGCTGGCGCACGAGGTTTTTTCTGTCAGACATCAGCATAGTCCTCCCAATCTGGCGCCAAAAAGCAGACTTTGTGTCTCAAGTTCAAGTCCGAAAGCGGTGCCCGGCAATTCCAGCGGCTCAGATTTCCCTGTCCAGTTTCCGGTCGAGAGAATAAGGCCCGCCGCCGCGCAGCACCATGGCGAGGAAAATCAGCCCCCAGAACAGCGGATATTCGTAGCCGCGGTTGACCCACGAATAGCCGTTCGGCATCTGCACGAAGATGATGACAATGAACTCGACCACCAGGAGTGCCGCGACTACGCGCGTAAACAATCCCAGCATGATCAGGACGGCGCCGGCGGTTTCGAGCAGGACGACCACATAGGCCCAGAACAGCGCGGGCTCGATCCCACGCTTGGCGAGGCTGTTCGCCGCGAACACATGAACGCCCGCCATGAGTTTCGGCCAGCCATGCGTGAACAGGATCGCGCCGGCCGTGATGCGGATGAGCGGCCAGTACAATTCTGCGACATTTTCATAGACCCCGCGCAAGGCCGGAATCATCGGCTTCGGGTCGCGGCCCTTGTCTGCGTATGTCATGGTTTCCCTCCCCCCTTTGATTGTTTCTGTGAGCAGCGTCAGCCGCCCCAGCGCCCTCGCGCCAGCAGCCGCCTGCCCCATTGCGCGGCTGGCCGCAGCCGCAGGCACTCCACTATTTCCAGTTCAACCTGGCAAGAATGGCGCGGCCCATCACCCAATCCTTGTCTTCTTCCGACAGGAATTTCAGCTCCTGCAGGAAATGCGTCAACCGCTCACGGTACGACGCCTTCGCAAGTCCTTGCGTCACATCCGATCCCCAATAGCTGCGCTGCGGACCATAGGCGTCGAACAGACGCTTGATGTGTCCATTCATGTCGTTGAACGGATACGACTCCGACGCATAGGCCGGCGCAGCCGACAGCTTGACCGAAATGTTCGGATATTTGGCGAGAGCCGCCGCCGCTTCGACCGCCTCCGGAATCTTCTTCTGCGCGACCACCTGCGACGACACGCCCATATGGTCGATGATCAGCGTCAGTTTTGGATGCCGTTCGGCGATCCCGCCGAACAACGGCAATGTGCCGGCGGTCAGAAACATGATGGGCACGCCCGCTTTTTCCGCGGCGGGCCAAAGCCAGTCCGTGGTGCCGTCCGTCAGCAACCCGGCGGCCGGACCGAGGAATGTGAGCCGTATCCCGAGCATTCCCGGCTGCGCCTTCCAGCGCGCGAGTTCGTCCGCCGACAGCGGCGTCTTGAGCGGAAGACGCCCCATCACGCCAAATCTCTGCGGGTGCCTTTGTGCCGCCTCGAGGGCGTAGTCGATGCGATCCCCGACCCAGCTGGGCGGAACGATAACCGCGCGATCGACCCCCACCTCGTCCATCGCAGTCACCAGCTTCTCGATGGTGAACGGCTCGGGCAGCTGAGCCGTGGATCCCGGGACCCACGGGCGGTCCAGCGTATTCGCCTGCCAGAGGTGGACCTGGGAATCGACGATCGTGCGTTGTTGCGCCGGTCGCGCGGTCTGGGCCAACACCGGATCGATGTGCCCCGCAGCCCCGGCGACCCCCGCGCCCAATGCTCCGTTCAGAAATACGCGCCTCGAAAGCATGCCGTGGCCCTCCCCTTGCTCGGTCCCGGAAGCCGAAAAGCGGATCCGTTGGCGGATCTCTGCGCAGGCAGAATAGGGACGCTTCCCCATTTTCAAAATTTATAATACCAATCATCATCATTCACCGGGTGAATGGCGGGCATGAACCTCAACAATCTCGATTTCAACCTGCTGCGCGTCCTCGACACGCTGATCACCGAGCGCAACGTCACCCGTTCGGCCGAAGTCCTGCACCGCTCACAGCCGGCGGTCAGCAATGCGCTGCGCAGACTGCGCACCCTGCTCGGCGACGAACTCCTCGTGCGCGGCCCCAAGGGTGGACTGGTGCTGACGCCCCGCGCCGAAACCATCCGCCAGCCCCTGCGCGAGGCGATCGACAAGATCGAGAAATGCCTCGGTGACGATCAGCATTTCAATCCGGCATTGGCGACCGGGCCGCTCCGGCTCTCTGCGCCCGACCGGCTGAGTCTGGCCATCGTGCCGGCCTTGTTCGATCGCATGCGGCAGCTGGCGCCGAACATGGCGCTCCATGTCGTCACCGCCGATCGCAAACTCGCCATGGGCCTGCTTGACGACGACCAGACCGACGTTGCGCTGGCCTGGTATGACGACAAGCCGCCTCATTTGAACACCGAGCGGCTGCACGAAGAAAAGCTGTTCTGCGTTTTCCGCCGCGAACATCCGCTCGCAAAAGCACGCAAGCATTTCGATATCACGTCGGTTCTGTCCTATCCGCACCTGATCGTCAGTGCGACCGGCGCGCGCACGGCGATCTTCGACGAACTGCTCTCCCGCTTCAATCTGCGGCGCGACCCTCTGGTCTCGGTATCGAACTTCACGGCGGTGCCGCATCTTCTGTCGCGCAGCGATATGATCGGCGTGTTCACCGAGCTCGCATCCAGCGTGTTCGAACAATCGTTCGGACTGGTCAAACGGCCGGTGCCGCTGGACGTTGGCGCAATCACGACCAGCATGGTCTGGCATATGCGCAACGAACGCGACGCGAAGCACGCATGGTTTCGCGGTCAGATCAGGGACATTTACCGCAATATCTGAGCGGCCAAGCGATCCGGGAAGCGTCAGCGCAGAGAGCGTCAGCGCGGGGCGATGTCGCCCGCGTCCCAGCCCCGCTTTTGCGCATCCTTGTAGGCCGAGAACGTCCCGGCCGCGATCGCCTCACGCGCGCCACGCATCAGCGTCTGGTAATAGGCGAGATTGACCTGGGTCAGCAGCATGCCCCCGAGTGCCTCGTTGGCCTTCACAAGGTGATGCAGATAAGCCCGCGAATAGGTCCGGGTTGCCGGATCGCCGCTGCGCTCATCCAGTGGACGCGGATCGTCGGCATGCCGGGCATTCTTCAGGTTGACCGGACCATGCCGCGTGAAGGCAAGACCGTGGCGTCCGTTCCGGGTTGGCATGACGCAGTCGAACATGTCGACGCCACGCCACACCGCCTCGATCAGATCGTCGGGTGTGCCGACCCCCATCAGGTAGCGCGGCCGGTCGGCCGGCAATTCGGGCGCGACGATATCGATCATCGACAGCATCACCGCCTGCGGTTCGCCGACCGCAAGCCCCCCGATCGCATAGCCCTGGAAATCCATCCCGACCAAAGCGCGCGCGCTTTCCACGCGCAGGTCCGGATCGTCGCCGCCCTGCACGATCGCAAACAACGCGTGACCTGGCTTTGCACCCTCGAAGGCGCGTTTGGATCGCTCCGCCCAGCGCAGCGACAATTGCATCGCGCGTTCGATCTCGTCGCGTTTCGCCGGCAAACGCAGACACTCATCAAGCTGCATTGAGATATCCGACCCGAGCAGGCGCTGGATTTCGATCGCGCGTTCCGGCGACAATTCGTACATCGTGCCGTCCAGATGCGAGCGAAACGTCACCGCGCGCTCGTCGATCTTGCGAAGCTGCGACAGCGACATGACCTGGAAGCCGCCGGAATCGGTCAGGATCGGCTTATGCCAGTTCATGAACTGATGCAGGCCGCCGAGCGCTGCGACCCGCTCCGCGCCCGGCCGCAGCATCAGGTGGTAGGTATTGGCCAGAAGGATGTCGGCGCCGGTGCGCGCGACATCGTCGGTCGTGACCGCCTTCACCGTTGCCTGCGTACCGACCGGCATGAAGGCGGGCGTTGCGATCCGCCCATGCGCGGTTTCGACTTCGCCCGCGCGGGCGACGCCATCGGTTGCGATCAGGTGGAACGAGAAGGGCTTCGTCATTTCTTTCCGTCATTCCGGGACGGCCCGCAGGGCCGGACCCGGAATCCAATTACACGACAATCCTTGGCTGGATTCCGGGTTCGCTCGCTCCGCTCGCGCCCCGGAATGACCAGCGACCTATTTGGCCGGCCTTAGCAAACACGCGTCGCCGTAGGAATAGAAGCGATAGCCGGTCGCGATCGCATGCGCATAGGCGCGCTGCATCGTCTCAAGGCCCGAGAATGCCGAGACCAGCATGAACAAGGTCGAGCACGGCAGGTGGAAGTTTGTCATCAGCAGGTCGGTGGCGCGAAAGCGATAGCCCGGCGTGATGAAAATATCGGTCTCGTCACGGAAGGCGTGAACCCGGCCCGCTTCATCGGCGGCGCTTTCGAGCAACCGCAAGGCCGTGGTTCCGACCGGCACCAGGCGCCCGCCCCGCGCGCGAACCTCGTTCAGCGCCGATGCGGTCGCCTCGTCGATCTCGCCCCATTCCGAATGCATCCGGTGCGCCGCGGTGTCCTCGGCCTTCACCGGCAGAAAGGTGCCCGCTCCGACATGCAGCGTCACCTTATGCAAGGCGATGCCGGCGGCCTGAAGTCGCGATGCAAGGTCGGGCGTGAAATGCAGCGCCGCCGTTGGCGCAGCGACCGAGCCCTCCTCGTCGGCGAACATGGTCTGGTAGTCGGTAGTATCGCGTTCGTCGGCGGCGCGCTTGCCGGCGATATAGGGCGGCAGCGGCATGGCCCCGCGTTCGGCAATCGCCTGATCGAGCACCGCGCCGTGAAACGCGAAGGACAGCGTCACCTCCCCGGCCTCGCCCTTGCGCTCGATGGCCGCGTCGAGCTGACCGAGAAAGCAGACCTTGCCCTCGTCGCCGAAACGGACGGTATCGCCCCCCTGCAGACGTTTGGCCGGTTTGACGAAAGCCAGCCAGCGCGACCCATCGAGACGCTTGTGCAAGGTCGCCTCGATCTTCGGCTCCTCGCCGCGACCGATCCGCCGGCCAAACAATCGCGCCGGAATGACCTTGGTGTCGTTGACCACGAGCGCGTCACCCGCGCGCAGAAACTCCGGAAGGTCGCGCACAACGCGGTCTTCGGTCTCCGGCGTCTCGCCGGGCCGCACCACCATCAGCCGCGCGGAATCGCGCGGCGACGCGGGCCGCAGCGCGATGCGCTCCGGGGGCAGTTCGAAATCGAAGAGTGAGGTCAGCATGCAAGCTTCGCCGTCATGGCCGGGCATAGCCGTTCGAAGAACGGCGTCGCTTCGCGCGCCTATGTCCCGGCCATCCACGTCTTCATTGGCCGCACGCTCGTCAAGACGTGGATGCCCGGCTCAAGGCCGGGCATGACGAGAGACTAAGCGCGCGGGTCGTTACGCATCCGCTGCGATGGTCGCCTTGATGATCTTGTCGGGGTCGCGCACCGGCTCGCCGCGCTTGATCTTGTCGACATTTTCCATGCCGGAGATCACCTTGCCCCAGGCCGTATATTGCCGGTCAAGGAAGGTCGCGTCATCGAACACGATGAAGAACTGGCTGTCGCCGGTATCCGGGCTCTGCGCGCGCGCCATCGAAACGACCCCGCGCACATGCGGTTCAGCATTGAACTCGGCCTTCAGTTTCTTGCCGGAGCCGCCGGTGCCGGTGCCCTGCGGACAGCCGGTCTGCGCCATGAAGCCGTCGATCACGCGGTGAAAGACGACGCCATCGTAAAACCCCTCGCGCACCAGTTCCTTGATGCGCGCCACATGGTTCGGCGCCAGATCGGGACGCATCTCGATGACGACGTCACCCTTGGTGGTTTCAAGCTTCAGCGTGTTGTCCGGATCGGCCATGTCTGATCTCCCTATTTCTTGTCGGCCTGCACAAAGGCGCGCACGATGCGATCAGGATCCTGCACCGGTTCGCCTTTCTTGATCTTGTCTACATTATCCATGCCCGACACCACTTCGCCGATCACCGTGTATTGCCCGTTCAGATGCGGGGCGTCGGCATAGGTGATGAAGAACTGGCAATTCGCCGAATTTGGATCGCTGGCGCGCGCCATGCCGAGGACGCCGCGCCGGAACGGCACCTGCGAGAACTCGGCCTTGATGTTCGGATATTTCGACTTGCCACGCCCGTCGCCGCGATCGCCGTCACCGGTCTGGGCCATGAAGCCGGGAATGACCCGGTGGAACGGCACGTTGTTGTAGAAGCCGTCGCGCGCCAACTGCTTGATGCGCTCGGCGTGAGCGGGCGCGATGTCGTTGCGCAGCCGGATGACGACATTGCCCTTGGTGGTTTCGAGGACAAGCGTGTTCTGCGGATCGGATTGAGCGTGAGCGGGCTGGACGGGCGCTGCGACCACGAACACAGCCAACAGCACGGCAAGAATGCGGATCATGAAGGCTCCCTGAGCTTCGGGCTTAGGACTTGAATTTGGCTTTGAGCCGCGCGGCGACAGATGCGGGCACAAAATGCGAAACGTCGCCGCCCATCCTGGCGATCTGGCGCACGAGTGTGGCGGTGATCGGGCGCACGGCCGGTGACGCCGGCAGGAACACCGTCTGGACCTCCGGCACCATGGCGCCGTTCATCCCGGCCATCTGCATCTCGTAATCGAAGTCGGTGCCGTCCCGCAGGCCACGGATCAGAAGCGTCGCGCCTTCGCGCTGCGCTGCACGCACCACCAGGTCGTCAAAGGTCAGGGAGCCGATCTCGCAGCCGGTCTCACGCGATACCGGCCGGCAGACGTCCGCCAGCATGTCCATCCGCTCCTGCGGGGAGAAGATCGGGGTCTTGCCGGGATGAATGCCAATCGCCAGCACCAGGCGGTCGGCAAGCCCCGCCGCCTGACGGACGATGTCGAGATGGCCATTGGTGACCGGATCGAACGACCCGGCATAAAGAGCGATGCGCGGCATGTGCCCGTCTAGCCCGGGGTCGGGCTTCCCGCAAGGGCGAGAGAACGCCGCAGAGCGGGCTCCGTTCCGGGTTTTTCACAAATTCGAGAGGGCCGAACCAAAACACCCTTTCGGGAGTCTTACGCCCACAGGCGTGCATTGCACGGGCGGGGGAGGAGCCAGACGATGATCAAGGCCGTTTCGGCGATGGCTAGCGCCGCCGCGTTGGCGGCCTTTCTGACATTTGCGGTTCCTGCGCTGGTGAATGCGAGCGCCCCGGTGGCCGGTCAAAAAGCTGACATCGCCGACCTGACCGACTGCGAATTGCGAAGCTGGCCCTATTACGCTCGCACCTGCGTCCGCGACGAGACGAGAAACGCCGGTCGCGCGACCAATGTCAGGGTCGTGGCGCCGGACCGGATTCCGGCCGCCGAGATCAAGGCGGCATCGGGCAAGGCCCCGGTCAGACTGAGCCGGGCCGCTCTGGTCGAGGCGGCATCTGTCCCGCCCGGGTTCAACGTGATCGCGCCATCCGGCTGGATGATGTCCTACACCGAGGCCAAGCTGAATATCGACGCCGCCGACTTCGTTCGCCGCACCGTGCGCTGAAACCCCGCGTCATTCGTTCCAGATCCCCCTTCGCTCGAAAACGCTTAGACTGCGGCCCGCCGGGGATCGCAGCATGCGTCACACGTCAGCAATTCTTCTCGCCGCCCTCACCTGCGCGCCCGCGCTGGCGCAAGTGCCGCCGTCGCCCGACGAACTCGCGGCCTATCGCGGCCTGCACGCTGCCGCGGCGCGCGGAGACAATCCCGCAATCGAAACCGCCGTGCGCGGCGGCGCGCCGGTCAATGCGACCGATCCGCGGGAGCGGACGCCCTTGCATGTCGCGATCTTCCAGAAGCAGCACGACGCCGCCCGCGCCCTGCTTCGCCTCGGCGCCGATCCGAACCGGCTGGAATTCGGCCGCTACGACATCATCACCATCGCCGCGGGTCGCAAACGACATCGCCGGACTGAAAATAGCCCTCGACGGCGGCGGCAACCCGCGCGCTATCACGTCGATTTATGACGGCACCGCCCTGATTGCGGCAGCCCATCTCGGCCACGCCGAGGTGGTGCGGATGCTGATCGCGGCCGGCGCACCGCTCGACCACGTCAATAATCTGGGCTGGACCGCGGCGGCAAGGCGCATACCGACACGCTGGACGCACTGGTGAAGGCCGGCGCGAACGCCGGCATCGCGGACCGCGCCGGTGTCACGCCGCTGATGCATGCGCGCCGGCGCGGCTATACCGCGATGATCGCTATCCTGGAGGGAGCGGGAGCCCGCTGACCGGCTCCCCTGGCCTCAACTCAGGAACGGCAACTCCACGAACAGATAGAAGCCGTTCAGGGTGAGAAGCGCTCCGATGACACCCAGCGCACCGCCGACGAAACTCAGCCAGACCACATCGGCGACGATCGCGACGGAAATCAGCACGATCGCGATCTGCAGCAGCGCTTCGGCGTAATCGAAATACGGGTCCTGCTTCAGCGCGTGATCGCGCTTTACCTCATATTCCTTGGCCCGTGCGATCAGTTCTTTCTTGCCCTCGCGGGTGTCCGGCTCGGTCTCGTAGCGTGCGACGGTCTTGCGATAGGCCTCGGCCTTCTTCTTCAGTTCGGCCTGCGCCTCCGGCGACAATGCGGGATCGTTGGTGGCGAGGCGCAGTTCGAGTTGATCCGCCGCAAGCGCGAACGATGTCTGCCTCATGTTCTTGGCCTGGAAGAAATTCCAGTAATTCGATGCCAGCACGTTGTTGTTGACGGCTTCCTTGCCCGCATTCGACCCGCCAAGCCCGGTGATCGCAAGCAGCATCGCGAAAAACGCGATAGCGACCGCGGCACGCTGCTTGAACGTATCCTTGACCTTCTCGGCATCCATCATTTCGCCGGCGTCTTCTGCCTTCATGGCACTCATCCACCCTCTTTTGCCGCGGCGCAGGATGCACCACGGGCGTGACAGGCTTTATTTGGTTGAAACGCTTTCGGGCTCGCGCGCCCGGATACGACCCGTTGGACCGTTACGACCCGTTGGAAACGTCGCCGTCTTCGCTCAGTCGCTCGACCGACACCACCCGCTCGTCCTCGGCGGTATCGAACACAATCACCCCTTGCGACGAGCGGCTGACAATCCGCACGCCGTCAACGCGGGTGCGGATGAGTTGGCCGCCATCGGTGACCAGCATGATCTGGTCGGATTCCTCGATCGGGAACGACGCCACCAGCTTGCCGGTCTTGGGACGGATGGTCTTTTCGCCCTTCTTGCCTTCAAGAATACCCATCGCGACGATGCCTTTGCCGCCACGATTGGTGATCCGGTACTCGTACGAAGACGTGCGCTTGCCCATGCCCTTCTCAGACACGGTCAGAACGAATTGTTCGGCAGCCGACATTTCGACATAGCGGTGTTCACCGAGTTCGATCGTATCGGCGGCCTCCTCGGCATCGGATTCGTCGTCGGCATCCGTCACATCTTCTTCAGTGCCGCGGCGCACCGCGCTGGCGCGCTTGAGATAGGACGCACGTTCTTCCGCGGTCGTATCGACATGCCGCAGGATCGACATGGAGATAATGCGGTCGCCCTCTTCCATTGAAATCCCGCGCACGCCCATCGACGAGCGGCCGGCAAACACGCGTACGTCGGGCACAGCAAAACGAATGCACTGGCCGTTGGCGGCGGTCAGCAGCACATCGTCCTTCTCCGTGCAGATCTGCACATCGACGATGCCCTCGCCCTCGGCGAGCTTCATCGCAATGATACCGGACGGACGGACGTCGGAGAAATCGGACAGCTTGTTGCGGCGGACCGTGCCCTTGGTGGTCGCGAACATCACGTCCAGCGCGTCCCAGGTGGTCTCGTCCTCGGGCAGCGGCATGATGGTGGTGATGCGCTCGCCCTGCTGCAGCGGCAGAATGTTGATCAGCGCCTTGCCGCGCGCCTGAGGAGCCGCCACCGGCAGCTTCCAGACTTTCAGCTTGTAGACCCGGCCGAGCGAGGAAAAATACAGCATCGGGGCATGTGTCGACGCGACGAACAGGCGCGCGACGAAATCCTCCTCGCGGGTCTGCATCCCGGCACGGCCCTTGCCGCCGCGGCGCTGCGCCCGGTAGGTCGAAAGCGGCACGCGCTTCACATAGCCCTGGTGCGAGACGGTGATGACCATGTCCTCGCGATGAATGAGATCTTCCTCGAGCACCTCGTCCATCTGCTCGACGATCTCGGTCCGCCGCGGCGTAGCAAAATCAGCCTTCACCTTGGCGAGTTCGTCTTTCACGATTTGCTGGATGCGGGCACGCGACCGCAGGATGTCAAGATAGTCGCTGATCTCGGTCGCGAGCTTGTCGAGTTCTGCCTGAATTTCCTCGACCCCGAGTGCGGTCAGGCGCTGCAGACGCAGATCGAGAATTGCACGCGCCTGCGTATCGGACAGCTTGTAGGTCCCGTCTTCATTGAGGCGATGGCGAGGATCGTCGATCAGCGTGATCATGGCCTCGACAGCCTTGGCCGGCCAGTTGCGCGATATCAGCGCTTCGCGCGCTTCGTTGGCATCCTTGGAGGCGCGGATGAGCCGGATAATCTCGTCGATATTGGCGACTGCGATCGCGAGGCCGACCAACACATGCGCGCGATCGCGCGCCTTGTTGAGCAGAAACTTGGTCCGCCGCGACACCACTTCTTCGCGGAAGGCGATGAAGGATTGCAGCAGGCTCTTCAGGTTCATCACCTGCGGACGCCCGCCTTCCAGCGCGACCATGTTGGCGCCGAACGATGTCTGCAGCGGCGTGTAACGGTAGAGCTGATTCAGCACCACCTCGGGGATCGCCTCGCGCTTCAGCTCGATCACCACGCGGTAGCCTTCGCGGCTCGACTCGTCACGCAGGTCGGAAACGCCTTCGATCTTCTTCTCGCGCACCAGCTCGGCGATGCGCTCGACCATGGTCGCCTTGTTCACCTGATACGGAATTTCGGTGACGATAATGGCTTCCCGTTCCTTGCGGATGGTCTCGATCTCGACCTTGCCGCGCATCACGATCGAACCGCGGCCGGTCTCGTAGGCCAGCCGGATGCCGCCACGGCCGAGGATCACGCCGCCAGTGGGGAAATCGGGACCGGGCACGATCACGTTCAGATCGGCGACCGAGATCGCCGGATCGTCGATCATCGCGAAACAGGCGTCGATCAGTTCGCCGAGATTGTGCGGCGGGATATTGGTCGCCATGCCGACGGCAATGCCGCCGGCGCCATTGGCCAGGAGATTAGGAAAGCGCGCCGGAAGAACCACCGGTTCGCGCTCGTTTCCGTCATAGTTTGCCTGGAAGTCGACGGTGTCGCTGTCGATGTCGGCAAGGAGCGACATCGCGGGCCTGGCGAGCCGCGATTCCGTGTAGCGCATCGCGGCCGGAGGATCGCCGTCGACCGAGCCGAAATTGCCCTGCCCGTCGACCAGCATCAGGCGCATGGAAAAATCCTGCGCCATACGGACCAACGCGTCGTAGATCGATTGGTCGCCGTGCGGGTGATATTTACCCATCACGTCGCCGACGATGCGCGCCGACTTCACGTATTTCTTGTCGGGCGTATGCCCCTGTTCGTGCATCGAAAACAGGATGCGCCGATGCACAGGCTTCAGGCCGTCACGCGCATCCGGCAGCGCACGCGACACGATTACGCTCATCGCGTAATCGAGGTACGAGCGCTTCATTTCGTCCGTGATGGAAACGGGACGAATGTCCGGTGGCATTGCGCCTCCGGCGATTGGGTTGTCGGGATCGGCCAAAAAGATTTTCCGGGAAGCCTGAATCGCCGCACCAATAGCCGATTCATATTCGCAAAGCTAATCTTTTCGCACCGCAAGCGACCGGATTTATCCAGTTATTTCAATGAATTATGGCGAGGCCTGACGGGCCTATCATGGCTGCCCCAGCATTGCCTTTTTTACCGCCGCACGCGAGGGTTCCAACCCATGACTCCGGAACTCTTCATCTCGGCACTGGTCACCCTGCTGGTCGTGGTCGACCCGCTCGGTCTCGTGCCGATCTTCACGTCGCTGACGGCAAGGCTCCCAGCCCCGGCCCGCCGGCGGGTCGCGATCCGGTCGAGTGCGATCGCCTTTCTGATCCTGTGCGGCGCCGCGCTGATCGGCGACTGGCTGTTGCGGCAACTCGGTATCGGGCTCCCAGCCTTCCGGATCGCGGGCGGCCTGCTGCTCTTCTCCATCGCCTCCGAAATGGTGTTCGGCATACGCATCGTGCGCGAGGCCACGAATGCGGAAGCCGCGGTCGAGGACGAGCATGTCCGCAACATCGCCGCCTTCCCGCTTGCTATTCCGCTGATGGCGGGACCTGGAGCAATCACCGCCGTGATCCTGCTCGCTGGCCGCGCCTCCGGCGATCCCGCGCGGCTCGGTATCCTGATCGCAGTGATCGCGATCGTCATGGTCGCATGCCTCACCGCGTTTCTGATCGGCACGCGCATTTCGAAATTGCTCGGCGTCACCGGCAATATCGTGCTCGAGCGTCTGCTCGGCGTTGTCCTCGCCGCACTCGCGGTGCAGTTCGTGATCGACGGAGTCAGGGCGGT
>CAZIKZ010000062.1:0-2478 GCA_964539845.1 uncultured Hyphomicrobiales bacterium
GCGACGATCATGCGCGGGTTGAGCTTGTGGATGTGCTCCCAGGTGAGCCCCATGCGATCGAGCGCGCCGGGCGCGAAATTCTCGACCAGCACGTCGCATTTCTTGATCAGTTCATTGAGCACGCGCTTGCCCTGCGCGTGCTTGGAGTCGATCGTGATCGAGCGCTTGTTGTGGTTGAGCATGGTGAAGTAGAGCGAGTCCGCGCCCTTCACGTCGACCAGCTGGCCGCGCGTGATGTCGCCGACGCCCGGACGCTCCACCTTGATAACGTCTGCTCCGAACCATGCGAGCAGCTGCGTGCAGGTCGGACCCGACTGCACATGCGTGAAGTCGAGGATCCGCACGCCTTCGAGAGCCTTGCCGGCCTGGCCGAAACTCTTCTTCGACGGCGCCGGCAATGCCGACTTTGCTTTTGCGTTCTTCGTGCTCTTCGCGGCCTTCTTGGCCGGAAGCTTCACGACTTTTGCCGACGACCGCTTGGCCGCGGGCTTCTTCGCTGCGGGCTTCGCGCGGGTCTTGGCGCGTGCGCTGGTTTTGGCAGCGCGAGCCTTCACAGGCTTTTTCGCTTTTTTCTTGGCCATCGAATTTCTCTCCTTAATCATCCCGGGAACGCGCGCGGCGCGAAACGCGGAATTCAGAAAACCAAAGTCTGCATTTCGTGGCTGGACTCCGGGGGCGCGGCAGAGCCGCGTCCCGGAATGACGGCCGTGTTACTTCTTCTTCAGCGCGCTCTGCGGATTGAGGTTGCCGATGCGGCCGCTCTCGCTGCCGGCCGCCGGATCGATCACCGCATTGATGAGCGTCGGCTTGCCCGAATCCATTGCGGCATTGACCGCCTGCCGCAATTCGTCGGGCGAGGTCGCATTGACGCCGACGCCACCGAAGGCTTCAGCCATCTTGTCGTAGCGCGCGCCCTTCACGAATACCGTTGTCGCCGGATCCGCATTCGCGCTGTTCACGTCCGTGCCGCGATAGATGCCGTCATTGTTGAAGATGACGACACAGACCGGCAGCTGGTAGCGGCAGATGGTCTCGATCTCCATGCCGGAGAAGCCGAAGGCCGAGTCGCCCTCGATCGCGAGCACGGGCTTGCCGGTCTCGACCGCGGCGGCGATCGCATAACCCATGCCGATGCCCATGATGCCCCAGGTGCCGACGTCGATGCGCTTGCGCGGCTGGTACATGTCGATGATGCCGCGCGCGAGGTCGAGCGTGTTGGCGCCTTCGTTGACCAGGATTGCGTCCGGACGCTCCTTGATGATGGTCCGAAGAACGCCCAGCGCGCCGTGGTAATCCATCGGCGAGTTGTTGTTCATCAGCTTCGGCGCCATCTTCGAGATGTTGTCGTCGCGCTTCTTGCTGACCGCAGCCGTCCAGTCCGCAGGCGCTGCCGGCCAGTTGCCGCCCATGCCGGTGAGCATAGCCGACACGCAGGAGCCGATATCGCCGACCACCGGAGCCACGATCTCGACGTTCGAGTCCATTTCTTTCGGCTCAATGTCGATCTGGATAAACTTCTTCGGCGCTTCACCCCATGCCTTGCCCTTGCCGTGCGAGAGCAGCCAGTTGAGCCGTGCGCCGATCAGCATCACGACGTCCGAGTCCTTCAGCACGGTCGAGCGCGCAGCGCCCGCGCATTGCGGATGCGTATCGGGCAACAAGCCTTTGCCCATGCTCATCGGCAGGAAGGGAGCGCCGCTCTTTTCGACAAACTGGCGGACCAGGTCGTCGCACTGCGCATAGGCCGCGCCCTTGCCGAGAATGATCAGCGGCTTCTTTGCCGATTTCAGCACGTCGAGTGCGCGCTTCACCGCGTCGGGCGCGGGGATCTGCGCCGGCGCCGGATCGATGACTTTCACGAGCGACTTGCGCCCCGCTTCCGCATCCATCACCTGGCCGAACAGCTTGGCCGGCAGGTCGAGATACACACCGCCGGGACGGCCCGATACGGCCGAGCGGATCGCGCGCGCCAGACCGATACCGATATCCTGCGCGTGCAGGACGCGGTACGCGGCCTTGCAGAGCGGCTTGGCGATCGCGAGCTGGTCCATCTCCTCGTAGTCGCCCTGCTGCAGGTCGACGATTTCGCGCTCGGACGAGCCGGAAATCAGGATCATCGGGAAGCAATTGGTGGTGGCGTGCGCGAGCGCGGTCAGGCCGTTGAGGAATCCCGGCGCGGACACCGTAAGACAGACACCCGGCTTTTTGGTCAGGAAGCCGGCGATCGAAGCGGCATAGCCGGCGTTCTGCTCATGGCGGAACGACAAGACACGGATGCCTGCAGCCTGCGCCATGCGGCCGAAATCGGTGATCGGAATGCCCGGCACGCCGTAAATGGTATCGAGCCCATTCAGCTTCAGCGCATCGATGATGAGGTTAAAGCCGTCCGTCAGTTCCTGTTCGGTGTCGGGTTTCTTGGCGACCGCAGCTTCGGCCATGTCTCAACTCTCCTCTTTGTTCTCTTCGTCATGCGCGGGC
>CAZIKZ010000062.1:2578-6234 GCA_964539845.1 uncultured Hyphomicrobiales bacterium
CCCGGCGATGACGGATGAAATTGCTGATGCTTGCGCGACATCTCATTTAATCCAGATAATCGGCGTATTGGGCGACATGCTCGGCAAGACCGAGCGCGTGGTTGCGCACCAGGGCTTCGGCGCGCTCGGTGTCGCGCGCTTCAAGAGCCTCGATGATGTTCATGTGATCGCGGATCGACCGATCGACGCGATCGCGTTCGACGATGGTCTTGCGGCGGATCATCCGCATGTGGGTGAACAGGTTTTCGGCGAGGTCGATCAGCACCGAGTTGCCGCTCATGCGGATGATGCTCTGGTGGAACTCGATATTGACCTCGGAATATTCATCAAGATGCGCGCGCAACTCGCCGTCGACGAAAGTCGCGAACATCTCGCGCAGAGAACCGACATCGGCATCGGTTTTCATGGTGATGAGCCGGGCCGCCATGCCTTCCAGCGCCGCCCAGGCGGTGATCAACTCGATCACTTCCTTCTTGGTTTTCCGGACGACATAAACGCCGCGGCGCGGGACCGAACGCACGAAACCTTCGCGCTCCAGTTGAGCCATGGCCTCACGCACCGGCGTGCGGCTGATGCCGAAGTCCTGTGCCAGTTGGCGTTCGTCGAGCCGGATGTCGGTGCGGCTGCGGTAGATATCCATCGATACGATGACGTTCTTCAACGCCGCATATGCCTTGTTCTTGAAGCTAAACGAGGTGTCGATCGGCTCGATCGCAAGCCGATGGGCCTCACCCTCCGCCCGGGGGCGGGAGCCCGATCCCGAAACCTTCGTCGTGTCCGAATTCATCCCTTCACCGCTTTCGGGCCCTGGAATACAATATTCCAAGGCCCGGCTCAATGGTCATTACACGCTGTACGCGAGGGTTTTCCCAAGCGTTTGCCCCGCCGGCATTACGCCGGCCGGGCACGCAGCCGCGTGACGCCCTCCTGGATCGCCGACCAGAACAGCGCGATCAGGCCGAGGACCATGATGCTTGAGACCAGACCGTTGGAGAAGAAGATCCCGAGACTACCCTGTGAGGACAGGAGCGACTGCCGGAACGATTCTTCAGCCATTTTCCCGAGCACGAGCGCGAGCACGAGTGGCGCGAGCGGATAGTTGCATTTCTTCAGGACGTAGCCGAGCACGCCGAAGACCATCATCATGATCACGTCGAACACGTTGTTGTTCACCGTGTAGGCGCCGATCGCGCACAGCACGAGGATCACCGGCGCGATGATGCTGAACGGGATGCGCAGAATTGCAGCCAGCACGGGCACACACGTCAGCACAATAATGAGGCCGACCAGGTTGCCGAGATACATCGAGGCGATCAGGCCCCAGACGAACTCTTTCTGCTCGACGAACAGCATCGGGCCGGGCTGCAGACCCCAGATCAGGAGGCCGCCGAGCAGCACGGCTGCAGTCGGCGAACCGGGCACGCCGAGCGCGAGCATCGGCAGGAGCGCAGAGGTACCGGCGGCGTGCGCCGCGGTTTCCGGCGCAACAATGCCCTCCATTTCGCCCTTGCCGAAATTGTGTCCGTTCTTCGAGACACGCTTGGCGATGCCATAGCTCATGAACGACGCTGGCGTCGCACCGGCGGGCGTGATGCCCATCCAGCACCCGATGATGCAGGAGCGCAACGAGGTCATCCAGTATTTCGGCAACGCCTTCCAGGTGCGAATCACGACCTTCATGTCGATCTTTGCTTTGCCACCGCGGAAATTCAGCCCCTCTTCCATGGTCAGCAGGATTTCGCCGATGCCGAACAGGCCGATGACCGCGATCAGGAAGTCAAAGCCGTTCAGAAGCTCCATGAAGCCGAAGGTCAGGCGCAACTGCCCGGTGATGGCATCGAGGCCGACCGCTGCGAGCGCAAAGCCGATCATCATCGAGGCGATGGTCTTGAACGGAGGCTCTTTACTGAGGCCAACGAAACTGCAGAACGCGAGGAAATAGACCGCGAACTTCTCCGCCGGCCCGAATCTGAGCGCGAAATTCGCTACCAGCGGCGCGACCAGCGTGATCATGATGACCGCGAACAACGCGCCAACGAAGGATGACGTGAAAGCGCCGGTCAAAGCCTCGCCGGCCTTGCCCTGTTGCGCCATCGGATGGCCGTCGAAGGTGGTCGCGACCGACCATGGTTCGCCTGGTATGTTGAACAGGATGGACGTGATGGCGCCGCCAAACAGCGCGCCCCAGTAAATACAGGTCAGCATGATGATCGCCGAGGTCGGCGACATGCTGAATGTGAGCGGAAGCAGGATCGCGACGCCGTTGGCGCCGCCCAGCCCCGGCAGCACTCCGATAAGGATGCCGAGCACAATGCCGATCACCATCACCATGATGTTGAACGGCTGCAGCGTTACCGCGAAGCCATGAAACAGGTTGGTAAGTTCTTCCATCGTCGTTGCCCCGAACTTCTCTTATGACGACACGCGCAAGGTCAGAGATTGAGCCACTGCTCAAGCGGCCCCTTGGGCAGCGCGACCAAAAACCACTTTTCAAAAACGAAATAGACGATCAGCGGCATGCCGATGGCGACCGACGCAACCGTCGTCCAGCGATATTTCCCGAGCCATCGCATGAACCAGCCGATGAAGAGGGCGGAGGACACGTAGAGCCCGATGTAGCCTACCGCGAAGGCGTAGATCGTGGCCGGGATCACGACGAGCATGACCTGCCGGAGCTGGCTCCATTCCGCGAAAAGACCGCCCGGCGCATCCGGCCGCACCGCATTCCACAGATTGACCGCGCCTGAGATGACGATCGACACCCCGATATAGAACGGGAAGAAGCCCGCCCGCGGACCTTCGGCAGCCCAACCGATCCCGACGCTGATGCTGCCGAAAATCGCGATCAGCCCGAACACGATGATCAGCAGCGCGACGCCGACCTCGACCGATTTGTGTGATGGGCCGGAATTGCTCGATTCTTGTGTATTCATAATAACCTCGGGCGGATCAAAAAAAGGCCGGCGATCCATATGGATCGCCGGCCCCTGTCGGGATTCAGTTTCCGGCGAGGAAGCCGGCTTCTTTCATCAGAGACCGGTGCCGATCTTCTTCCTTTGCGACCCACTTGGCGTAGTCGTCGCCGGTCATGAAGGTCGTGTTGAAGGCGCCGTTCTTCATGAGATCCTTCCACTCAGGAGTCTCGCGCACCTTCTTGAAGAGTTCGACGTAATAGTCGACCTGGTCCTTGGTGGCCTTGGGCGCCATGAAGATGCCGCGAAGCATCAGGTATTCCATGTCCAGGCCCTGCGACTTGCAGGTCGGGATATCGCCCCAGGCCATGTCGGCCGTGACCTTGTCCTTGTAATCGAGCGGCTTGCCGTCGAACACGCAGAGCGGGCGCAGCTTGCCGCCGCGCCATTGGGCGACTGCCTCGATCGGGTTGTTCACGGTTGAATCGACGTGATTGCCGACGAGCTGCACGGCCACTTCTCCGCCGCCCTTGAACGGAATGTAGGTCATCTTGGTGCCGGTGGCCTTCTCGACCGCCACAGTGATGATCTGGTCTTCCTGCTTGGAGCCGGTGCCGCCCATTTTCATCGAGCCGCCCGGAGCCTTCTTCAGCGCGTCGACATATTCCTTCACATTCTTGTAGGGCTTGTCGGCGTTCACCCAGAGCACGAATTCGTCGAGTGCCAGCATCGCAACCGGGGTCA
>CAZIKZ010000062.1:6244-17282 GCA_964539845.1 uncultured Hyphomicrobiales bacterium
CGAGCGGCGTCGTGAACAGGTTCGACAGCGTGATGATGATCTTGTGCGGGTTGCCGGCCGACGACTTCACATCGAGGAAGCCTTCGCCGCCTGCACCACCGGCTTTGTTGATCACAACCATCGGCTGCTTCATCAGACTGTGCTTCGTCACGATCCCCTGGATCGCGCGCGCCATCTGATCCGCGCCGCCGCCGGTGCCGGCCGGAATGATGAATTCCACGGGACGGGTCGGCTCCCATGCCGCCTGGGCCGGTAGAGCAATGCTACCCGCACACAGGGCAGTAAACGCCCCGAGTGCAAAATGCGCCTTGATAGATTTCATAAGCGTCTCTCCCATCTATTTGGTTCGAGCCAGTCTTGTGCCGGCTTCGTCAGCGTTGCCACAACTGGCGTTGGCTTACATGCGACAAAAGCGCTTGCCCACTCATCACCCGTAGCTCTACAGGGTAGTCACATCGAACCAAGTTTGAAAAGAGAATTATTCATAATAACGTCGACGTAACTGCTTATTTTTTATTGGGGCAGCGCGTTTTGGAAAACGCAGTGCAACAATTTTCATTGCTGCAACGCACAAGCGGAACCGCCATTAAGTCTCGCGCGATGAGCGTTCGCGTTAACTCACGAATGGCGTGATCGCCTTGCCGTAGGCCTCCGGCGGCTGCGAGCCCCAGCGGTCGAGCACATTGCTCGATGAATTGAATTCCCAGTTGCCGGGCTCATAGAGCGCATCGTTGTCGATGCGCTCTAGTCCGAACGACACTTCGACAACGCATCCATTCGGATCGCGATAATACGAAAACAGATTGTTGCCCGGCCCGTGCCGGCCGATGCCCCACAACAAGCTGCGCCCCTTCGCATTCAGAGCATCCGCAACGCCGGCGAGATCGTAAAGCCCGTGCGCGTCGAATGCGTAATGATGCAAGCCGCTGCCGGGCCCGCAGGCGAATGTGTGATGAAAACCGTCGGCGCAGCGATACCAGGCCCGTTCGTAATTGGTCGTGCGATCCGACAGCTTCATCCCGAGCAGACGAGTGACCAGATCATGAAAGCCCTTCGGATCGGTGGCGCGCAGATTGACGTGTTCAAGCCGCCGCACGCGTTTGCCGTTCGTCATCGCGGGCGAGATATCATCGCGCGCGATCGGCGTATGGACCTCGAAGATCGGACCGAACGGTGTCGCGAAGCGAACGGCGCGCTTCACCTTCGGCAGGAGCGGCGTGTCCGCGAGGATCGTCAGGCCTTCTGATTTTGCGCGGCGGTAGATTTCGTCAACCGCGTCCTCGTCCATCGCCTCGAGGCCGACGGCGCGGATACCAGTGCGGTTCTCACGCAAATAGGCGATGTCGCAAAATCGCGCATTGGAAGACACATAAACCGCATCCGCCTCGCGGTGGCTGATGCGCACACCCGTCATGTCGGCGAGATCGCGCGCGGACCCGTCCGGGTCCGGCGTCGCGATCACGACATAGCCCATCTGGCGAATGAGATGATGATTCATGGCAACTCGCGCGTTACTGGCGCGCGATCATGCCACCCGCATCGGACATGTCCAAGACCTTCGCGGATTATTGCGAGGTCGTCGGTTGTTGCGCAGCGTCTGTGGGAACAGCGGGCTTTGCCTGAATATCGGCGGGCGGAACCGGCGGCTTGGCTTCCGTCGGCGCGGCCGAAGCTTCGGCCTTCACCGGCGTCGCGGGCACCTCCGGGGTGGTGGCCGTGGTCGACGGAGCAGCCGGTGCTGCGGCTTCGACCGGTTGCGGCTTCACCGCAGGCGTGTCCGAGATCGCGGGACGCAATTGCTGCCGGGTCCCGATATCCTTACGGAGGGCGAGCAGAACGTTGGATTCATTGGTCCGCCAGCGATAGCCCATGCCCCAGTCGATCGGCTTGGCAGCCCCGCGATGATAGATGTCCGCGAGCTGGTTCTGATGACGCCCCGGGAAGATCGCGATCGGCCCGAGATAGCGGCCGAATGGCTGGAAAACCCACTGGTCCCGCTTGAAATAATTCACCGGGATGCCGGAATCATCCTGCACCACGTGATCGGCCTTGTTGAGGATGAAGTCGCGCACCTGCGAGAAGTTGCCGCTGTGCGGCAGATAGGATGCCGCCTTGAACAGCGCATCGCCTCTGCCGAAGGAGTCCACGAATTTCAGAAAACCGGAATTCTTCACGCCGGAATCCGAAACGTCGGTCGAGAAATAATACAGGGTTTGCTTGGGCTTTTCAGCGCCACCGTGAAAGGTGATCTTGACGCCCGGCACACCGCGCGGCTGCGCATTGGCTTCGACCGGCGCCACCGTGCCGTCCGGGCTGAGGCTTACCAGGCTGATGTCGTCGATCGTCTTTCCGGCGCGTGCGATGTAGACCATCAGGATCGGCAGCGTTCCGGACAGTGCGGTCTCGCGCAGCTGATGCTTCATGTTCTTGGTGATGAAGAAGCTGAGCGAGATCGACGACGCCATCGACGAGCGCATATTGCCAAGCGCGCGACGCGTATAATCGTTGATCACCGGAATGCGGCCGACCGGCTCAAGCCCGCTCAGGATGTAGGTCGAGGCGTCCGGATAGAAGGCGTTGGCGTAGAGAAAATCCGGGCCGCTGAACATGTAGAACATTGGCGAGCCGGCGCGGTCCTTGATATGGGACGCGGACCAGGCGCGGATCTTGGACAGGCGCTGGTTGTCGAGTTGCCGCCATGAATTGTTGAACGACGCGGCGTGGCTCTGCCAGGACGGGTCGCGCGTGATTTGATCGAGTGACGCATTCTCGACCGGCGGGAGCCCCGCCAGGAAGCGGGCAGTGTCGTTGAAGGTCGCCTTTTCGGCATAGGGTGCGGGGACGAACGCCTGTGACGGCAACGGGGCTTCGCGCACCGGAGCCTCTCGCGCGGGGGCCTGACGTGACGGCGGCTTGCGGGGGGGAGGATCACCGAAGAAAAAGAACTGAGCCTGAGCCGCAGGCGTCATGGCCGCAATGACGGAGGCCGCCAGGACCGAAGTCAGGAAGCGCGGAAAGTACACCATTTCTATTGAGTGCCTGTGCTCGGGAACGACATGCAAGCCGGGGGAGCGTTAACCCAGGGGCTCGGCGGCGGGGTTATCATAATAAGCCCGTGACCATGTTCCGGTCGTGATTCGATCCTAGGGGGGTGCCCGGTTTGTTTCGATTCGTCCAGCGTTGGGATACCCCAACTTATTGAAAAGTCCGGTATCGGGCCGCGGCCCGGTTGAAGCCTTGGAGCCATGCGTGAGAGCCAAAGGCCTGAACGCATTGACAGCAATTGCCGCCACGATCGTGGCGGCGATATGCATCATGGCGTCCGATCACGGCATCATCACGACGGCCAACGCCACCAGTGCCGAAAATCTCGCCATCCCCCTCCCTCGCCCGCGGCCAGTGATCCGCATTCCCCGGCCCCGGCTCGGGACCTTCCCGGGCAAGACCCAGTTGATGGAATTCGAGTCCGCGCCGTTTCCCTATGACGGCAAGAACCCGACCACCGGCCAGCCGTTCTTCAATGTCTTCTATGACGGACGCTTCGGCCGGCGCGGCGCACGCGGACAGGTCTATTGGGAGAACGAGACCTACACCGATCCCCGCGTGCTCCTGCACATCCCGAAGGGCTTCGATATCCGCAAGCCCGCGGTGATCGTGGTGTTCTTCCACGGCCATGGCGCCAGGATCGATCGCGACGTGCGCGACCGGCAGCAAGTCGCGGCGCAGATCACGCGCTCCGATGCGAACGCCGTCGTGGTTGCTCCGCAATTCGCAGTCAACGCCGCGGATTCCGCGCCCGGCGCGTTCTGGGAGCCCGGTTTCTTCGACGAATTCATGAGTGAAGCGTCCGAGCAATTCGCATTGATGCTGGGCCAGCCCAAATCCGTGCGCACCTTCTTCAAGTTGCCGATCATTTTTGTCAGTTACAGCGGCGGCTTTGTGCCGACCGCATGGGCTTTGCGGCTTGGGCAGATCAAGGATCGGCTGCGTGGCATCGTGCTGATGGATTCGCTCTACGGCGAAATTGAACATTTCGAAAAATGGGTGCTATCGAACCGGCGCGGATTCTTCGTCAGCGGTTATCTCGGTTCAACACGTGCGCGCAATCTCGAACTGCAACGCGACCTCACGGACAAGGGCATCAAGATTGCGAAGTCGCTCGACGGCACGATCAGGCCGGGAAGCGTGGTATTCATTCCCGGACATGCCGAGGATTCCCACCGCGACTACGTCACCCAGGCATGGACGGTGGATCCCATCGCCGACATCCTGAACCGGCTCCCCGAATTTCATCAATAATCAGAAAGCGCCTTACTTGCCGAACGATCTGAAGCCCCTCGCCGGCCGCGTCGCCATTGTGACCGGCTCCGGCCGCAATATTGGACGCGCCATCGCGCTGTCGCTTGCAACGGCAGGCGCGCATGTGGTGGTCAACGGACACCGCGACCAGGCGGCACTCGATGCCGTGGTGGCCGAGATCAGGGAGGCCGGCAGCGAGGCGATAGCCTGCCTCGCAGATGTCTCACGCGACGACGAGATCGCGCGCATGGTCGCGCTTGCGAAGGAGACTTACGGTCATGTCGACATCGCGATTTCCAATGTCGGCAAGCGGCCCTATGCCGCGTTCCTCGATATCACGCCGGAAGATTGGGACGATGTCCTGCGCACCAATTTGTCCGCCGCATTCTATCTGGCGCGCCACGTGATCCCGATGATGCGGGAACGCCGTTTCGGCCGCATCATCAACATTTCCGGCTTCACGGGTTTCTTCGCGCATGTCACGCATCGCGCACACAGCGTCTCTGCAAAAGCCGGATTGCATGGCCTCAGCAAGGCGATCGCGAGAGAGTTCGGCCCGGACGGGATCACGGCCAACACGATCGCGCCCGGGATGATCGACACCGCCCGCGACTGGTCGCAATACAAGCACGTCGATGCGGACAAGCTCGTTGCGGATATCCCGGTGCGCCGTCTTGGCACCACCGAGGACATCGCGGAAGCCTGCCTGTTTCTCGCCGGCGAGGGCGGCGGCTTCGTGTCCGGCCAGGTGATCCACGTCAACGGCGGCCAGATGATGATCTGACCGCCGCGCAATCGCCTCTATCGCGGCTCGATGCCAACGCCCGGAATGATCTTTCCCCAATAATCAAGATCGCGCTTGATCCGCGCGTCGAGTTCCGCCGGCGTCGATCCGACCAGTGAAAACCCGGCCTTTTCCAGCTTTTTCTGCGTATCCGGATCGTCGAGCGCAAAGCGGACCGACTTGTACAAACGATCGATCACGGGCCTCGGCGTTCCGCCCGGCGCGAGCAGGCCGTACCAGGTCGATGTCGTGACGCCCGGCACCGTCTCCGCGATGGTCGGGATATTCGGCAAGCTCTTGACCCGTGAATCTTCCGCCATGCCGATGATGCGCAATTGTCCGTTCTCGACAAAAGAAACGATCGTCGGCAGCGTTGCGTAGGTCATCGAGACGTGCCCGCCGACAACGTTGGTCACCGCCGCGGCCGTGCCGACGAACGGCACATGCTGGATTTCGACGCCCGCAACCTTGTTGAGCGTTTCGCCGGCAATGTGATGACCGGAACCGTGACCCGCGCTGCCATAGCTGAGTTTGCCGGGCTGCTTCTTCGCCTCCGCGATCAGATCGGGAATCGACTTGATCGGCGATGACGACGGCACCGCGAGCGCCATGTAAGTCTCGGTCAGACGGCTGATGCCGACCATATCCTTGGCTGGATCGAACGGGAAACTCTTGTACAGGAACGGATTCATCACCACCGTCGCGTTGACGGTGAGCAACAGCGTGTAGCCGTCCGGTGCGGCGCGCAGCGCACTCGCTGCGCCGATATTCCCGGCACTGCCCGGCCGGTTCTCGATCACCACCGGCTGGCCAAGCGATTCCGAAAATTTGGTCTGCAGAATGCGCGCCATGGTGTCGACCCCGGCGCCGGGAGGCCAGGGCACCATCATCGTGACCGGACGGGACGGAAAGTTATCCGCCGCCGCCGGAAGCACCGCCGCCGCAAGCGTAACGCCGAGCCAGAAACCCAAAGACAGAATGCGCGACATCACCAACATTACCTCCCTGATGAAACACGATCGCTCTTGCGATTCTTGTGTCCTGGTTTGCGGGCGAGCCCGCTAATATTGCCCGAGCAGCGCCTGCCGAAAACGCGACTTCAAAATCACTCCGCTTTTCGGCGGCATGACCACCGGACTGCGTTCGGCCTTGATCTTCACAAGCGCAAGATAGGGGCCTGCCTGCGCGACCATGTGCTCCCGCACACCACCGATGCGTGCCATGTCGCGTACGGTCTCGGTTTCGGAAAATCCGCTCGCAATCGCGATACCGGCAATGTCCACGCCGGCCGATGTGTGACTGACCTGTTCGCCGGTTTCGCCGAAGCGCTCGTTGTCGAGCACGATGATGGACAGATTACGCGGCTTCCGCACGCCGATGGTTGCGAGCGCACCGGAATTCATCATCAATTCGGCATCGCCAGTGATCACAATCACCGAACGGTCCGGCTGCGCGAGAGCAAGACCAAGCCCGACCGACGTGGCAAGTCCCATCGCGCCAAGCAGATAGAAATTGAGCGGCCGGTCACCCACCGCCATCACATCGGAGACCGGTGAGCCCAATCCGCAAACGATCAGTTCATTCTCGATCTTCGACAACAGGGCCGTCACGACGTCGCGGCGCTTCAGGGCATCCGTCATCGCGCCCTCACATCGCTTTCGCGCCAAGCAGGCGCTGTGAGAGCAGAACGGCAACAGGCTCCTCGGACCGATAGGCCATCGTCAGCCCGCCGGCGACCATCGCGGACACCTCGTCCTCGCGCGTGGCGCGGAAGACGTGGAAGCCGGCAAGCTTCAGTGTCTCTTCGGTGATCCGCCCCATCGGTACCTGCCACGGATTCCCTTCGCCGAATTCGCCACGCATGCTGACGAGCAGAAAGAGTGGAAAGCGGCAATTCGCAACCAGCGAGAACGCATTGATGCAGTTGCCGACGCCACTGCTCTGGATCGCCATCACGCTGCGCTTGCCGCCGAGCCAGGCGCCGCAGCAGACGCCGACGCCCTCCTCTTCCGTGGTCAGCATCACGGCGCGTTCCGGCGTCTCCGCATGCAGACGCCGGATCAGGAAATCGAGACCGCCGTCGGGCAGGTAAGCGAACACGTCGATCTGCTCGCGCATAAAGTGCGACCAGATCTCGCCACGCCAGCCGCCTGTCGTATTGGCCGTGTTCACTGAAACCACGTTCATGCCTGTCCGGCCTCCGCCGCAGCGATCAGGAGACGCGCGTTAGCAGATATCGCTAGAGCGCGCGAGATTGGGTCTGGTGGACAAAACACCTGCGCTCTTCAGTCGCGCGATGCCCGAAATGCCGCCCGCCGCTGTGTGATCGGCGCACGGGCCTGCTCGCGCAATTGCGCGAGTTCCGCATTGTCGCGTTCCGCGAGCCGGAATGCCTGTTCCTTGCCGGCGAGATAAGGATCCGGCCACTTCTGCATATCCCAGCCGTAATAGGCCGACGCTGCGAGCGTGAAATTCGGATTGGCAAGATGCGGCCGTGCCAGCGCCACGAGGTCGGCGCGGCCCGCCGCGACGATGGTATTGACCTGATCCGCGCTCGTGATGTTGCCGACCGTGATGGTCGGCATGTCCACCTCACTGCGGATCGCGTCCGAGAACGGCGTCTGGAACATGCGGCCATAAACCGGCCGCGCGTCACTGGTGGTCTGCCCGGCGGATACATCGATGATGTCGAGCCCGCGCGCCTTCAGAATTTTCGCGATCTCGATCGCGTCGTCGATATCGAGCCCGCGACCCGGAACCCAGTCGGTCGCTGAAATGCGCACCGACATCGGCTTGTCCGCGGGCCACACCTCGCGGACCGCGTCGAAGACTTCCAGCGGAAAGCGCAAGCGGTTGTCGAGACTGCCGCCGTATTCGTCCGTCCGCTGATTGGTCAGCGGCGAAATGAAGCTCGACAGCAGATAGCCGTGCGCCATGTGCAGCTCGATCATATCGAAGCCGGCCTGATGTGCATTACGCGCCGCCTGGACGAATGACTGCCGCACCGCCACCATCTGGCTGCGATTGATCTCAGTCGGCATAGCGCTGTCGCTGCGATATTTCAGCGACGACGCGGACACGATCGGCCAGTTGCCATCGATGAGCGGCTGATCCATCCCTTCCCATCCGAGACGGGTCGAGCCCTTGCGCCCGGCGTGGCCGATTTGCAGGCAGAATTTCGCCTCGCTGTTGGCATGGACGAAGTTGCAAATGCGGGTCCAGGCCTTCACCTGTTCCGGCGAATAGATCCCGGGGCATCCCGGCGTGATGCGCGCGTCCTCGCTGACCGATGTCATCTCGGCAAAGACCAGCCCGGCGCCGCCCTGCGCCATCTTGCCGAGATGCACGAAATGGAAGTCACCGGGAATGTTGCCGGGCTCCGCCGAATACATGTTCATCGGCGAAACCACGACGCGGTTCTGCACGGTCATGGTGCCGATACGGAATGGCGTGAACATCGGCGGCGGCGGATTGTTGGCCGGCACGTCGAAATTTAGATCGCTTCGCACCTTGTCGGCCCACCAGCGATCAACCTCGGCACCGAAGGCGGCATCGCGCCGCTTCAGGTTTTCGTAGGTGATCTGCTTTGAGCGCGAGAGCAGCGAGAAGGCGAGTTGCATCGGTTCGAGCTTCCAGAAGCGTCGTGGCTTCTCGAACCAGACAAGGCTGACGTCGGCCGCGTGCTGGGTCTTCTCCACATCCTCGCGCCGCGTCGTCTCGTAATGCTTCAGCGCCTCGGCTACGCCGGGCTTCGCGGCGAATGAATTCGCCAGCGCAATCGAGTCTTCCATCGCGAGCTTGGTGCCGGACCCGATCGAATAATGCGCGGTATGGAGCGCGTCGCCGATCAACACGATATTGTCGCGATACCAGCGCTCATTCTTGATCATCGGAAAGTTGCGCCAGATCGAGCGGTTGCTCAGCACCAGGTGACCGTCGAGAAGATCGGCAAACAGCGTCTGAAGATACGCCGCGCTCTGCGCCTCGTCGGCCTTGTCGAGGCCGGCCCGGAGCCAGGTCTCCTCGTCGCATTCCGGCACCAGCGTGCTCATGCCCGGCTTGTATTGATAGGCGCCGAGAATCCAGACTCCGTGCTCGTTCTCGCGGAAGTCGAAGGTAAAGGCGGAAAACGACTTGGTCGTCCCGCACCAGGAGAACTTGTTTTTGCGCCAGTCGATACTCGGCTTGAAGTGATCGGCGAAGCGCGCGCGGATACCGCTGTTGATGCCATCGGCCGCGACGATCAGGTCGCTGTCCGGCAACGCATCGACATCCGGCACGTCGGTCTGAAACTTCAGTTCGACGCCAAGGGCAACGGCGCGCTCCTGCAACAACATCAGCAGCGTCTTGCGCTCGAGTCCGCAGAAGCCGTGGCCGTCCGAACGGATGACACGGCCGCGCACATGGATGTCGATTTCGCCCCAATAGACAAAATGGCGCGCGATCGCGTCAAACGTCTCCGGGTCCGCATTCTGGATATTGTCGAGAGTCTCGTCCGAGAACACCACGCCGAAGCCGAAGGTGTCGTCGGCCCGATTGCGCTCATAGACCGTGATCGCGTGACGCGGATCGGCCTTCTTCATCAGGATCGCGAAATAGAGCCCGCCCGGGCCGCCGCCGACCACGGAAATCTTGAGCGGTTGGGTCATGCGTTCTCGTCTCCCCCCACCCCGATCTCCTTCGCTTCGCTCAGTCAATCGACCCTCGCCACCGCTTCGCGGGGGGAGGGAAAAGGACGCATCAACTCAAACAGTTTCCTCGTCGGCTGTCATCGCCCGCCACGCCAGCCCGCTTTATTCGTTGCAGTCTCGGGCTAACCTATGCAGCCACGGGATAGCGCCGCCCCGGGGACGAGCCGACACTGACGTGAACGGGCCTTCCATCGGGTGAACCCATGCCACAATCGCTTCCGCTGCCCTTGCCGACCTCGCGCGCGGAAATCGCGGCGATCCAGAAGACCCGCAAGCGCATCGCCTTCGAGCGCGCCCGCACCCTGCCCTGGTATCGCGGCAAGCTCGATCACATCGATCCGAACCGGCTTGACGATCCGGCGGTGTGGCAATCCATCCCGATCCTCGACAAGGACATCCTGCGCACATTCGACCATGCAAGCTTCATGGAGCAATTCTGCGCGGTGCCACACTCCGAGATCGCGGAGTTCTGGCGCTCGGGCGGTTCCACCGGCAAGCCGGTGTTCTATCCGCGCACATCCGACGACGTGACCTACGGCCTTCTGACCTGGGGCCGCTCGTTTCCGTGCATCGGCATCGGCAAGGGCGACCTCGTGCATATGTCGTTCCCGATCGGCATTCACCCGGCGGGTCAGGTCTGGGCGCGCGCAGCACATTGGTTCGATGTCGGCATGAACTGGGTCGGCGCCGGCAATGCGGTGCCCTCGGAGGCGCAGCTCGGTCTGATCGAGTCGCTGAAGCCGACCGTCTTCATCGGCATGTCGAGCTTCGCACTTCACCTTGCCAATCTCGCCGAAGCCAAAGGCATCGATCTCGCCGCGTCGACCGTGAAGACGGTCGTATGCTCGGCCGAGACGCTGTCGCAGGCCAAACGCGAGAAGATCGCGCGGATGTGGGGAGCGAAGGTCTACGACGTGTTCGGCATGAGCGAAGCAGGCCTGATGGGCGCCGAGAACGACACACACGACGGCATCCATATCTGGACCGACATGTTCTTCATCGAGGTGGTGGACGCCGAGACCGGAATCGCGGTGCCGGAGGGCGAGGTCGGCACGCTGTGCGTCACGCCGCTCTGGACCAATCACGCGACGCCCTTCCTGCGATGGAATTCCGGCGACATGGTCCGCTACATCGACCGCTCCCAGGGCACAGGCCAATGGGCCGAACTGTTCCCGATGATCCGGCACGCCAACCGCACCACCGGCTTCTTCAAGCTGCGCGGCGTCAACATGAACCATGCGGATTTCGAGGACACGATGTTCAG
>CAZIKZ010000063.1:0-17199 GCA_964539845.1 uncultured Hyphomicrobiales bacterium
AATGGCCCCTCGGTCTGCGCCTGCGTGGCCTTGGGATCGGCATCGCATTGCGGCGTAAGCGGCAATTCCTGTCCGAAGGCCAAACGCGGCAGCGCAAGCTCCGGCATGGCGAAACCCGCGATTGCGCCAGCCCCCATGATCAGGACGCGACGCCGCGGGTGCGGTTGGCTGGATTCTTCAGTCATGGGCGGATGAGACCGCAGGGTCGCGGCGATTTCGCGGCGGAGACAGCGCCCGCGACAGCGGACGAATCACGATCCGGTCAGCCCGGCGCTGCCGAAACTAGCCTGCCGACCTCAGCTTCGCCTTCACATCGCGAAGCATTTGCTCGACATCGGCCTTCGCAGCCGCGAGCCTGCCCGCATCGCGCGAGCGGACCACGATATTCGTATTCGGACCGGTCTTGTCGTCGAAAAACGGATAGCTGCCGAAACTGGCGTCGGGATGCGCTTTGGCGAGTTCGCCAAGTTCGGTTCCGATATCGCCCTCCCGCGCATCGGCACGGATCGATTCCGACAGCATCTGCTTGCCGGTTTTCAGCTTCGGACCGACCTCGTCCAGCATGGCTTGCATGATGCTCGGCACGCCGGCCATCACGATCACATTGCCAATCCAGAATCCGGGAGCAAGCGATACCTTGTTGGTGACGAGTTCGGCCCCTTGCGGAATCCGGGTCATCCGCATGCGCGCTTCGTTGAGATCCGGCCCCTTGAACCGCTGCTGCAGCAATGCGACCGCGCGCGGATCGAAGTCGATCGGGACGCCGAACGCGGTGGCAACGCTGTCGGCGGTGATGTCATCATGGGTCGGGCCGATGCCGCCCGTGGTGAACACATACGAATAGCGATGCCGCAGCGCATTGAGCGCGGCAACGATCTCGTCCTCGACGTCGGGCACGACCCGGACCTCACGCAGGTCCACGCCGATCGCCGTCAGATATTCGGCGATGTAGCCGATATTCTTGTCCTTGGTCCGTCCGGACAGGATCTCGTCGCCGATCACCAGGATCGCCGCCGTCACCACGCCGCCTTGTCCCGCATCGCTCATCGGCCAAGTCTCCTCCCGCTGCTGTGGTACAGCGCGGACCTCGCCGGCTCAAGGCAATGACCGAAAAGGTGTCAGCAGACAGCCTGTCCGCTCACCAGATGAGCAAAAGGGGCGGGAAGATATCCCTTCCATTCTTGCGGAACTGGCGCGAAGCTTGCAGCGTTAAGCCGCGCTGGAAGGGCTCCGGGGGGACATGGCAGTTGCGTTCGACGAGATGAATGGTGTGGACGGTCAGGTCCGGCCCGCCTATTCGCAATTGTCCGCCTGGCTGTCCGAGGTGCGCCCTGATGTGCTGGACTTCAGGCGGCGGGAAGCCGAAGTGCTGTTTCGCCGCATCGGCATCACCTTCGCGGTCTATGGCGAGGCCGAATCGACCGAACGGCTCATCCCGTTCGACGTCATCCCGCGCATCCTGTCCGGCAACGAATGGCGCACGCTCAAGCTCGGGCTCGAGCAGCGCGTCAAGGCCATCAACGCCTATATCAAGGATGTCTACGGCAAGCGCGAGATCCTGCGCGCCGGTATCGTCCCCGAGGATCTGGTTTTCCAGAATCCCGTGTTCCGGCCGGAGATGAACGGTCAGAAGGTGCCGCACGATATTTACGTGCATATCGCCGGCATCGACGTCGTGCGGGTCGATGCCGACACCTTCTACGTTCTTGAGGACAATGCCCGAACGCCGTCCGGTGTCTCCTACATGCTGGAAAACCGGGAAATCATGCTTCGGCTATTTCCCGAACTGTTCTCGCGCCACCGTGTGGCCCCGGTCGATAACTATCCGGACGAGTTGCTGGCGACGCTGCAATCGGTCGCGCCGGCTGGCGCCGCGGCTGACCCGACCGTCGTGCTGCTGACCCCGGGTATCTACAACTCGGCCTATTACGAGCACTCATTCCTTGCGGACAAACTTGGCGTTGAGTTGGTCGAAGGCCGCGACCTCTTCGTGAAGGGCGAAGTCGTCTATATGCGAACCACGCAGGGTCCGAAGCGTGTCGACGTGATCTACCGGCGTATCGACGACGACTTTCTCGACCCCCTAGCCTTCCGACCCGATTCCGCGCTTGGCGTACCGGGGCTCATGGCGGCTTACCAGGCCGGCAGTGTGACACTCGCGAATGCGGTCGGCACTGGAGTCGCCGACGACAAGGCGGTCTATAGCTACATGCCCGACATCGTGAAATTCTTCCTCGGCGAGGAGCCGATCCTGAAGAATGTGCCGACGTGGCGCTGCCGGGAGGAAGAGCACCTGTCCTACGTGCTCGACAATATCGAGCAGCTGGTGGTCAAGGAGGTTCACGGCTCCGGCGGCTATGGCATGCTGATCGGGCCCGCAGCTGACAAGGCAAGCATTGCCGCCTTCCGCGCGAAGCTTAAGGCGCAGCCGAAGAATTTCATTGCGCAGCCGACCCTGGCGCTATCGACATGCCCGACTTGCGTCGATTCGGGAGTAGCCCCGCGTCATGTCGATCTGCGGCCGTTCGTGCTGACGGGCCGCGACAGGATCCGGATCGTGCCGGGCGGGCTCACGCGCGTTGCGATGAAAGCCGGTTCGCTCGTGGTCAATTCAAGCCAGGGCGGCGGCACGAAAGACACCTGGGTGCTGGACGGCTAAATGCTCTCGAGAACCGCCGACAATCTTTATTGGCTTGCGCGCTACGTTGAGCGTGCGGAATATCTCGCCCGCATCCTGGAGGCGACACAGCGGCTGACCTCCCTGCCGATCGCCTATATCGGCGAGAGCAACGAATGGGAGTCTGCGGTCGCGACCGCCGGCTGCGCACACGCCTTTTTCGAGATCTACAGCGAGGCCAACGAGGAGAATGTCACCGACTTCCTCGCCTTCTCGACCGAGAACCCCTCGTCGATTCGCTCGTGCTTCGAGGTGGCGCGCACCAACGCGCGCGCCGTTCGCACTGCTCTCACAATGGAAATGTGGGACGCGATCAATGGTACCTGGCTCGAACTGAGTCGCTTCGGCAACGGCCCCACCTCGCGCGAGGAGTTGTCGCGCTTTCTGCGATGGGTCCAGGAATCCTCTCTACGCTTCGACGGATCGGCCTACCGGACGATGCTGCGCAACGACGCCTATTGGTTTTCGCGGCTTGGCCTTTATCAGGAGCGCGCCGACAACACCGCGCGTATCCTGGACGTCAAATATCACATGCTGCTTCCGGCGAACGAGCATGTGGGCGGACCGCTCGACTATTTCCAGTGGGCCGCGATCCTGCGCTCGGTCTCGGCGCTGACCTCCTATCACTGGGTGTATCGGGAAAATGTCAAACCCTGGCTGGTGGCGGATCTCTTGATCCTGAAGGAAGAAATGCCGAGATCGCTAGCCAGTTGTTACGAAAACCTCGTGCGCTATCTCGACGCCATCGCATTCGCCTATGGCCGGCAGGGTCCCGCGCAGCGGCTCGCCCGCGGCGTACGAACGCGCATGCAAAACACCAAAATGGAGGACATTTTCCAGAACGGCCTGCACGAATTCATTCAGGAATTCATTGCCGACAACAACCGCATCAGCGCCACCGTAACGCAGCAATATCTGGCTTAATTCCCGGCCGAAAGGCTTGCCTTTAGGGCCCACAGACGCCAGCATCCCGGTGTAGTGGTTCGGAAGTCCGCTTCATTCCTGCCGCACGTTCTTCAAGCGGACTTCCGAACCAATCCACACCAGAATCGCAGGTTTGCTAGTGTCCTTCGAATCCGAAGTCCGCTCCAGAGCAAGCCGCCGCTTCAAGCGGACTTCGGATTCGGGACACTAGCCCTCTCATGCGCATCCGGATTTGGCACGATACGACCTACACCTATTCCTGGCCGGTGACCGGGGTTATCCAGACTCTCCGTCTGACCCCGCGTAACACCGAGGGCCAGTACGTGCTCGGCTGGCGAATCGACGTTTCAGCCGATTGCCCGCTCTGTTGCCACGTCGATGCGTTCGGCAATGTGACCCATACGCTTACTGCGGACGGACCGCTCAATCAGCTGGTGGTCCATGTCGAGGGCGAGGCCGAGGTCGAAGACACCAATGGCGTGGTGAAGGGAACGCCTGAGCCGTTTCCGCCTTCACTGTTCTTGCGCGAAACGCCCCTCACCCAGGCAAGCGAAGAGATCCGCGCGTTCGCGCATGACGTCGCCGCCCGGGCCGCACAGGAGCCCCTTCCGATCTTGCACGCCTTGCTCGATACCCTGCCGGAAACCATCGCGTTCGACACCGATCCCACGCACGTCCACACCACCGCTACCGAGGCATTCGCCCTCAAGCGCGGGGTCTGTCAGGATATCAGCCACATCTTTATTGCCGCGGCACGCAGTCTCGGTATCCCCGCGCGCTACGTATCGGGATATTTCCATCGCGCCGACGGAGCCAACGATCAGCAGGCCGGACATGCCTGGGCCGAAGCCTATGTCGACAGACTCGGCTGGGTCGGCTTCGATGCCACCAATGCGACGTGCCCGACCGATGCCTATCTGCGGGTAGCCTCCGGCCTCGACTATCTGAATGCCGCGCCCGTTCGCGGCTCACGCATCGGCGGTGACGGCGAAGGCTTGGACGTCCGCATCCGGGTGCAGCAGGGCCTTGCGCAGCGCCAGGAATAACCGAAATGCCGGGTCGCCCGGCCACTGGCCGGGACTCGTCCTCTGGCCGACTTGACCCTGTTCCGAACGCCCGTAATGGGGATAATGCGCCGCCGCGCGCCCTGCTGCGGCGCTGGACGAAAGTTGGACGAGAATGACCTATTGCTGCGGGATCCTGGTTCGCGAAGGCCTGGTCATGGTCGCGGACACGCGAACCAATGCCGGGCTCGACAACGTGTCGACCTTCCGCAAGCTGCACGTGTTCAAGCAACCCGGCGAGCGGATCATGGCGATCGCGTCGTCCGGCAACCTCTCGATGAGCCAGTCAGTGGTTTCGACCATGATCGAAGGGGTCGAGAACAAGGCGACCGGCGAGCGCGAAACGCTGATGAACGCGCCGACCATGTTCCAGGCCGCGCAGCGGATCGGCCGCGTGGTGCGCGACATTCACGACGAGGAATCGGCGGCCCTGGCAGCGGCGGACGTGAAGTTCGACGTGTCGTTCCTGTTCGGGGGACAGATCAAGGGCGAGCGCATGCGCCTGTTCATGATCTATTCGGCCGGCAATTTCATCGAATGCACGACCGACACGCCCTATCTGCAGATCGGCGAGCATAAATACGGCAAACCGGTGCTCGACCGCGCCATCACGTATGGCGTTGACCTGTATGACGCGCTCAAAATCGGGCTGATCTCGATGGACTCGACCATGCGCTCCAATCTCGGCGTCGGCATGCCGATCGACATATTGGTGGCGCGACGTGACGCCTGCGATGCGGAATTGTCTTACCGCATCGAGCCGGGCGAGCCCTATTTCCACGACCTGCGCGAGCGCTGGTCGGCGGCCCTTCGCGCCGCGCATATCGCGATACCGCGCCCGCCTTATGCGGGCACGGCGTAACGCGAACTGGCGCTAGCTCCCCAGACGTCCTCACTGATCGCGACGACTTCGCGCATCTTCGCCCATTGCTCGTCCTCGGTGAGCACATTGCCCTCTTCGGTCGAGGCGAAGCCGCATTGCGGTGACAGGCAGAGCTGCTCGATCGGCGCGAACCTGGCGGCCTCTTCAATGCGCTTCTTGATGTCATCCCTGTTCTCGAGGGCGCCACTCTTCGACGTAATAAGACCGAGCACCACCTGCTTGTGACCTTCAGGCAGAAAACGCAGCGGCTCGAACCCGCCCGCGCGCGCGCTGTCATATTCGAGAAAATAACCGTCGTAGTTGCAGCGGCCGAGCAACATCTCGGCAACCGGCTCGTATCCCCCCTCGGACACCCAGGTCGAGCGGAAATTGCCGCGGCAGATATGCGTGGTGATCACCATGTCGGCAGGCTTCGCCTTCAGGGCGATATTGATCATGTCGGCATATTTCTCCTGCAGCCCGTCCGTATCGTCGCCGCGCTGTTTGGCTTTCTCGCGCTCCGCAGGCGAGCAGAGATAGGCAAAGGCGGTGTCATCGAACTGCAAATAGCGACAGCCGGCGTCGTAAAATGCCCGCACCGCCTTCGCGTAGGCGGCACCGGTATCGGCGAAGAACCGCTCCATATCGGGATAGACATTGCTGTCGATCGCACGGCGCCCGCCGCGGAAATGCAGCACGGTCGGCGCCGGGATCGTCATTTTCGGCGTGACTTTGGTCACGGACTTCAGAAAGCGGAAATGGTCGAGAAACGAGTGGTCGGCAGGAAAATCGACCCGACCCGTAACCTTCAGCGTTTGCGCCTTGGTCTGGACGCCCGCGAACTGAATACCCTGCTCCGCGTCGACGAGGTCCACACCGTCAAGCATGCCCAGAAAATCGAAATGCCACCATGAGCGCCTGAATTCGCCGTCCGTGGCGAGTTTCAACCCGCAATTCTCCTGCTGGCGAACAAGCGTCTCGATCTCCGCATCTTCAACCGCCCTGAGCTCCGCTGTGCTGATTTGCCCGGCTTCCCGTTTGGCGCGTGCGGCCTTCAGGGGTCCGGTACGCAGAAAGCTTCCGACATGGTCGGCTCGAAATGGCGGCTTGTTTCTCGTCATCGTGTCATCTGCCAGAAAAGGTTAGGGCTATCGCCCACAAGAGCAGTGGGCGATAGCCCATCAGAATTGACGAAGCAAGCTGCCGCCACGCGCCCGGAGCGCTCGCTGGCGACGGAGCGACACACGAACGATCGGCGCAATGCGAACGGTTCGGTTCAAGCCGGGTTAACCAGCGGTTTTGAAAAGCGCGCGCGTACCCGGTTACTTGCGCTCACAGCTGGCTCCGCAAGCGATTGGCAAGCTTTGTCCCGTAGGTTTTCCGCCTGAAATCCTGAAGTTAGAGGACATTAGTGGTGGCGGAAACGAATGCGCGTTGGTCCGACAAGGGCGCGCAGGCCAGCTGGGATCGTGCCCGGCTGAGCATCGTCGTTCCGATCAGCGTGATTGTCGCTGTCGCCATCCTTTGCATCGTGGTCGCGGTACTCACCTCGGCCCGGCGGGCCGACGAAGTTTCGCTCGACCACGAGAAGCGCCTGCTGTCACGTGCCCTTGCCAATCATGGCGAGCAGTTCCTGCGAGAGCTGGAGAGCGTCAGCGCCAACGAGGACGCGGTCCGGCGGATCCGTGACCAGTTCGACCACGATTGGGTGCACAACCGTGTCGGTCTCTGGCTGAAGCATTATTTCGACCACGAGTTCGTCTTCGTGGCCGATGGTTCGGACTCCCTCACCTACGCCCTGCTTGGACGCAACAGTGTCGATCCGCGCTGGTTCAACTCAATCGTCCCCGAACTGGCGCCGACCATCGATTACATCCGCGGCCGCGTTGGCGACGAACCGAAAGACGCGATCCGCATTTCGGAACCGCGGCGCGCCACCGATGGCGGGAAGCCGATGCGGGTCACGCTCATCCAGCGTTTCCTCGGACGTCCGGCAGCGGTCGCGGCAACATTGATCGCGCCGACCCAGCAGGTCGCGGGCGAGGTCGCTCGCGAAACCATGCCGCTCGTCATCGCCGTCAAGTTCATCGACGAAGCCCTGCTGGCCGAAATTGGAGGGCGTCTTCAGCTCAATGGGCTGCGGGTGAGCGAAAAGGAGTTTGCGCCGGCCGGCGAATACAGCCACGACCTCACGGACTATCAGGGCCACAGAGTCATGAGCCTCACCTGGTCGCCCAAGCGGCCTGGCTCCGAAATCGTGACCAGCGTCATTCCGTTTATCGCCGTGGCGTTTGCGGGCTTCGCGCTGCTTGCAGCACTCATCCACGGTTATATGCGGCGCACCGCTGCGACGATCGCTCAGGGAGAGCAGCGCCTGCGCTATCTCGCCCTGCACGATCCGCTCTGCGGATTGCCGAACCGGAACTATTTCGGTGAGCGGCTGGAAGAGGTGATCAAGGACGTGCAGAACGGCGAACCGGCGGCCGCCGTGTTCTATATCGACCTCGATCATTTCAAGGACGTCAACGATACACTCGGCCATCCGGTCGGGGACGAACTGATCCGCAATGTGACCGCACGGCTCTCTGGCTTGCTGCGCCCCGAGGATCTGGTCAGCCGGCTCGGCGGCGATGAGTTCGCCGTGATCATCACGGACGGCGCCGATACGCCGGCCCTGCAGCGTACGGCGGAACGGATCATCGCCACCATCTGCGCGCCTTATTCGATCGGGGGCCACAACATCCTGATCGGTGCCAGCATCGGCATCGCCATCATCGACCACAAGTCGGACGGCGTTGCTGCCGACGTGATGCGCTACGCCGACATGGCGCTCTACCGGGCCAAAAACGAAGGCCGCAATCGCGCGTGCATCTACGACGCGGCCATGGATGCCGACCTGTCCGAACGCAAAGAGCTCGAAAGAGATTTGCGCGAAGCGATCACCACAAACAAATTACGCATTGTCTACCAGCCGATCGTGAATGGCAGCGGCGACACGATTCTCGCCGTCGAAGCGCTCTGCCGCTGGTCCCATACCACGCGCGGCGACATCGAGCCGTCGCGTTTCATCCCTATCGCCGAGCATTCCGGACTGATCATCGAACTGGGCGAATGGGTGCTGCGTCACGCCTGCATCGAAGCCAAGTCCTGGCCGGGTCTCACCATCTCGGTGAACGTTTCGCCGCTGCAATTCCGCCGGCTCGACTTCGTGGATACCGTCGAGCGCATTCTGGCAGAAACCGAATTCGATGCGGAGTGCCTCGAACTCGAACTCACCGAGAGCACGCTGCTCGGCAATGTCGAGAGCGCCGAGGTCGCGATGCTCCGCCTGAAGGCTCTCGGCTGCCGCCTCGCCCTCGACGATTTCGGCACCGGCTATTCCTCGCTCGCCTATTTGCGCCGCTTCCCGTTCGACAAGCTGAAAATCGACAAGAGCTTCGTGCGCTCGATCGAACGCTCCCCCGATGCGGCCGCGATCGTGCACGCCATCGTCGGCCTCGGCCGCGGCCTCGGCATGAAGGTCACGGCGGAGGGCGTCGAGACCGCCGAACAGCAATTGTTCCTGCGCGCTGCCGGGGTCCATTCGATGCAGGGCTACCGCTTCGGCCGCCCTGGCTCGCCAAACCTGATTTCGACCCGGCTTGCAATGCCGGGCGGTCATCGCAGCATCGCGCGCGACGCTGCGGCCGCGCTCGCGGGCTGAGTTGCGCGCTCCCGCTATTCCGCTACAGCCATTGCAGAGGCTCGGCTAATCCGTAGGATGGCCGGCCTTTTCGTATAGGCGACAGAAACAGGAGTAATGGGATGGCGGCCAAGGTTGCGCTTGTGACGGGTGCTGGCTCGGGGATTGGGCGCGCTTGCGCCATTGCCCTGATGAAAGACGGCTTCGACATGGTTTTGGCCGGCCGCCGCAAGGAACCGCTCGACGAAGTCGCCAAGGAAGGCCAGGCGATGGGTCGCAAGACCCTGGCCGTGCCCACTGACGTGTCCGACCCGGCCCAGATCAGTGCGCTGTTTGCGAAGGTGAAAGAGACCTTCGGCCGTCTCGATCTTCTGTTCAACAATGCCGGCATCGGCGCGCCTGCGGTCTCGCTTGAAGACCTGCCGCTCGAAAAATGGCAGGCGGCCGTGAACACCAATCTGACCGGCCCGTTCCTGTGTACGCAGGAAGCTTTCAGGATCATGAAAAGTCAGACGCCGCGCGGCGGCCGCATCATCAACAACGGGTCGATCTCGGCGCACACGCCGCGCCCGCTCACGGTCGCCTATACCGCGACCAAGCATGCCATCACGGGCCTGACCAAGTCGACGGCCCTTGACGGCCGCGCCTATGACATCGCCTGCGGCCAGATCGATATCGGCAATGCGGTGTCGCCGCTCACCGAGCGCATGACGCAGGGCATGATGCAGCCGGACGGCTCGGTGCGGCCGGAAGACCGTATGCAGGTCGAGGATATCGGCAAGGCGGTCAGCTACATGGCAAGCCTGTCGCTCGGGTCGAACGTGCTGTTCATGACCGTCAAGGCAACCAAGATGCCGTTCGAAGGCCGCGGTTGATCCCGACGGCGTCGACCCGATCGCCGGATAGATTTTCCTTCGGGAATCTGTGTATTCAGCCGACGTGATGCTCGACATCGGCACTCTGTTCGCCGTGACCGTCTTCAGCATGGAGCTTGGCGGTCTACTGCTTCTGTTTGCCTGGCTGCAGGCCCGCGGCACCCTTGCGCTCGCATGGTGGGGCATAGCCTTTCTGGTATACGGGGTGTCCGCGGCGCTATTCGGGGCGCGCGGCCTCATCGCCGATGTCTGGTCGATTCAGGCCGCCAATGCGCTGATGCTGTTCGGCTACGGCCTTTTGTGGGCTGGCGCGCGCGTGTTCGAAGGCCGCCGGCCACGGCCCCTTCTGATCGTCGCGGGCGCGCTGATCTGGCTTGCGGCCTGCCAGGTCGATTCGTTCATTCAGTCTCTGCCAGTACGGATCATCCTCGCGTCCAGCCTGATCGGCGCCTACACCCTCGCGTTCGACTACGAGCTCTGGCGCGGCCGGCATGACGGCTTGGTCTCGCGCTGGCCCCTCATGGCAATCTCGTTGATCCATATCGTGCTGTATCCCATCCGCGCGCCATACCTCATGTCACTGCCGTTTCCGCTCACATCGCCTTCATTCGGTACTCAAACATCGTCACTCCTGATCTTCGCGCCCCTCCTCTATGCCTTCGCGTTCGTGTTTTTGCTGATGGCGCTTACCAAGGAGCGCGCGGAGTCCCGCCAGCGCTACGCGGCGACGATCGATCCGCTGACCGATATACCGAACCGGCGCGGCTTCAATGAACGCGCGGAGCGGTTGCTTGCACGCTCGCGGCAGGGCGGCGGCCCGCTCACGCTGCTTCTGTTCGACCTCGACCGCTTCAAAAACATCAACGATCGGTTCGGGCATCGCACCGGGGATACCGTGCTTGGGCTGTTTACACGGTCGGCCACGGATTCGCTGCGTCCACTCGATTTGCTCGGCCGCATTGGCGGTGAGGAGTTCGTGGCGCTCTTGCCCGGGGTGAACACCGAAACCGCCATCGCGGTCGCGGAGCGTGTGCGCGCCAATTTTGCGCTTGCGGCGGCCAGCGTCGACGGCCAGCCGGTTACCGCCACAGTCAGCGTCGGGACAGCCTCCGCGATACAGAGCGGCTATGATTTTGACGCGCTTTACGCCAGCGCGGATGCGGCCCTTTACCGGGCAAAACAGAATGGTCGCAACCGGATCGAAGCCGGCCGGCCGGTAATGGATATGACAGGCGAGAAGCAGGCCGTATTGCCGATCCGCGTGGCGGCAAAGACGTGATCACACGCCGTTGATTTCTGACGCCAAGCCTGCGCGGAACCGATTCAAGCACACGCGCGTTTCTTCGCTATCGCAGCATGGAGCGAAGCGATGTCCGCATTCGCGATACGTCCACCCGTGCAATTGCAAGACGGCCATTCCATTGTCTCCTCCTCCGAGGCGGCCGCGCTGGTGCGAAACCATGCGATGGCCCATTGCAGCCTGAGCGCCTCCGTGCTGTTGCGACGTCTCGAAGCCATCGAGACTGCCGACGAAGCTCAGCGTCTTGCGCTGGATTTCCGCGCCTGGGCCGCGCGGGAGGGCCTATTACTGAACCGGCCACCAAAGAAAGCTATTGGCGGTCGACCTTTGCATCGTCGATGACCTTGCGCCATTTGGCGATCTCACCCGCGACCCACACACGCATTTCATCCGGCGTGGAGCCGCGAACCTCGTTGCCGATCGCCTCGAGCTTGTCGCGAACCTGCGGCTGTTGCAGCGCGTAGAGGATTTCACCATTCAGCGTTTTGACGATTGGCTCCGGCACGCCCTTGGTGGTGGCGACGCCCATCCATGATCGCACGTCGTAACCTTTCACGGTGTCGGCAGCCGCAGGTATTCCCGGCAGGCTCGGCCAGGCTGCGGGACTCGTCACCGCAAGTCCGCGAACAGTACCGGCATTGAGTTGAGGGCGCGTCACGGTCAGCGTATCGATCATGACGTCGATCCGGCCGCCCAGCAGATCGGTCACCGGCGCCTGCCCGCCACGATACGGGACGTGAACGAGTTCGATACCGGCCAGTGACGCCAGCAATTCGCCGGCGAGATGCTGGGTCGAACCCACGCCGACCGAGGAAAAAGTGATGGTCTTCGGCTTTGCCTTGGCCTCCGCGACCAGGTCCGCCAGAGACTTGAACCTGTGATCGCTGCGGACCGAGATGACGAACGGAAAATAGATCAGCGTCGACAGCATCTGCAGGTCGTCCACCGGATGAAATGGCAACGCCTTGTAAAGCGCGCCGGATACGGCATGCCCGCCCGTAAGCACGATCAGGTTGTAGCCATCGGGCGTGGCCTTCGCGACGCGATCCGTCGCCAGGTTGCCCCCGGCACCGACACGCGGTTCGACGACCACCTGTTGACCCAGCCGTTCGGCCAGCACCGGCCCGATGATGCGGGCAACCGTATCGGAATTGCCGCCGGCGCCGAAGCCGTGCGACAGCGTGATCGGCCGCGATGGAAACTTGTCCTGCGCCGCAACGCCGGCAGGGATAGCAAGCGCGGCGATGAGCGCCGCAACAGCAGCCAAACGCATCTAATATCCTCCCCGAATTTTTCAGGATTGGACCACCACCAGCCTTCATTGTGAAGAGCGCTTGAACGCATGGCTCCAAGCCGCGACAATGCATCGGCGGCGGGGGGCCGATCTGAAATGCTTTTTCTGCAATCGGTGCTTGGCGTCATCGCCATTCCGGCGTTGGCCTTTGCGCTGAGTGAAAGCCATCGCGCGGTATCGTGGCGGCGGGTTTTCGCCGCGATGGCGCTGACCATCATTCTTGCCGCTCTCCTGCTCAAAATTCCCGCCCTTCGCGCAGCTTTCGCTGCCGCGAACAGCGCAGTCGACGCCATCGCCGCGGCGACGCGCTCCGGCACATCCTTCGTATTCGGCTATCTCGGCGGGGCTCCACTGCCCTTCGAGCCGAAAATTCCCGGCAGCGAGTTCATCCTCGCGTTCCAGGCTTTGCCGCTCGTGCTGGTGATGAGCGTGCTGACGACGCTGTTGTTTTACTGGCGCATTCTACCGCCGATCGTCCGCGGCTTCTCATGGGCACTCGAACGGATTCTCGGTGTCGGTGGCGCGGTTGGGCTCTCGACCGCCGCCAACATCTTCGTCGGCATGGTCGAAGCGCCGCTGTTTATCCGCCCGTATCTGGAGAAGCTCACGCGCGCGGAATTGTTCATCGTGATGACCGGCGGCATGGCCGGCATCGCGGGTACCGTGCTGGTGGTCTACGCAACCATCCTGCGCCCGCTCATTCCCGATATCGCGGGGCATCTTCTCATCGCGTCCGTGCTTGGCGCGCCGGCGGCAATCCTGATCAGCGAATTGATGGTGCCGGAAACGAAGGACGACGGGACGGCCGGAAAATATGCCGATCCGCCGCCCGTCGCATCGTCGACAATGGATGCGATCGCCATCGGCACCGGTCAGGGCCTTACACTGCTCCTGAACATCATCGCGATGCTCACGGTCCTGGTCGCGCTTGTGCACCTCGCCAACGCGATCCTCTCGGTGCTGCCGGACGTTGCCGGCGCGAGCATCACGTTGCAGCGCATGCTCGGCATCGTCATGGCTCCGGTCTGCTGGCTCATGGGCTTGCCCTGGAACGAGGCGCTGCGCGGCGGCGAACTCATGGGAATCAAGACCGTACTCAACGAATTCATCGCCTATGTCGAACTGTCGAAGCTCGGCCCGGACGTCCTGAGCGAGCGATCGCGCCTGATCATGGTCTATGCGCTGTGCGGCTTCGCGAATTTCGGCTCGCTTGGCATCATGATTGCCGGATTGACCGTGATGGCGCCGGAGCGCCGTGCCGAGATCATCGCGCTCGGACCACGAACGATCGTGTCCGGAACGCTTGCGACCTGCACCATAGGAGCGATCGTGGGCGCGCTGAGTTGAGCCGCGTGCTGCTTCGCGCACGACCACGCGCAAGAGCAGCTATTTCCGGCGGTAGCTCGTCAGGAGAAAGGTCACGAATGCGGCGGCGAAGAAAGCCACGGAAAGAAAGCCGATCGTGCGATAGAATTCGTGCTGATACAGATATCCTGCCGCCCCCGATCCCAGCGCCTGTCCGACATAGAGCACTGACGTGTTGAGCGCGACCGTCGCGCTCGCAAGCACCGGCGCGGCCGTGACCAGACGCGCCTGCTGCATCGAATTTCCTGCGGTGATGCCGAGCCCGAGGATAAACACGCCCGCCGCCATCAGCATCAGGATACCGGCGCCGAGCGCGAAGGTCAGCGCACCTGCCATCATCACCAGAATGAAAAATCCGAGCGTGCGATGCACGCCGCCGAACTGCACCATGCGGGTCGCTGCCAGATTTCCGATCAGTCCGGCCGCACCGAGCAAGGAAAACAGCAGCCCGCCCGCGGCGGGTCCGCCATCGGCGATTTTCTGGACCAAAGCTGCCATATAGACCGTGATCGAAAACTGCCCCGACATCTGGAACAGCGTGATCAGGAGGATCAGCATCAGCGTGCGGCTGCGCGCGATGTCGACAAAGCTTTGCAGCGACAGCGGGTGTCCCTGCAATCCGCTTGGCAGCGACGCGACATTGAGCGCTGCGCTGACCGCCGCGACCGCGCCGATCGCAAGATAGGTTTCGCGCCAGCCGAACTGTGTTGCAAAGAATGTAATCAGCGGCAGACCGACGGCAATCGCCAACGACCAGCCAAGAAACACGAAGGCGAGCGCTGCCGGGCGCTCTTTCTCCGGCACGATCAACGCCATCGTGCTGGCTGCCTGGGGCGTATAGACCGCGACAAAGGCCAGCATGGCGAGACGCAGTGCGAGGATCGCGGCATAGCTGTCGACGACCGCGGACAACACGTGGCCGACAGCGACGATCACGAGCGTTCCGCTCATCAGCAGACGTCGGCCGACACGCGTCGTGAGCCATGACACGATCGGGGAGCCGAAGCACAGGATCACCGCGCCGTAGGTCACGAGCAGACCGACGTCGCGCACCGTCACGCCGAGTCCCGCCGATAATTCAGACAGCATGCCGGCGGGCGCGAGCACGGTCAGACCAGTGATGAAATTCCCGCAGAGCAATGCAAGGCGGGCGGACAGATGGCTCATGCGGCATGCGGCCCGGAAAGGTTGGCGACGCTATTGCAAATGCCGGGCGCTGGCTATGTCATTGGCGCGAGGCGGCTCCGCGCTGAACACATTGAAGCGCGGCCTGTAATGGCTCGCGGTGCCGGGCGCCTCGATCGCTGAACGCACCCCGCGAGCCTCCGCTAGCGCGGATTGACCTTGCATCGATGATAAGTGTGCCCGGCGGGGCTCTCGGTCACGACATGAAGGCGATCGGGCGTCAGTAGTTTAAGCGTCAGATCGCTTCGGGTACGACCGCCCTCACCCTCGTCCGAGCGCAAGCCCGATGCCCATACCAGACCGCCGGACCGACGAACGACGCGTCTCACGTCATAGGCGGATGCAAAAAACTGGACGGCCCGGCCTTCTATCGTCAGATGGCCGTCATTGTCGGCGTGAGCGCAGTCACCGGGCTCGTATGCCCACAGTCCCTGCATGCTCGCGGGTAACAATGACGGGCGCAGACGCAAGTCCGCAGCTCCAGCCGAAGCCGTCAGCGCGAGCGCGAGAATCAATATGCCCGCAGCGCGTCCGCAAAAACTCATAATCCCCGACTCGTTCTCGACCGGTATCGTTAGTGCAGCCGGAACACGCCGTCGACAGAGCGAATCTCAGACGGGCGGATCAGTCGCGAATGCGCGACCGTAACCGTGTGCAGCGCTCCCTCGATCGATTTCTGCCAGAATCGCAGAAACTGGTTCAGTTCCGGGAAGTCCGGACAGAGGTCGTAGGCCTGCCAGACGTAGGTTTGCAGTAGCCAGGGATGATCCGGCCGGCGGTAAAGGATTTCCGCCGTGGTGAGGCCATATCCATTCACCTGCTTTCTGAAGTCTGCCGACGGAGCGCTAATCGATGGCATGTCAGTCCTCGGTGAAGACGATTCTCGCGTCTCGTGAGGTCACCAGAGTTCAACCCCGGCGCGGTTCTGACAAGCCTAAAAAATAACTTTATCTCCTAAAATCAATGCGTTAGCAGCATCCCCTCGAGGCTGCTGACAGTCGCAAGCCCTCACGATTAACCACTGCCCGGGCTACTAGCAGTCCCCCTTGACGAGTGCCAATTTTTTGCGTCAAACCCCTTGTGCAAGGAGCGAGCCGCCCTAGATCGGCGACAGCCGGGTCCATCCCGGTTTCCGGCTCCGAATTTTCGCTTCTGAACACTGATGGAGGATACCCATGAAGTTCCGCCCGCTTCACGACCGCGTCGTCGTCAAGCGCATTGAGTCCGATGAGAAGACCGCCGGCGGCATTATCATTCCGGACACCGCCAAGGAAAAACCCCAGACCGGCGAAGTCGTTTCGGTAGGCCCTGGTGGCCGTGACGAAAGCGGCAAGCTGATTCCGATCGACCTGAAGGTCGGTGACACTGTGCTCTTCGGCAAGTGGTCCGGCACCGAGGTCAAGATCGACAGCGTCGAATACCTGATCATGAAAGAGAGCGACATCATGGGCGTGCTGGAAGGCACCGTCGCCAAGAAGAAAGCCGCTTAACAAAAAAGCCGCTTCTTCCGACCAGCCCCGAAACGATTCAAGGACATACAACAATGGCAGCTAAAGACGTAAAATTTTCCGTCGAGGCACGCGACAAGATGTTGCGCGGCGTCGACGTTCTCGCCAATGCGGTCAAGGTGACACTTGGCCCGAAGGGCCGCAACGTCGTGCTCGACAAGTCGTTCGGCGCCCCGCGCATCACCAAGGACGGTGTGACGGTCGCGAAGGAAATCGAACTCGAGGACAAATTCGAGAATATGGGCGCCCAGATGGTGCGCGAAGTCGCTTCGAAGTCCTCGGACTTCGCCGGTGACGGCACCACCACCGCAACCGTGCTCGCCCAGGCGATCGTGAAGGAAGGCGCCAAGTCCGTCGCCGCCGGCATGAACCCGATGGATCTGAAGCGCGGCATCGACCTCGCGGTCGAAGCAGTCGTCGACCACCTGAAGGCAAACTCCAAGAAGGTCACCTCGAACGACGA
>CAZIKZ010000064.1:0-17121 GCA_964539845.1 uncultured Hyphomicrobiales bacterium
CCGGCGAGGAAGGCGAAGGCAACGAGTATCGCCGCACTGTCCTGACCGCGCACGCGTCCGCCGACGCGCTGATCGATTCGATCCGCAAGGCGCAGAAGATCGTGATCACCCTGAAGCCCGCCGAAGGCAAGAAAATCGAGCGGCCGGTCTCGAGCATCTCACTGTCCGGTGCCGCCGCCGCGCTACTGTGGATCGACGACCAGCAGAAGCGCGTCGGCACGGTCACCGCCATGATCAAGCGCGGCGACAAACCCGCTTCTTCAATCCCGCCGCAACCGAAGCTTCCGGTCATCGTTGCCGCCAAACCGACCAAGGAGAAAGCGCCGACGAAACATCCCACTGCGCTGATCAAGAAGGGACGGGCGCTGTGCAGTGACGACGATACGGAATCGAAACTCGACGAGGCTTATGCGCTCGGCGGCGGGCAAGTCCTGTATGGCTTCACCTGCCCCGGAAGCAGCGGCGCATATAATTTTGAATACGGGTTCCTGGTTGGTCCAAGGGCGAATCCTCAATCCGCACGTGCGGTGTCTTTCCGCTGGCCGATAAAAATCTCAGGCTTCCAGCATGACAGCCCGCAGGAAGGGATCACGAATCCAACCTTCGACGAGAAGACGATGACGTTGTCGAGCTTTCAGAAGGGCCGCGGCATTGGCGATTGCGGTGGCGAGGAGCGGTGGGTGTGGGACGGCAAGATCTTCCGTCTCGCCGAACTGCGCATGATGTCGGAATGCCGCGGCGTGCCGCTGGATGACTGGCCGACGCTGTACCGCACGCAGGTGAAATAGCGGGGTCGCCCCCACGGCCGCCCAGCCCCGCGCAAACGGGAATCCAGTGTTGTTTGGGTCTGGACTCCGCTTTCGCGACGAAGAGCAGTTGAAGAACCGGTCTACTTCTTCTTCGGCGTTTCCGTCGACAGCGGCGCGGGCACGGTATCGCCGAACTTCGCAGTCACCGGATTGGCTACGGGGTTCTCGATCCCGCCGAGCAGCGCCTTGATCGGATCGGGACCGGAAAAGCCCGCCTCTTTCAAGATCCGATCGAGGATCGGTTTGTTGGCCTGATAGGCGAGCAACTGCGAGGCGATGCCGTCTCCCAGTCCGATTCCGTTGGCATGACCATTGCCGTCGCCACCGCCGCCGCGGCCCAGCATGCCGCCGGTGTCGAAAATCTTGATGTCGGAGATTTTCTCGATCGGCTTCACCGCTTCGGCCAGCGCCAGCGGCACGATGCGGATGCGCTCTCGCATTAGCTCGTATTCGACGATCGCAGCGCTCAGCCGGTTGCGCGCCTCGTTAAGCAATTGCTCGTTCTCAGCCGTCGCCTTGCCCATCTCGCGCACACCGGCAGCCTTGACCTTCGCGGCCTCGGCTTCCGCCGTGGCCAGCGTCTGCATCGCCTCGGCCTGATCGAGCGCAGCCTGCTTTTCGGCTTCCGCGGCAACGGTCACCGCCGTCGCCTCGGTCTCTGCCTTCTTGCGCGCGTCGATGACGGTAATCGCCTTTTCGCGTTCGGCGATCTCGACCGCGCGCGCTGTCGCGACCTTTTCTTCGGCCGCAATGGCCAGCGCCCTTGCCTGCTCGGCCGCGGTCTTTGCCTCCGATTCCTCGCGGCTCTTGTTAGCGACCGCGATCGCGCTTTCCTGCGCGACAATCTGGATGTCTCGCTTGGCCTCTGTGTCCTTCTGCTGCACGACGCGGGCGGCCTCGATATTCGCGCTTTCGCGCGCCCGCTTGGCGTCGGCTTCGCGCTCGGCGACCGCCTGCTCCATTTCGATGCGCGCCTCTTCCTCGGCACGCTTGGCGGCCTGCTCTTTCTGCGCGGTCTCGGCGCGTGTCGCCGCGGTCTTGTTGGCGATGTCGCGCTCCTGATTGAGTTCGGCTTCGCGCTTGGTTTGCTCGATGGTCAGCGTCTGCTCGCGCGCCTCCAGATCCTTTTGCGCGATCGCCACTTCGGTGTCGCGCACGATCTCGTTGCGCTCCTTCTTGCGCGCTTCGGTCACGCGGGTCAGCGCCGCCAGGCCCTGCGCATCGAAGAAATTGTTGGCGTTGAAATGCTTGATGTCGGTCTGGTCGAGCCTGGTCAGCGACCCCGATTCCAGTTCGAGGCCGTTCGACTGCAGGTCTGCGCCGACCGCCTCCTGCACCGCTTTCACGAAATCCATGCGCTGCTCCTGCAGCGCATCGAGCGGCATGGTGGCGGCGACCGAACGCAGGCCGTCGACGAATTTCGCCTCGATCAGTTCGCGCAGCTTGGGGGCGTCATTGGTGCGGTCGCCGAGCGTCTGCGCCGCAAGCCCGATCGAGGACGCATCCGGCTTCACACGCACATAGAATTCCGCCCCGATATCAACGCGCATGCGGTCCTTGGTGATCAGCGCCTCGTTCTCGCCGCGCCGCACTTCGAGCCGCAGCGTCTTCAGGTTCACCAAGGCAATCGAGTGGAAGATCGGCAGCACCAGCGAACCGCCGTCGAGCACGACCTTCTGGCCACCGAGGCCGGTGCGCACATAGGCCTGGTCACGGGTCGAGCGGGTATAGAGCCGGGCCAGAATGAGGCCCACCGCAAGAATGAGAACGATACCGGTCGCGGCCGGAACGAGCAGATCGGTGAGAGCGTTCATAGCAAACCTCATCAACGCTTGAGCAGATCGTCAGGAGCCGGGATGGCGAGAAACGTCGATCCGTCACGGTCAACCAGCAGGACGCTGGCGCCGACCGTCATCGGACCGTGACCTTTGGCGGCGCGGGCGCGCGGAAAATGCCAGTTGCCGTGGGAATCCTGCAGCTTGACGCGGCCGGGCAGGCCGTCGTCGAGCGGCCCCACGGTGACTTGCGCAGTGCGCCCGATGAGATCGGTCAATTCGACCGCATAGGTTTCGTCACGCGGGATAATGCGCGCGATCCAGCGGCTGGTCGTGCGCACCATCGGTACGGCTGCGGCGAGCGCCAGCACGCCCGCGACAGCCCCTGGAAGTGGGAAGGACAGGCTGCGCGCGGACGCCGTGATCACGAAGCCGATCAACGAAAAGCAGCCGAGCGCCAGCATGATCAGGATCAGCAGCGGCACGCGTCCCGCATTGAGCCAGTCGAGCGCACCGAACGGCGCGCCGTGGCCGTCGCCGGGTGAATCGGCATGATCGAGCCACTGGCTCATCGGATGGCCGATGAGCATGCCGATCATCTCGATCACGAATATCCCGAACAGGATCAGCGCCGCGATCGCGAAAGGCTGGGCCTCGGGCGCCAGCAGAAGGTTCATCGCATGGCCTTTCAGTTCTTGCCCTTGAACTGGGCAAGACGTTCGGCAATGGCGCGGTCGCGATGCATGCGGTCGAGTTCTTCGAGTTCCGCGCTACCGGTCGCGGTGCCGCCCGGCACACCCGTCACGCGCGTGACCGCGGCGGAGGCCTTCGCCACCGTGTGGTCCGGCGACGAACGGCGTCCCGTCGCGCTGCCATCGGCATCATACTTCTGTTCGCTCTTCTTGAGGTCGGCGAGGCGCGATTCGGCTTCGCGGCGCGCCGCGAGCACAGCCTGCATCGCCTTGCCTCCTTCCTCGATCCGCTCGGCGACGTCGGCCAGCGCTTTCTCGATGGCAGCAACCTGCGACTCGAGATCGATCTGGCGCGCAACGGCGGCCTTGGCGAGGTCCTCGCGGCCCTCTTTCAGCGCGAACCGGATCTTGTCTTCCAGACCCGCGACCTCCTGCGAAATCTCAATGCGACGGCTTGCGATGCGGTGCTCCTCCGCCTTCGCCTTGCCAAGCTCGGCCCGCGCCTCTTCGGCCGCTGAATCGATCTCGCGGATCGCCTGTTCGACAATCGCTATGCCGTTCACACCTTCGGCCTTCTCCATCGTGGCATAGGCCACGCCCGCGATCAGACGCCCCATGCGCGACAGGATGCCTTCGTGAATCATGGTCTTCTCCTCGGTTGAAATGTGTGGGTTGACGCCGATGCGAAGTTCAAAAGCGCCATGCTCGAAAACCAGCCGGGCGGGCAAAGCTCCCTTCCAGCCGTCGGAATATCCGGCGACATCGAACGGCACGATGACGCGTCCGCCCACCGTCGAGATCGAGAGTTCGGACGCGCTTTTGATGGTGTAGAGCTTGTCGTCGAAGGGTATGCCCGGCGCATCCTCGCCCGCGCGACGCGCAGCGAAATCGCGCAAGCCGAGAGTCACGAGACGCGACGGCAAACGCGTGCGCGTGCGCACCGCCTCGTAGGCTAGGGAATGCAGCGTCACCAGATTGGAGCCGGCGCTCGCCGCGATCTCGCCGACGATGTCGAGCATCGCGCCGTATTCGCGGATGGTCTCACGCAGAGCATCCGCGGCTGCGCCGTCGGGCGCCAGCACATAGCGGAGCGTCGTTGAAGCTTGAACCTTGGTCGCAACAGGGCTCATGGCCGGTAATTGAAAGCACGTCTTTGGTGCTTTTCAACTCACGATTGCCCGCGGCGCCGCTCTTCGCAGTGCGATATACGTCCTATCTTTTTCAATCCGTTGAAGAATCAGCTCGCCTTCAACTGTCCTTGAGCGGCCCGTGATCGGTCACATCAGCGCATAGGCGCTCGACACCATCGCGACCGGCTTGGTGTCGAAGGCCGGCGTCAGCATGACCTGCCCGAACGCCATGCTGCGGCCCATCCGGACAATTCGCGCGTCGGCCAGCACGTCGGCATTCGATGCCGGTTTGAGGAAGTGCGAGGTCTGGTCCACTGTGGTCATCGAGCGATAGCGGCCGGAGGCGGATGCCACCGCAAACACCATGGCCGTATCCGCGAGCGACATCAGCGCCTGCCCACAGATCACGCCGCCCTCCCGGCAGAGCCGCTCCGAAAATTTCATCCGGAGCACAGCCCCCGCCCCGCCCTCGGTGCCGGGGGCATGAATCGCCTCGATGCTGAGCTGGAGATCCTGGACCCAGGGCGCGAAAACGTCGGTCAAAAGTTGTTGTGCTGCGGCAACATCGAACACCGTAATTCCTGATTCAGCCATGAAACATCCCCATTTCGCCCCGGACCTTAATCGCTCCCCGGTGCCACGGCACCCCTGTTAACGGTTCGCTAACCATACACCGGGCAAATATTACCTAGCGGTTCTAAGGGTTTTTGGATTCTGAATGTCCGACATTGCGGCGGCTCCATCACGCGGACGCTTTTCACTGTCCGCCCTCAGCGAGATTGTCCAAATCTCCAAACGCGGCGACCTGTTGCTCGCCACGGGCGTGCTGACGATTCTTGTCGTCCTGATATTGCCGCTGCCGCCGCTCGTGCTGGACCTGTTTCTTGCGGTGTCGATCACGATCTCTGTGCTGATCCTGATGACCGCGCTGTTCATTCACTCGCCGCTCGAATTCTCCGCCTTCCCGACCGTGCTCCTGATCGCGACCATGCTGCGGCTGGCGCTGAACCTTGCCTCGACGCGGCTCGTCCTCGCACACGGGCATGAAGGACCCGCGGCCGCCGGCCACGTCATCGAGGCCTTCGGCAATTTCGTGATGGCCGGCAATTTCGTGATCGGCATCATCGTGTTCGCGATCCTGGTCATCGTGAATTTCGTGGTCATCACCAAAGGCTCCGGCCGCATCGCGGAAGTCGCCGCGCGCTTCACCCTCGACGCCATGCCCGGCAAGCAGATGGCGATCGACGCCGATCTCTCGGCCGGGCTTATCGACGAGAATCAGGCGCGCCACCGGCGCAAGGAACTGGAGGACGAGAGCAGCTTCTTCGGCGCCATGGACGGCGCCTCGAAATTCGTGCGCGGCGATGCGATCGCCGGCCTGCTGATCGTGTTCATCAACGTGATCGGCGGCATCATTATCGGCGTAGCCCAGCAGAATATGGGCTTTCTGGATGCCGCGAAGGCCTACACGCTGCTGACCGTCGGCGACGGGCTTGTGACCCAGATTCCGGCGTTGATCGTCTCGACCGCGGCTGGCCTGCTTGTTTCGAAATCGGGCGTTTCCGGTGCCGCCGACAAGGCGATGATGAAGCAGTTCTCCGGCTATCCGAAAGCGCTCGGCATGTCGGGCGGCGTGATGCTGATCATGTCCCTCCTGCCCGGCATCCCGATGCTGCCGTTCCTCCTGCTCGGCGGCGGGGCAAGCGCCTTGGCGTGGCATCTCGAAAAGCAGCACAAGGCCGCGGCTACCGTGGCAAAGCGTGAGGAAGCGACAGCCACCGCCGCGATCCCGACCGAGGAGCCGATCTCGACCGCGCTGAAGATAGACGATCTCAAGATCGAACTCGGCTACGCCCTGCTCCCGCTGGTCAATTCGCAGGATGGCGGCGACCGGCTGACCGAGCAGATCAAGGCGCTGCGGCGCGCGCTCGCCATCGAGATGGGCTTCGTGATGCCGGCCGTTCGCATTCTCGATAACGTGCAGAGCGACTCCAACACCTATGTCATCAAGATCAAGGAGGTGGAGGCTGGCTCCGGCAAGCTGTGGCCGAACCAATTCATGGTCATGGACCCGGCCGGCGGCCAGGTGAACCTGCCCGGCATCCACACCACCGAGCCGACCTTCGGCCTGCCGGCCACCTGGGTGGATCTGGCGCACAAGGAAGAGGCGGCGGTGCAGGGCTATACCGTGGTCGACGCCGCCACTGTGCTGTCGACACACCTCACCGAACTGTTGAAGGCCAACGTGTCGGACCTCCTGTCCTACGCGGAGGTGTCCAAGCTCGTGAAGGAATTGCCGAAGGAGCAGGCCGAACTGATCAAGGACATCGTGCCGGCGCAAATTTCGATGTCGGGCATTCAGCGCGTGCTGCAGATGCTGCTCGCCGAGCGCATCTCGATCCGCGACCTGTCGACCATCCTCGAGGGCGTCGCCGATGCCGTCGCCTACACCCGCAACCCGTCGCAGATTGCCGAACACGTGCGGACAAGGCTCGCCCGCCAAATTTGCGCGCAATACATGACGCAGTCGGGCTACCTGCCGCTGATCGCGCTCTCGGCAAAATGGGAGCAGGCCTTCGCCGACTCGATCATCGGCCAGGGCGACGAGCGGACGCTTGCGATGCAGCCCTCGAAACTGTCGGAATTTATTACACTTATCCGTGAACGCTTCGAGGATGCGGCGCGGGAGGGGGAAGCCCCGGTTCTGGTCACTTCCGCGTCAATCCGGCCGTTCGTGCGCGGGATTGTGGAACGCTTTCGCTCCCAGACGCCTGTTCTGTCTCAGGCGGAGATCCACTCGCGGGTGCGACTGAAGACCGTTGGCGGCGTTTAGGGCTCAAAAGCCCCGATTTGTGCGCAAAATTTGTTAACCAGCGGCACGCGCTAACCAAGACCCTGCGGCAACAGTCACGTACTTTCACATCTGGTCAAGGAGATGTGAACAGCTCCTGCGGAACCGGAAGCGGCTTCCTACGTTTGCTTCACGTCGAACGGAAACGCTGAGAGCTGAACCGGACGACGCCGAGCCCCGACCAATCGGGACCGCAGGATAAAAAGCCAGGGACGTGTCATGAACAATTCCTCGCTGAGCAGCGCCGATAGCGCGACCCACATCAAAGTGGTGGTCGTATCGCTCATCGCAGCCATCATGGTGGTGGGCGTTGGTATCCTCGCGAAACCCAATTTCTCGACCGGCGGCGACTCGTTCGCTCAACGGTTCGATGCATCTGGTCCGGTGATCCGTGCAGGCACGGCCACGACGACCGCTGGTGACATCGGAACGATCCGCTAGTTTTCTGACGTTGAATCTCCCTCCCCCCAGGGGTCAACGTTATGTGTTGCGCCGCCTCCCCCAAGGCGGCGCAACTATTTTGTGGGCACCCCTTCGTTCTTTTAGGCGCCATTGCGGAAGTGTATCGCTGAGCCGTCAGCGAGTTGCGCAGCGCTTCTGCGCCGGTCCGTGATAATCGGAACGCGAGAGCCTTACGGCACCGCCTCAATGAGTTTGCCGACATAGACGATCGGCCCGGTGGCGACACCGGTGGGCGAGCCGCCCGGCGGCTCGACCGTCACGGCGTAGGTCGCCTCGTTGATGATCTGCTGATCGAAGGCTGCCAGTTGAGAACGCGTGAATTCACGGTCGCCGATCACGCCGAGCGAGCGCGGCTGCGGGAACTTGTCGTGCACCAGCCACAGCTCATAGGAGCGGTCGCGCGGCGCGTCGGCCCCGACACGGCGTACCGTGAAGTCCTTGGTCTTCAGATCGACCGTCAGCAGAAAGCCCGGCGACATCTTGTCCGCCTGCAGCACCGCAACATAGCGCCCGAGTTCGGGCTTGGGCTGGATCACGTCGCGCACACCGATGAATACAAGAAGCGAAGCGGCGATCGCACTCGCGATATAGGTCGCTGTGCGCCAGCGCTCCATCCTGCGCTTGAGGTAGACAATTTCGGCGCTGCCTGACGGCGTGCCCGCGAGCGCAGTCGCACCCGGCAAGGCGGCAAGGATCTTCGGCCAGACCGACGCGGGCGGCTCGACGCCCTCCACTGTCTCGAGCAGAATCGACAGCCGCCGCTCCCAGTACGTCACGCGCGCGGAGAAAGTTGCGTCGGAGGCGATCAGGCGTTCCGCGTCCGCCCGTTCGGACGCATCGAGCGTACCGAGCACATATTCAGCGGCCAGGATTTCGCGGTCTTCGTCCATGGTCATGTCTGCCATCTCACGATCCGAGGCATTCCCGGATCTCGATCAGGCTCCGTCGCAGCCAGGTCTTGATCGTGTTGACTGGTTTGTTGAATTTTGCCGCAAGCTGATCGCGGCTCAGTCCGCTGTAATAGGCCAGCATCACCATCTGCTGGCGCTCGGCATCAAGCTTGTCGATGCAATTCGTCAGCCGCTTCAGATCCTCACTGAGCTCGCGCGCGGCCAGCGGATTGGGCGTGTCGGCCGCGACGTCCATCGCCTCTGGTTCCTCCTCAATCGAGGCCTCGCTGCGCTTGCGAACGAGGTCGATCGCCCGATTGCGCGCGATCGTCGCCATCCAGGTGATGGGAGACGCCCGCTGCGGATCGAACGAACCGGCGCTGCCCCAGATCTTGAGATAGGTCTCCTGTATCACCTCGTCGGCGAGGTCGTGACGCCGCAAGATACGGAGAACGACGCCATAGAGTTTCGCCCGCGTGGCGGCGTAAAGCTGCTCGAACGCGGCCCGGTCGCCTTGCGCTACGGAGGCGACAAGCGCGGAAAGATCGGCAAGCGTGAGCATCAAGCGGCGATCCGGACAATTTTGACAGGCATAGCACGGCCGCTGTGGCGGCAGCACAAGATACGGTCCGGCTTGACTTCGGGTTTCAGCATCTTACTTTATAAGCATGATCGCGCGCCTGACCCGTTCCATGCTCCGCGCCGGCCGCCTGCACGCAGGCTGCTAACCCGGACGGCTGCGCATTTGCCAGCCTCCGGGAGGCTGACACCGATCAATTCTCAGCCTGCGGGCTGACCTCTTACAAACCCACGCAGACAAGACCTGCAAGACCAGGACCGGAAAGCCGCAACGCGCGCCGATCCGGGCTCGGCAAACGCTAGAGCGAAGGAGAGCACCATGAGCTACCTGCAGCCTGAACTTCCCCCGATCGCCATCGTCCGCGGCGACGCGGAAAGGCTCGTCCGTATCGCGGACCACGCCAGCGGCGAATTCGCCAAGGCTGGCGACTTCCTGTCCCGCGAGATCGACCGTGCCCAGGTCATCGAGAATCATGAGAAGCGATCCGGTCTCGTGACGATGGGCTCGCGCGTGGCGTTCCGCGACGATGTCACCGCACAGACGCGTACAGTCACCCTCGTCTACCCCGACGAAGCGGATCTGTCGCAGGGCCGGATCTCGGTGCTGACGCCGGTTGGTGCCGCGCTGATCGGCTTGTCGGTGAGTCAATCGATCGAATGGGAAACCGTGAGCGGCGGCCGCCGCTCACTTACCGTGCTGGCTGTCGACGCGATCAACTGACGCGGGTGCACACGTCTTCCGCTCATTTCCGCGCAAGCCGGAATGAGCGGAGTTCGGAGCTACGCCCCCGGCCGCTCCATGCCCTTGTCCCTCAGCACGGCAGCACCGGACGGTCCGGCGAGCAGGTCCAGGAATGCTTTCGCGGCGGCGGCATCGCGCGCCGTCGCGGATACAGCGCCGGCATAAGTCGTGTAGTTCTGGATTTCCGCGGGAAGCGGCCCGACCAGCACGACGTCTTTCACCGGCACAATCTCGCTGATCTGATGGATGCCGAGTTCGGCATCGCCGGATACAAGAAGGTCGGCGACATAGCCACCGCGCTTGAGTTTGGCCTTGGCGCGGATCTGGTCTGCAATTCCCCATTTCTCAAACAGCTTGTCGAGATAGATGCCGCTTGAGCCGCCCGACGCCGGGTCGATATAGGCGACCGTCTTCGCCTCCATCAGCGCCCGCCTGAATGCATCGACTGACGAGATGTCCGGCAGCTTCGCGCCCTTCGGCACCATCACGCCGATCGCGACCCGCGCGAGATTTGTCTTCGTGGCGGGCGTAACCTTGCCGGCCGTACCCAGCGCATCGATCGCGCCTGGCGTGATCACCGCGAGGTCGAAGGTCTCGCCGCCCTCGATGCGCTTGCGCAACGCGCCGGCCGTATCGTTGTCGACCACCAGCGTGTGCCCCTGCTTTTCGAATTCCGGCTGAAGCGCAAGCACCACCTGCTTCATCGCCCCGGCCGTGAGCACTTTCACTTCGGCAGACGCGGCGGGCATAATGGCCAAGGCAAGTGCGGCGGCGGCAAGACAAGCAATGCGGAACGACATCATCAGGCTACTCCCGGAATTGTTCGACATTGTCAAAGATGCGTATGCGCTCAAAAAGACATAACACGGAATGGGCTCGGCTATTCCTCCGCAACACTTGTCTTTGAGATGAGCGCCCGGTCTAATCCACCGTCAAGGCCCGCCAAGCCAACAAGGGCTGCCCGGAGGATTGTCATGTTGCGCACCCTTAAAGCGTTGTTGCGCGCGCCCAGACCCTTGGTGCGCGCCTGCGCAATATGCTTGCTGTCTTGGTCCACATTATCGTCCGGTCCCGCATCCGCGCAGGATTATCCGGCAAAACCGATCACCTTCATCGTAGCGTTCGCGCCCGGCGGCGTGGCTGACGGCATCGGACGGCTGATCGCACAAAAGCTCGGCGAAGCGCTGAAGCAGACCGTCGTGGTCGAGAACCGCGGCGGCGCCGGCGGAAATCTTGCGGCCAAGCAGGTCGCAAGCGCAACACCGGATGGCTACACCATTCTTGTCACCACTACGGCGCTCGCGATCAACGAGACGCTGCACCGGAACAAAGGCTTCGCCGCGGCCGATCTCGAAACGGTGGCGATTGTCGCATCGTCGCCGGAAGCCTTCGCGGTCAACAAGGCGAACGCCGCCGGCTCGCTGTCCGATTTCCTGGCGAATGCGAAAGGCAAGACCATCAATTTCGGTTCGGCCGGTGTGGGCTCGGGCTCGCATATCGCGGCGGAATATTTCTTCAAGGAAATCGCGAAGCTGCCGGCGACGCATGTTCCGTTCCAGGGTGGCGCGCCCGCGATCAACGCCGCGGTCGGCAATCACATCGACCTTCTGTCGATCACGCTCGGCGGTGGTCTGGTCGCGCAGGTGCGGTCCGGCACGCTGAAAGGTCTCGGCGTGATGAGCGACAAGCGCGTCGGCACGATGACCGATGTCCCGACTTTCGCCGAGGCTGGCTTTCCCGGCTTTCGCGCGGAGTCATGGGTCGGTCTGTTCGTCCCCGCGAAGACACCCGCCGCGATCGTCACAAGGCTGAACGCCGCCGTCGACGCCATCGTCAGGGAACCCGACCTGCAGCAGCGGCTTGCCGCGCTCGGCTTCGATCCGGTGACCGGCGATCGGGTTACGGCCGCCAGACGCTTCAAGGACGATGTCGGGGAATGGGCGAAGCGTGTGAATGCGCTCGGCATGAAGGTCGAGTAAACGGCACTACGGCACTGGGCGGGCCGAGCTTGCCCATAGTCCCGGTTCCTGCCGCAGCGTCGTGCAAAGGCGACCACACAGAGTTCGCACGCCAAGTTCCCGCACGCGGCTCCGTTCAGCAAGACTTGAAAAGCCGCTCGACATGGACTGTTCCATGTCATTTGAATCCCTATCTGTCCGGCAATCCCGTTGGTCGTGCCCCCGTATAACCATCGATAGATTCAGTGTCTGAGCATTGTGATGGTCAAGTTGCCCGAAAATCTGAAATTCAAGAGTGTTCCGCGCCTCGCCATTTACGCGGTGCTGGCCGCCCTCGCCACGACCGCGCTGTTCGCAGCGGACGGAGCCTATCGTGGGTATCGCGAGACAAGTACGCAGGCGGCTGTTCCGCAGTCGGTCGCGACACCCCAGCCTGCACCCGTCGAAGCCCGGCCCGCAGTTGCACCATCTCCAGGATTGCCCGCCGAACCGGAGGCTGCAAGGATCGAAACTCAGGCTGAGGACCGTCTCGCCAGCGACTCAATTCCGAACCCGGACGCGTTCACCAAGCCGACGGGCGATCCGGTCTCAGACACGGCCAACAATTCTGCTCCGCACAACGACGCTCCACGGCTCGTGCAGCCGAAACCTTCAAAGCAACCCAAACAGCAAGCACGGCGGCTTCCCGCAAAGCCCGCGGATCGCAACCGCACGACGTCGGTCCGACCGTCGCAAGCGGAAAAGCCGAATGTCTATTGGGAGCGCGACAGTCAGTTGGGTTTCGCACCGCAGCTCACGAAGCGGATCTGCGACCCGGCGACAGGACACATGCCGATGCAGTGCTACTATCCGCGCGAGGGCCGTCAGCGGTTTCCGGCGAGACCGCTCAATTAGTAGCGCGTTGCTTGAGTGACGTCAGCGCGCAGCGGCGGCGCTACGCGTCGAACGTCGCCGCGATCAGCGCGCCCATTTCCGCCCGCTTGTCCCGCCAGTTCGCCAGCGGCACGCACGCGGCGACATACCGGTCGGGGCGCAGGACGAAGACATGATCGGGCGGGATCGCCGTCCAATCCTCGGCGCGCAGTTCGGCAACCGTGACGGTATCGCGGGTCTGCACCGCTTCGCTGCCGGCCGGACCGACCGCGATCAGCGATGGCGCGATCGCACCCCATTCTCCATGACGCGGCAGGACATTCTGCGCATCGAGCAGATCCGGTCGTGCGGACCGGATCACCAGGGCAAAGCCCGATCCAAGAACATCGTCGAGCGCCATGTCCGCGCCATCGGGCAAGGTCACCGGCGGTTGCGGAAACAGACGCCCGACCAGCGTGCGGCGCGCGTCCCGTCCATCGGGCAGGAGAAAGCCCTTCGCAAAGCGCGGCGTCGGCTTGAATCGCATCTGCGCAACGTAATCGCGCGCCGGCGGATACAGCCCGAGCAGACGGAACGCGTTTTGCACCACGAATGCCTCCGCCTTGCTGCGCGGCGCCATCACGCGGCCCATGCGCAACGCCATCTCGATCATCGCCCAGACATGGTCGCGCCGCTCGACCTCGTAGCTGTCCAGCAGATGCGGACCGATCTCGCCGCGCACGATCGCAGCAAGTTTCCAGGCGAGGTTGTTGGCGTCGCGCAGCCCGCTATTCATGCCCTGCCCGGCAAATGGCGGCGTCAGATGTGCGGCATCGCCCGCAAGAAACACTCGCCCGTCCGACCAGCGCTCAGCGAGACGCGCGTGGAAGGTGTAGATCACCGTGCGCACGATCCGGCTGCCGGGCGCAGCGTCATGCGTCGCCATCAGATATTGCACGCGGTCCGGATCGAGAAATTCTTCGTCGCGCTCATGCGGATGGATCAGGAATTCGTAGCGGCGCGTATTGTCCGGCCCGGGCAACGCGATGCAGGGCCGCTCCGGATCGCAGAACACCACCGTGTGCCGCGACATGGCCGGTGAGTTTTCGAGATCGATGATCAGCCAGCGTTCCGTGAAGGTCGAACCGCCGAGCGCGATGCCAAGCGCGCGCCGCACGCCGCTGCTCGCACCGTCGCAGCCAATCAGATAATCGCACGTGACGGACGCCTCGCCGCCGTCCTGCCGGCCAATGCGAAGCGCGATGCCGTCGTCGTCCTGCGCAAAGGACAACAGCTCGTGCTCGAACGCAGACGTCACATACGGAAAGCTGGACAGCGCGTCGCGCAACTGCTGTTCAAGGATCGGCTGGCGAAATGCGTTGCGGCGCGGAAAGCCATAGGGGCGCCCGGTCGGCTCGACCTTGGCGAAACATACGCCGTCCGCGGTGAAATAATGCGAGCCATATCCGGCAACGGTTGCGCCAAACACATCGTCGACAACCCCTGCGGCCTGCATTGTGCGCAGCGACTCGTCGTCAATCGATACCGCACGCGGCTCGTGCACGGTCGCTGCCTTGCGCTCGAGCAGCAGGCATTCGATCCCGTAGGTGCCGAGAAGGTTGGCGAGCGTCAGGCCCGTCGGCCCGCCGCCGGCGATGGCGACAGGGTAATGCGGCTGGAGGTCCATGCGCGGGACTTACGGGCTCGCCGTCCGCTTGGCAATCTTGACCGCAGCGCCCCTGCGGACATGAAAATGGCCGCGCGATGCACGGCCATTTTCAAATCGGAATCGAGCGGTCGTTACGCCCGTACGGCGTTCTTGATCCGCATGATGCCGATGGAATCCAGCTCCATCTGCTCGCGCGCATTACTTTCCGCACGCTCGCGGGCCTGATCGCGCTCGTCGAGCAGTTCGACCTTTTTCAGCTCCTCGAAGGCCTCCGAGAGCGCAGCCTTGGCGTCGTCAAGCTGCGCGCGCAGTTCGTCGATCGAGCGCTTCAGATTGTCTTTGCGCTGGTTCGCAGCTTTCGCATAGGTCGGATAGGCGAAGTGGGCCGGATCCTGGATACCTGCGCGGTCCTGCTCGGCCTTGACCTCGCGCTCGAGGTCGCCGCTCATGCGTTCGAACTCGGCGATCATGGTTTCAATTTGCATGGTCCGGCGGCGTTTCTCATCCACCTGAAACTTGCGTAGTCGGATTAACGTCTCACGCGACTTCATCGACACGTACTCCCCGAAGCCCCAATACGGCACGCCGCGCGAACACCACGCGGGCGTAATCAGCGCGATTGTGACGGGCTATCGTTATTTTTCGGTTTCCAGATTGCCGAGAATGCTTGCAAGCCGCTGATATCCTTCGGCCAGAGAGGTGGCTTCGTCTTTTCTCTGCCCCAAAAATGCCTCCAGCGGCTGGTGCAGGCGGATCGCCTCGTCCACTTCCGCGCTCGATCCGGGGCGGTAGGCGCCGAGCCGGATCAGTTCTTCCATGTCCGCATACGTCGCCATCACCTGCTTGGCGCGGGTAATGACCGGCAGAAAGTCAGGATCGGCAGCGCGCGGCATGGTGCGCGAGATCGACTTGAGAATGTTGATCGCCGGGTAGCGCCCGCGCTCGGCAATGGCGCGCTGCATCACAACGTGACCGTCGAGAATGCCGCGCACAGCGTCCGCAATCGGCTCATTGTGGTCGTCGCCATCGACCAGCACTGTGAACAATCCGGTGATAGTGCCCTGATCGGGACCGGGGCCAGCGCGTTCGAGCAAGCACGGCAGTTCGGAAAACACGGTCGGCGTGTAGCCCTTGGCGGTGGGTGGTTCACCGGCCGACAAGCCGATCTCGCGCTGCGCCATAGCGAAGCGTGTCACCGAGTCCATCAGGGCCAGTACGTCACGGCCTTGGTCCCGGAAATACTCGGCAATCGCGAGGGTGAGATAAGCGGCCTGGCGGCGCATCAAAGCAGGCTCATCGGAGGTCGCGACCACGACCACGGCGCGTTTCATGCCCTCCTCGCCGAGATCCTCCTGCAGAAATTCCTGCACCTCGCGACCGCGTTCGCCAACCAGGCCAATGACCGACACATCGGCCTCGACGTTGCGGGCCAACATCGACAACAGCACCGACTTGCCGACGCCGGAGCCTGCGAAGATGCCCATGCGCTGACCGCGGCAGCAGGTGAGAAACGTATTGAGCGCCCGCACTCCGAGATCAAGCGGCTCGCCCACGCGCTTTCTGGCATGGGCCGGTGGCGGAGCGGCGCGGAACGGAAATGGCGACGCGCCCGCCGGCAGCGGGCCCTTGCCGTCGATCGGTTCCCCCATCGCATTGACGACACGGCCGAGCCAGCCATCCGAGGGACGCACCGCAGCCGGCGACAACGACACGATGGCGCGACAACCGCGCCGGACGCCGTCGAGCGAGCCGAACGGCATCAACAATGCGTTGTTCCCCGAAAAGCCGACCACTTCGCCGGCGATCGTCCGGCCGGGCGCGGTCTCGATCGAAACCTTGCAGCCGACTGACATGGCGTGAATCGGCCCGGCGACCTCGACCATGAGCCCGCGCACGCCGACGACCCTGCCGTAGATTTCGACACCGTCGAGTTCCGCTATCTGTTCGGCAAGAGCCTTCATCAGGAAGCGGCCACCCTCGCCGCGACCGCGCGTGTTGGCGCGGTCCACTTCACCCGCAAAAGAACAGGTGAAGAAAGCAGTAAAGTTACCGGCCCAAGGGCCATCTTAACTTCGTGTTTACCCGCGTCGTTAATCATTGCGACACCGTTTTTGTGACGGTGCGATGGGCCCGCCGACGAACGTGATTCGAAGGTTGGCCCCGGGAGTCGGTTAACGCCGGTTCCTGAAGCGGAACATGAACTCGCGCACGGAGAAAAAGCTGTACCCGGGTAAGAATTTAGGCCGATTCGACTATTCCTGCATAGATCGGCCTTGCGCACCGGAATCAGCATTTGTTAACCATGCGTAGCTACTGTTCCCGAATCGTATTGTTGCAAGGCGTTTGAAAGGCCGCCGCTCCGGCGTGCCGACCTTAGGGGCCCCGCAGCGGCGAGAGAGGGGACTGGCATGCGCGTTTTGCTGATCGAGGACGATAGCGCGACCGCGCAGTCGATCGAGTTGATGCTCAAATCCGAGAGCTTCAACGTCTACACCACCGACCTCGGTGAAGAAGGCGTCGATCTCGGAAAACTCTACGACTACGACATCATCCTCCTGGATCTGAACCTGCCCGATATGTCGGGCTTTGAGGTCCTTCGTTCCCTTCGCGTTGCGAAGGTGAAGACTCCAATCCTGATCCTGTCCGGCCTCGCCGGAATTGAGGACAAGGTCCGCGGTCTCGGCTTCGTTGCCGACGACTACATGACCAAGC
>CAZIKZ010000065.1:0-11140 GCA_964539845.1 uncultured Hyphomicrobiales bacterium
CGGGAGAGTCGCGCCAAGACACATGCGGTCAACACAACGCGAGAGATCGGGGCTTTCAGTGACCGATAATCTCAACTCGAATGCGGGGCGCCTACGCATCGATTACAGCCATATGCGGCGGCGGGCGACCGGTATCGAGCGGATTACGCGTGAATTGTTCAGCCCCGAGGTCTTGTCGCCGCTGCCGGTTGATACTGTCGCGGCGTCGAACGGGCGTCTTGGTGTTGTGCTGGCGCAGAATGTAACGCTGCCGCTGAACGCTCTGCGGCACAAGAACGACGTCTTCATGTTTCCCGGATTTCCGCCGTCGCCCTATTTTGCATTGGCGCGCCGCGAACGAACCGTCATGTATGTTCACGACGTGTTTCTGCTGACCCGGCGTTCGGAACTCAATCTGGCCGCGCGATTCTACTTCGCACCGCTGTTTTCGTTGGCCGTGCGATCGCTGAGATATTTTCTGGTCAATTCTGAGTACACGGCCTCGACGCTTCGGCCGTTCTGCCGGCGCGATGCAGAGATCATGATGTGCCGCCCGACCGTGCGAAATGTCTTCGATCTCAGTGTCGGCGATCGCGCGACGCGCACTGCAACCCCATCATCGCTGACGGTAGTCACGATTGGAACCATCGAGCCGCGGAAGAATTTCCGGGCGGCGGCCGATATCTGCAAGGCGCTGGCTGCTCGTCTCGACATCCCGGTGAACTTGCACATTATTGGACGCGAAGGTTGGGGGCCCGACGCGGCGTGGCTGTCTCAGCAGCCGCATGTGAAGCTGCTCGGCCCGCTGCCGGACCGCGAGGTTCGCGCGGTGATCGAGGCGAGCGATCTTTTCATGTGTACGTCGCGGGATGAAGGCCTCGGCCTTCCCCTGCTCGAGGCTCAGTATGCCGGGCTTCCGGTGATCGCGCCCGACATGCCGGTGTTCAGAGAGGTCCTTGGCAATTCCGGACTGCTGACCGACATCAAGGATCCAGAGGCGGCAGCAGCCGCAATCGTCCCGTTATTTGCCTCGGCCAACTGGCGCGTTCGCTGCATGAAGGATGCCATGTCCAATATCGCGCGCTGGAACGCGATCGCGGTCGCGGATCATGCGAAAGTGTGCGGCTTCTTCGAGGCGCTGTTGAAGCTGCGGCCTAATCCTGCTGCCGAGGCTGCAGCCGCGGCGCACTCCTCCGCCGCGTAGTGGCTGTTAGGGTTTCGTTAACCCTCCGAATTCCAGATTGCGATTCTGATTCGAGCGCGGGACGATTCGGATGAAAGCTTTCATGCTTGCCGGAACTTTTCTGATCGTCGCTTCGGCCTGCGCAGATGCGCAAACGGGGCCGTCGCCGGCGCGGATCAACTCGCGCGTCGACTCGCTCAAGTACAATTCCAATCCGAGCACGCTCGGTCCGAACGATTCCAGAAGCCAGTACGGATTGACACATCGGACGGATTCGCGCGTCCGCTCCCGCGTCGACTCGCTCAATTACAACACGAATCCGAGCCAGTTCCGGATTGTCGATCCGCGTTACGACGTTCAGCGGTTCTGAAACGAGCGCAGTTTCCAGTTCGCGCGCGGCATGCTGCGGCGTCCCGCGGGCAGGATCTCCGATTAGGCTTAACAAGCCAAAGCTGCCCGGCTCCTCTGAAGGGCGGGTAAAATTCCATCGCTTTCGAGACGGGGCGACGCCGATTGCGCACAGCGGATGGTGCGGGGCGTTATCCTTGGTTTGTACCGTCTCGATGAAAAATGGAATTCAGTCTATGCGGGCTCGTCACGGACTCGTCGAAATCGACGGTCAGGTCATCACCACGCGAAACCTCGCTGACTCCGTCGTGGCAATCATGCGGCGGCTCGGTGAGATACCGTCGTTCCTTGTTTGCACGCTTAACCTCGATCACTTGGTTAAGTTGCGTACGGACGCGCGTTTTCGCGATGCCTACGCAAAGGCCGAGATCGTGATGCCAGACGGATTCCCGATTGTTGTCTTTGCGCGCATGGAGGGCGTGGTCCTCGAGCGCGCGACTGGATCGGATCTGATCATGCCGCTGGCTCGCGAAGCCGCAACTCTGGGCTATCCAATCTTTCTGTTCGGTTCGACGTTCGAAACGCTGTGCGCCGCGGGGCGCAGTCTGACGGCGACCTTGCCCGATCTGCAAATTGCCGGCGTCTACGCCCCCCCGAGAGATTTCGACGTGAATTCTACCGCCGCGGACGAAGCAATCGACGTCATCAGGCGCTCTGGCGCACGCATTTGTCTGGTCGCTCTTGGGGCGCCGCGTCAGGAATTGTTCGCCGCACGCGCGGTCGACGAGACGACGGGCATTGCGTTTCTTGGGATCGGCGCTTCGCTCGACTTTATCGCGGGCACACAGACTCGCTGTCCGCAACTGTTCCGCAAGCTCAATCTTGAGTGGGCGTGGCGCGCTGCGTCCAGCCCGCGCCGGCTTCTGCCACGCTATGCAGCCTGCGCTGCGTTGTTTGCGGAGCTTTACGCCAGATATGCCTGGCGCACGTGGCGACCCGCACAGCCTCGCTCCTGAAACAGCGTCGTCCGACTTCAGAGCATCAGCAGTTTTCGGGAAAAGAAGCCTTCGGCAAAGCGTTCCGGCGCGCGGCATTCCATGCCTCGCAGCCGCGCGAGGCCCTGGAATGTTTCCGCGTCAAACCATTGCTTGGACCGCTGCGTCGCAAAGTGGCGATCGAGGAGTTCGATTTTGCGGTGGAGGATCGCGGCCGGCACCGACACGTAAAGGTTCGGTTGCCCAACATCTCCATCCCATTTTGGAATTTCGTATTCGAGGATGAAGTGATCGCGGAACGTGTTCCACGTCAGCCGGCAGACCTCGCGATGATCCTGATGCGCGTCATCGCGGCGGTGTGTGAAAATCAGATCGGGGGAAACGCGCGATTTGAGATTCTCGAACCATGACTTGATGCTTTCACCCTGTTCAGGGAAGAAGCCATCGCGAAATGGCAGCGTCTCAATGGTGCGCGTTGCGGCGCCGGTCAGGAAGTCGGCGGCGGAATTGCGGGCCTCCGCTTCACGATCGCCGACGGCGCTCAGCACGCACCAATGGACGTCGAGCTTCACGCCGCGCGCCATCAGGCTGAGCAGGGTGCCGCCCAGCCCGATCTCGATGTCGTCGGAATGGGCGCCCAGGCACAGGACGGATAGGCGGCTACCGGGAGCGGGCAGGTTGAGGGATAGCATGAACCAGACCGTGCTCGCGGTGAATCTCGGTTTCGGGGGCCCAGGGCATCTGGCCGTTTTCGACCATTTCCTCAAGGACCTGACGGTCCCGCAGGGTGTCCATCGCGCGCCAGAAGCCTTCATACTTGAAGGCGACGAGGTTGTTGTCCTTGATCAGCCGGTTGAACGGCTGCAGCACCAGCTCCTCGCCGTCCTTGATGTAGTCGAAGATCTCGTTGCGGAAGATGAAGTAGCCGCCGTTGATCCAGACCTCGGACTCAGTGTTGGAACGGAACCGTTTCACCAGGCCGCCATCGTCGAATTCGGCCAGATGGAAATTGAACGGCGCGCGCACGGCGATGAAGCAGGCGAGCTTGCCACTGGCTTTGAAGAAGTCGATCATTTCCGGCAGCGGCGCATCGGTGAGGCCGTCGCTGTAATTGGCCAGGAATATCTCTTCGTCCTTGACGTGTTCCTTAACCGCGACGAGACGCTGGCCGATATTCCGCCATACGCCGGTGTCGATCATGGTCAGCCGCCAATCCGGCGGCTGCTCGCCAATGATTTCGACCTTCTTTCCGAATTGCGAGACCACGCAATTGTGGGTAGCGGCCGAGTCCAGGTGCAGGAAATAGTCCTTGATGACATTGGCTTTGTAGCCGAGGCAGAGCACGAAATCCCGGTGCCCATACCGGCTGTAATACTGCATCACGTGCCACATAATCGGGTGTGAACCGACCGGGATCATCGGCTTCGGGATGCTCTCGGAATATTCGCGGATGCGGGTACCAAGTCCTCCGCAGAAGAGTACGACCTTCATCGATGATCCGCCTGCTCCAGCCGCGACGATGACGAGTAACGAGTTGTTGAACTCAGCCTCGGCACCCGCTTGCCTCTCTGTTTCCACTATTTCTGCGCAAGTGGTTGCGTAATCAAGCCTTGCGCGTACCGAAGCAGAGACATGTCTGCATTAGTGTAAACAGCAGTAAGCGCTACTCGTTTACGCGTTCTTTTTATCGAGAGCGCACTCTGTAGATCGGCGCAAATCATAACAACACAAGGCTGCAGAAAGCCTTGGTTGATCTATAAAACTGTCACGTCCAGCTTAAGGTTAACGCGCAGCTGCAGCGCCGCCTCTGCGCCTCGCGTGTTAGCAAGAGCTCGCTTTACGTCGAGGAGGCCATCGTGATTTTCAGGGAAACTAAGCTCAAAGGCGCATTCGTTCTCGAACTCGAGCGCCGCGAAGATTCGCGGGGGTATTTCGCGCGCGGATTCTGCCAGAATGAATTCAGGGCGCACGGACTGAAGCCGACCGTGGCGCAAGGCAACATTGCATCGAACATCCGCAAGGGCACGCTGCGCGGGATGCATTTCCAATATCCACCGGCCGCCGAGAGCAAGCTGGTTCGCTGCACGCGTGGTGCGATCTACGACATCATCGTGGATCTGCGGCCGGAGAGCCCGACCTATCTCCAGCATTTCGGTGTCGAACTGAACGAGGACAATCAGTTTGCCCTCTATGTGCCGGAGCGCTTCGCGCATGGCTACCAGACGCTGACTGACAAGACCGATACCAGCTATCTGGTCGGCGAGTTCTATACGCCCGAAGCGGAAGGCGGCCTCCTCTACAACGATCCGAGCCTGAAGCTGAATTGGCCGCTGCCGGTGAGCGTCGTCTCGGACAAGGACCAGCAGTTCCGGCTCTACAGCGAGATCGAATCCGAGCTGAAGCGAAAGATGGGACGTGTGCTCGAGCCGGCGTGAGCCGGACTGAGCCCTCCGACCCAGCAAGGACAACCCAATGATTCTCGTCGATGACGCCCTTAAGGCCCGCCAGGATGCCGGCAATCCAATCCGCGTCGGCGTGGTCGGCGCCGGCTTCATGTGTCAGGGCCTGACCAACCAGATTACGCACAGCGTGCCCGGGATGCGTGTCGTAGCCATTTCGAACCGCAAGGTCGAGCGCGGTGCGGGCGTCTACAAATACGCGGGTTATACGGATGTCGCGTTCGCCGACACACAGCGCGCCCTCGACGATGCAATCGCATCGGAGCGGCCGGTTGTCACCGAAGATGCGTTCCTTCTGGCGCGCTCCGGGCTGGTTGACGTACTGGTCGACGCCACGGGATCAGTCGAGTTCGGCGCCCGCGTCACGCTTGAAGCTTTCAAGCACGGAAAAGACGTGGTGCTTTTGAATGCCGAGATCGATGCCACCATCGGGCCGATCTTGCAGACTTATGCCGCCAAGCACGGGGTCATCCTGTCGGCGTGCGACGGGGATGAGCCCGGTGCGCAGATGAATCTTTATCGCTGGGTGAAGGGCGTTGGGCTGACCCCGCGTGTCATTGGAAATGTGAAGGGTTTGCAGGATCCCTATCGGAATCCGACCACCCAGCAGGGCTTTGCCGAGAAGTGGGGGCAGAATCCGGCGATGGTCACGAGTTTCGCTGACGGCTCCAAAATCAGCTTTGAGCAGGCGATCGTGGCCAATGCGACCGGCTTCAAGGTGCGGTCGCGCGGCATGTCGCGCGGGCTCGAATATCGCGGCGACATCATGCAGATCGGCCAGCTTTATGACGTTGAAGAATGCCGGCAGCTTGGCGGCATCATCGACTACGTGGTCGGTACGCCGCTCACCAAGGTCTATGTGCTGGCGGAACACGACGATCCGAAGCAGCAGCACTATCTCAATCTCTACAAGATGGGTGAGGGGCCGCTCTATTCGTTCTTCGTCCCCTATCACCTCGTGCACTTTGAGGTGCCGACTGCAATTGCGCGTGTTGTCCTGTTCCGCGATCCGGTGGCCAAGCCACTCGGCGGTCCGGTGGTCGAAGTGTGCGCCGTCGCCAAGCGCGATCTGAAGGCGGGCGAAATTCTCGACGACTACGGAATGTACATGACCTACGGCGAGGCCGTGAACGCCGAGGAGATGTGCGAGCAGCAATACTTGCCCGAGGGGTTGGTCGAAGGCTGCACGCTCGTCCGTGATATCGCGAAGGACAGTGTTGTTCGGTACGGCGACGTTGTGCTGCCGCACGGCCGTATCGCAGATCGGTTGCGCGCGGAGCAGTATCGTCATTTTCGCGGCGAAACCTGGCTTGAGGACGTGCTGAAAGTCGCCGCGTGATCATTCGGTCCGCGGCGAGCCACATGAGTTCGCAATGATTGCCATCTTCATTTCCGCTCGCGCTTACGAGCAGGACTTCCGCAAGTTCCTGCTTGGAGCGCTGCGCGCGGACGGTCATGAGGCCTGGCACGTGAGGGTCGGCCGGCGGAATACACTGACCGGTGCGGCTGGCGTCGAAACGTTCGACGGAATCCCCGGTCTTTTTCGCCTCATCCGTCGCCTGCGCGCGATTGGGGCGCGCGGCAACGCTGTCTATCTCGACACAACCGGCGCGATCATGCCGCTCCGGTCGCTGCTGTTCCGGTTCGTACTTCGAACCGGAGTTTGGTGTTTCGATGTCTATGACAACCTTGTCTATAACTATAGCGGCTTCCGGCTGCTGAAGACGCGGGCTTCGCTGCGGCTCCTCTCTCGCCTTTCGGACGTCACGATCTTGCTGTCGCGCGAGAGCCTCCGCTTGTTTCCGGAGGCGCATCATCTCGACAACGCCTGGGATATCCAGCGACGGGAGCGCGATCACCGTGTCTGTCGCGATATCGTCGTCCTTTCCGCGATCGACGAGCGCTTCGACTTCGGGTTCCTAGGTGAGGCGGCCCGACTGCTGCCGGACCGCCGCTTCGTCGTTCACGGATACATCCTGCATGACGACCCGGCTGTGAAACAGCGGATGGACAATCTTTGCGCGCGCCAGCCGAATGTGACGTTCGAGGGTCGATATGCGTTCGGCGATGTTCCTGACATCGTTCGCCCGTTCGGCATCGGCCTGACGCCCTATGCGGCCGGTACGCCGATGACGGAATTCATCAATCCCGACAAATACTATCTGTTCCTGCAGGCCGGTCTCGAGGTGATCTCAACCGACATTCCGCAGGCCCGCCGCATGGCCGATCGGGTTCATGTCGCCCGCAAGCCGGAGGACGTGGTCGAGATTGCGCGCCGCATCGAAGAGGAGGCTACGTTCCGCAAGAATGCCGCTGCGACCACGGACAATACCTGGCGCACGCGTGCACGTGAGTTCTACGAAATATTGCGCGTCGATGGTCTGCCCAGGACTGCGTCGCTCGATACGAGCCGCGCAATCGAACCCGCTGTATCCGCGACCGGGTCACAGCGAAGACTCGAGCGATAATGTCGGAAGCCGGCCGCATGCAGCGCCTCAAAACCAATGCCGTACGGGGAGGAATGGCCAAGCTTTGCGGGCAGGCGGGCAACTTCGCGCTTCGTATCCTGTTCATCATGGTTCTTGCGCGCCTGTTGTCGCCGCAGGATTTCGGCCTGGTTGCGATGGTCGTGACGGTGACAGGGATCTACGAACTGTTCGCCACGGCAGGCCTTTCCGTCGCCACCGTTCAGCGCTCGACGATTACCCATCAGCAAATCTCAACGCTGTTCTGGGTGAACATTCTGGTCGGCGCAGCGCTGGCGGCCCTTTCCGTCGCGAGTGCGCCCTTCGTCGCGCAATTCTATCACGAGCCGCGCCTGTTCTGGGTGATGGTCGCGATGGGCGGCGGCTTCATTGTGAATGCCCTCGGGATTCAGCACTCGGCGCTGCTTCAGCGCGACTTGCGATATGTCAGCATCACCGCGATCGAATTGTGCGCTCAATTGTGCAGCATGTCGGTCGGAATTGGCATGGCTTTGGCAGGGTATGGCTATTGGGCGCTCGTCGGAGCCGCGCTGGCAACGCCTGCTGTCACAGCCGTCGCGGTCTGGATTGTGTCCGGCTGGCGGCCCGGCGCTCCCAAATTCGATGCCGATGTGAAGTCGATGCTCGGGTTCGGCGGAATCATGACAATCAACGGTGTCGCGGTTTATATCGCCTACAATCTCGACAAGGTGTTGATAGGCCGCGTTCTCGGCGCGGAATCGCTTGGGCTTTACAGCCGCGCGTATCAGGTCATCAACATTCCGACCGGAAACATCAATGCTGCGGTCGGCGGCATCACATTCTCGGCGCTGTCGCGACTGCAGAACGACCCGCCCCGATTCCGCAGCTATTTCCTGAAGGCGTATTCGCTGGTCAACGCGATGACGGCGCCGATTACGATTTTCTCGGCGGTGTTTGCCGTCGACATCATCCGCCTCTTGCTGGGACCGCAGTGGTTCAACGCCGTTCCGATATTCCAGCTGCTGACACCGACTGTGCTCATCTTCGGGATATTCAATCCGATCGGGTGGCTGATGTATGCGAACGGTTTGTTCTATCGCAGCATGCTCATCTCATTCGTGATTGCGCCGCTTCTGATTGCTGCCTACCTGATTGGCCTCCCATATGGCGCAACCGGCGTGGCCTTCGCCTTCTCTGCGGCGATGACGATCTGGCTCGTTCCGCACGTCATCTGGTGCCTGCACGGCACGGTCGTCTCGCCGAAAGACATCTTGGTCGCGACGTTACGTCCGGTGACTGCAGCTCTCGTTGCGGTCGGCGTGGCTTGGCTGGTGATGCAGGGCGTCGGACATGTGCCGAACACCCTTCTGAGGCTGACAATTGCCGGTAGCGTGATGATGGTCGTTTACGCCGTCATCTTGTTGTTCGCGATGGGGCAACTGGAATTCTATCTGACCCTGTTTCGGGCCTTGCTTGGCCGCGAAGCAGCGGAGACGCATGGCGACTTGAGCGATCCGGACAGCGTGCTGGTCCGAAAATAGGTGAACGTTGAATGCGGGACGACATAGCCCCAAGAACAATCGACGAGTGACGATCATGAGTGTGAAAGCTGGCGATCTGGTTGAAGTCCGCAGCAAGGAAGAGATCCTGCGAACGCTCGACAAGAGCGGGTGCATGGAAGGGCTGCCGTTCTCGCCGCAGATGTTTGGTTATTGCGGGCAGCGCTTCCATGTTTACAAGCGCGCGCACAAAACCTGCGACACGATCGCGGGCTCCGGCGGCCGCCATCTTGAGGGCGGTGTTCATCTCGACCTTCGTTGTGACGGCAAGGCCTATGGCGGTTGTCAGGCAGGCTGTCTCCTGTTCTGGAAGGAGGCATGGCTGAAGCCCGTAGCGGCGGACGCTTCTTTGGACGCCCGAGTCCCTGCTCCGGCGCTTCAACCGGCCAACGTAACCGCGATGTGCTCCGTACAAGACGTCATCAGTGCGACCCAGATGTCCGGACTGCCCGCCGGTGAAGCCGTGCGCTACCGGTGCCAGGCCACCGAACTGCTTCGCTACACCACGCTGCTGCCCTGGTGGGACCTGTCGCAATATGTCGAAGACTACCGCTCGCGCAACGCGTCGCTTGGACGGATGATCAGCGGTCTGGCCTATGTCTGCTACAACAACGGAATGCAGGCGTGGCGCGACAAGATCGGCAAACCGTCGCGCTGGCTATATGACGCGTTCCAGTCGCTGCGGGGTGGCGTACCCTATCCGCGGCGAAAGGGCCGTCTGCCGCTCAATGGGCAGGCTCCGAAGTCGGAGTTGAACTTGCAGCCAGGCGAACTGGTTCGGGTCAAACCCTATGCGCAGGTTCTTGAAACCCTGGACACGAAGACCAACCATCGCGGGCTTAAGTGGGATGCCGAGTTGGTTCCCTATTGCGGAAAAACGTTTCGCGTGAAGACCCGTATCGACCGGTTCATCGACGAGCGGAACGGCAAGATGATCACGCTCAAGACACCTGCTGTCATCCTGGACGGTGCCTGGTGTCAGGCTCGCTACAGCGAGTGCCGGATGTTCTGTCCGCGCAGCATCTATTCGTGGTGGCGCGAAGTCTGGCTGGAGCGCGTCGAGGATCCGAAAGCGCTCGGGCGCCCGTTGGACGAGGACGTAAAGGAGCGCGCGCCAAACGCGGCCTAGATGAGCGCGATTCGAATCGCGGTTAACGAGCGCTTTGATGCACCTGTGGAGTTTCGGTCTCTGAGGATGTCGGCATTAACCTGGATTCTTTGAGTCAATTGTTGGTCGCTGCCGTCCTGAATAATTTAGTCAAAGGGTGCCATCGATATTCTGTCCGAGAGCGCAGTAAAAAACGCGCGCGTGGTCCCGAGGTTTGAGCATGAACAGTTTTAACGCCGGGGCGCATGGAGCGGGTGGCAGGCCGAAGGTCACCATTGCGATTCCGACATTCAACCGCGCAGCCTGGATCGAGGGCGCTGTGGCGGGTGCGCTGGCGCAGTCCTATTCCGATTTCGAAGTTCTCGTCTCCGACAACGCATCCACGGATGAGACCGCCTCCGTGCTGGCGCGCTTCAATGATCCGCGTGTCCGTGTGGTGAGACAGGAGACCAATCTCGGATTGGTTGGAAACTGGAATGCCTGTCTTGCCGAGGCACGCGGTGAGTATATCGCGCTTGTTCCGGATGACGACCGGATATCGCCGTGGTTCCTCGATCGATGCATGCGCCTCGTAGAGACCGAGCCCGGGCTGCCGATCGTGCTGGGCTTGAGCGACCTGCGGCTTGTGGCTGAAGGGGAGCGGGTTCTGACCGCTGCTCGCAACAATCGATTTGCATCCGGAATCTGGGACGGCACCGATATTCTGAACGAGTTTCTCGAGGATCGCATCTCGGCGCAGATGTGCAGCATCCTGGTGCGGACGGAGGCTTTGCGCGAGCAGGGTGGCTTTCCTGCCGGCATGCCGTTTTCTCTCGACAAGGCCGGGTGGGCGCCGGTTCTGCTCACAGGCCGTGCCGGCTTCGTGAACGAGTCATGCGGTACCTTCAACGAGCACGAGACCAATCACACCAACAGTCTCGATGCAAACCTCTGTCTGGACGACGAGTGGCGATTCACAGAGCGGCTGATGGCGGCCGCAAACGCCAAGGGTCTGGATCCGGAAAGGCGGCGTAACGTCATCCTGGGCGCCAAGCGCTATTTCGGCCGCCGCGCCCTCGAAAT